>CAYTHG010000435.1:0-3350 GCA_964437525.1 uncultured Myxococcales bacterium | reverse complement strand
TGAATGCGATAACAGAAATTATTGAAGTACTCATGTTGTAATTCCTGAACAAGCCCAAACCTTCTGTAGAATATTGCTGAATTATTGAGCAATAGCGTGTTATATTTAATAGATTGTGCTGGTATATAAACTTTGCCTTGGATTGTGAGTGATCATGAAAAAAATAAGCCAGTTATTGATTTTAGCGGTAGTGCTGTTTGTCTGCCTGTCTTGCGCATCCGAGGGAACTCCCTACTTTGTCGATAAAGACGATGATGATGACGACGATAGCGGTGAAGAGGACGGCGACTTGGAGGATTCGCTTGAACAGGGAGAATCTTCCGGCGAGGATGGCGATGCCGATATACATGATTCTGTAGATGGCGACAAAGACAACGTTGCCGATGGCGATCTGGATAAGGATTCCATAATCGAAGAGGATGTGGATTACGACCATATCCCGGGAGACTCGATTACCATTGGAACCTTCAATGTCAGAAGGTATTTCGACACAATCTGCGATTCAGGGCAATGCGGCTCCAACGACTACGAGGTGCAGTTGACCTCATCTGAATTCGATGCACGCGCCGAGCAAATTGCCAATGCCATAAACGATATGGACGTGGACATCATTCTATTGCAGGAAATTGAGAAAGCCCAATGCGTGGCGACCATCAGGAGTTATTTGGATGAGAACTATCCCATCTATGTTATCGGCGAGACAAATTACGATGCATCACTTGATGTTGCCATAATTGCGAAGGGCGAGCGCTTGCAGACAATCAGTCATTGGGGCGAGGTCTTACATAAACCAAATGGCGAGGTCGTTTATTTCGCTCGCGATTTTCTTGAAGTCCAATTGAATGTCAACGGCCACAAAGTTATTGTATTCTCTGCGCATTTCAAGAGCAAAGCCAACGACGATCCCGACAGGCGCTGGGCTGAAGCTGCGGGCGCGTACAAGATTGTCACGGAAAGAGCCAGCAAAAGCCCTGAAGCCTTGATCGTATTCGGTGGAGACTTGAACGACACGCCGGGGTCTGACCCGATAGACGAAATTGAGAAAAACAACAAGCTTCTTAGAGTTGCAAGCGAGCTTTCCGATTACGATGCCGCCACATACTATTGGAGTGGAAATTACCAGGCTATCGACCATCTATTCATTGCAAACGATGCCTCAGGCGAATACATCAGTGGCACAACAGAAAGCGTCAGAGGGCAAAACGGATTCGGCTTGGGCGGCTCCGATCATGCCGCTTTAAAGGCGACATTTGAATTGCCAGAATGAAAATGAGACAAAAAGCTTCTCGTCTCTGAAGAACGATGCCATTAGCTAACATGTCTTAAACACAAATAATTAATGAACTCGAAAGCGGAAACTCTCCTTTGGTTCCAGTTCAGAATATTTATTACAAGTTCTGCTTTCATCATTTGGAAAATTTGCTACACTACACGCCGAAATAGATGTGCTTTACATTTTGAGTCTTCTATAAGTAAGTAGGATATGGTCGATGAGAATTAACTATTCATTTTTTATGCTTCTCTTGTTTTTCGTTTTATCAGTAAATATTGCTTCATGTGGCGGCGACGATGACTTCGACTGGGAGCCGGAGGATGGCGACAACTCAGGCGAAGGCGAGGGCGAAGGCGAGGGTGAAGGCGAAGGCGAGGGTGAAGGCGAAGGCGAGGGTGAAGGCGAGGGTGAAGGCGAGGGTGAAGGCGAGGGTGAAGGCGAAGGTGAAGGTGAAGGAGAGGGTGAAGGCGAATTGGAAATTGAGAGTACTTGGGCTCCCGATGGAGAGACGGTAAAGATACAATTCAACCTCAATCCCGGAATTGACTTTGCGCAAAATGTTCTTCAATACGAGATAGAATTGGATGGGGAACTGCTAGAAATCAATAGCGTTTCCTACAACATGCCTGAAAACACAGTTACCCTCAAAACAGAAAGCCAGAAGCTTGGCGCTGAATATGATCTTTCGATTGCCGACGATGATCCCATAACCGAAGATTTGACGGGAACATTTGCGGCTGCCGATAAATATGATTTCTGGGTGGCGGATTTTTCTTCCAGCGATTACTCACTGGAGAAGATTTCAGCAAAGCGTCTTGCCGTAGGCGAACATTGCGTATTATATGTTGAAGAAGGCTACAACATCAGCGGTTTCAGTGGTCTGGTCAATACATTTGACACCAAGATATACCCGATAGAAACAGAAAAACTCATTGACGCACCCGATCTTGATGAAAACGGCAAGATTTTGATTCTCGGTTTGAACGGCGGCAATTATTACGGCGGTTATTTCTCTCCCATCAATCAATATCCGGACGAAACCACTATGGGATGGTGGGGAATGCATTCTAATGCTATGGATATGATTCACCTGAATGTGCGTGTCGAGACCGATCAACTCCACACCGTAGCCGCCCATGAATTCCAGCACTTGCTTTACCACAAACGCCACGGTTTTACAGAGCCATATTGGGAATACCACGACGAAGGACTGGCCGAGAGTGCCGTCAATCTTGTGTTCGGCGACAACCAATACGCCGCAGCTTACTATATGTACGACCCGCAGAACCTCATTAAAACTGGCTTATCCCTTGTTCACTGGACTTATGCCCGATACGACAACTACGCTCAGGCGTATCTTTTCTGGACCTATCTGGCCGGGCAGTTCGAGGGAAGCTCCGACGGTTACGTCAAGATATTCAACCTTGACAAAGGCAGCCCCCAGGAAGCCGACGCGCTTATCAACGAAGAATTGGGGATTGGCTTCGAAGAAGCTCATTTCAATTCGCTGATTGCTCTCTGGAAACAATCCGAAAGCGGAGATTACAGCTACAATGGAATGTCCGATACTCTTCAATCGCAATCCTGCCCTATAGCTCCCGGCAGTTCGAACAGTTTACAGCTTGAGCCCTTCTCCGGTGCGTATTTCAACGTCAACAGCGATTCCGTCGTATACCCGGAAGCAAAGGGCGAGAACATCATTTATGCCGGTATCAACGCCGATCTCGATGTTGACCTGGAAGAACCCTTTGACGCTTCAGGTGGCGTACTGCTCGCCTACAATTCCAATTACGAGAACTACACCTACTGGCAAAAAGAACACAGCGGACCAGACATTGAGTCTATCGGAGGACAGTCTGTAAAAGAAAATATGGATAACATTTGCGAATACAAAGATTTACCAGCTTGGGTGAATCCACCGCCTGTGAATCCGTCTAAGAAAGAAATGTGGACCAAGTGGCACCAAGGAATGCGCAAGCGTCTGTATGCCGAATAAAATTGGAGGAAGCTGCAAGAAGTAACCATGAAAAAGTTGACTGGAAGCTGACTTTAAAACGCGTTTCATAATCATTTATTT
>CAYTHG010000434.1:0-3353 GCA_964437525.1 uncultured Myxococcales bacterium | reverse complement strand
TTATCCTCATCCTCTGGAATTGTTACAGGGCCTATTTTTGACTCGTAAGATTTTGGACGCTTCAGTAGTTTCTTTTCATCGAAAGGACGATCTACAGGATTTTCCTCGGCATCTCTCACTGCATTTACAACAGCTTCGCCATCCAAGTTTTTCCACTTCGTAGGCGATCCTCTGAAACGTCCAGTCCAGGAGTTTGGATGAGGCATGTCTTGAAAGAAAGAGAGCTTGTCACTCAGCAGTTTGACTGGAATTGCATGAAGGTAGCTTAAGGAGTGAATGACTTTCACTTTGATTCGGCAAGGGAAATCCTCATCTTCCCAAATTTTCGAATTATCCAGATATGGCTTTGAAGTAACTTCGAGGATTCCAATGAATCGGCTAACACCCGTTAGATAGCAAAGTAGGTAATCGCCTTTTTGGATTTTCTGAATAGTTGACCATCGACTCTTTCTGAATCCAGAAACCGTTGCTCCTGCATTATGAAATTCCTCCCAAGTTTTCCCAGTAAACAAATTGAGCCAATACTTTCTTTTTGCCATTTTGGGTCCCTATCTTGGATTCTATGGTGATTCTATAACATATTTAATGAATGGATTAGAATATACCAGCTAAACATCACAGACCCAAGGATTTCAAAACTTTTTAGTTCAAATAGCAAATGAGCAGACCATATGAATATCTCACGCGACCTTCAAATCCCACCCCACAAAACAAAAAAGGCGGAACGAGCAAAAGCCCGCTCCGCCTGATGGAAAATGTTTTTCCTTTAAATACCCTGCCCTACTTCTTCTCCAACCAGCTCTTGAATGCCTCAAACTGGAACTCACGGCCTAAGAACACCTTGACCAGCTCTGCGGCATCGTTGCTGCCGCCTGCGCCCAGTACGGCTTTGCGGTAGGCGGTGGAGGTTTCAAGGTCCATCATGCCCTTGGCTTTGAAGGGCGAGACCATATCTTTTGCGATTACCAGCGACCACATGTAGGTGTAGTAGTTGGATGAGTAGCCTATCAGGTGCGAGAAGCCTTCGATGAAGTGCGTGCCTTCGACATAAGGCCAGGGAGAATATTTTGCGCAGACTTCCTTGTTGAATTTTTCGATGTCTATGCCTTCGGGGTCGGTCACGTACAGCCCGCGAGACAATGCCGCGTAATACATCTGCTGCTGAACCTGCAAGCCCTTAGCGAAGTTGTCGGAAGCCTGAACTTTGGCAACCAGTTCTTCGGGAATGGCTTTGCCTTCTGAGTCGGTGGCAAAAGTTTTCAAGACATCGTGGTCCCAGGCCCACTCTTCATAAAGCTGCGAAGGAACTTCGACGAAATCCCATTCGGTGGCCGTGCCGGAGAAGCGCATATAGCGCTGCTTGCCGGAAAGTATGTGGTGCATGAGGTGGCCGAACTCGTGGAAGAACGTCACCACGTCGTAATGATCTACCAAGGCCGGGCCTTGGCTCTTTGAAGGATCGGGGAAGTTGCCGACAATGGCTCCCTGCGAAATACGTATGCCATCGACACCGCCCACCATGGGGAACATGGCAAAGGATTTGAACTTGTTCTCGCGCGGGAAAAGATCGAGATGTATGCGCCCTATTCTCTCACCGTTTTCGAACACATCAAAGACCTGCACGCTCTCGTGCCAGAACTTCTCGCCTTCGACCGGCTTGAACTCTATACCATAAAGTCTGGAGCTGGTTTCAAGTATGCCCTGCCTGACCTTGTCTATCTCAAAGTAGCGCCTGACTTCTTCTTGGGAGTAATTATATTTGGCGGCCTTTGCCAGACGCTTGATGTAATGCTTCTCCCAAGGATCGATAGCGGTTGCATCGGGAACCAGCGTCTTTTTGAATTCCAGCAATTCCTGCTTGTCGCGCTCGGCAATCGGGCGAGCCAGATCTGCAAGCTTGTCGATGAACTCACCGGAATTGGCGGGGGACTTTATCATCATCTCTTCGGTGGCATAGTCGGCCCAGCTTGCATACCCGAGCAGCTTTGCAAACTCGCTACGGACCTTGAGGACATCCACAAAGACCTGCGTGTTCTTGGGAAAACCGAGACCCATCATGTTCATCCACATGTCGTGTCTGAGCTGCGCGTCCTTGGCGTACTGCATGACGGGATAGTAATCCGGCCAGTTGGTGCTGACTTTTATCACGCCGTTTTCATCGGGCTTGTGGCTGTCTATAAAATCCTGCGGCAGACCTGCAAGACGGGCGGCGTCTTTCAACTCGACAAAGCGCGTATCCGCTGCCAGATTGCGGTCGAAAGTCTGCTCAAGCTCCGTCATGCTCTTTTTCAATTCGGCGATTTTGTTGCGCACATCCTCGCTTTTATCGACACCGTTGCGCCTGAACTCGCGCAGGATCTTTTCGAGATAGCGTGCGTCGGTGGCATCGAGCTTGTCTTTGGAACCTTCAAGCCCAGCAAAAACAAGATACAGATCGTGGTCGAGCTTTAAGGATGTGTCGAGCTGCACGATATCCTGCTCGCATTTTGCAGCAGCTTCTCTGACGACCTTGTCCGGATGGGTGTACTGGAATAACCCGGCGCGGTTGTAGGCATCGTCCATGTTCATTTCAACGGAATTCATCAGCCCCAGCACTTCGGATGCACTTGGATCCTTTGCGGTCTTGAGAGTGGCCACCGCTTCCAAGGCTTTCTTTTTACTCAACTTGCAAAAGACGGCAAAACCTTCACCCGTCATGGCATTCTCCATTTTAATTTGTGTATCGGAATTATCTGCTTGAGGAACGGGCACGGGCGCAAGCTTACCCGCGCAGGAATATAAGAACAAAGCCCCAAGCGACACCATAACAATAGCAAAAAAGCTTTTCACAGAATTCAAAGACGAGAACATCTTGACCTCTTTTCGATACTACAAGAACAACAAGAGCTATAAGGAATCAAAAGGCGGGGTAAATGTCAAAGGGTTTTATTTATATGAATTTGGATCAGACCAAGTGTCAGAAATTTCCTATGAATTTTGCCCAAACAAGGCTATTTTACAGCAAAAGAAGGGCAAAGACATGCGTGTGGCGTTTATCAGTTTTCATTGTCGATATCATTATCAAACCATTGCCGGTCCATTTTTGCAGGCTGCTGTGGCAAAACGCCAGCCCGACATCCAATGGCGCACATTCGAGTTTTTGACATCATCGCCCATCTCCAGCGCCATATCGCAACTGCTGGATTACAAGCCGGATGTGGTGGCTTTTTCCTCTTACCTGTGGAGTATCGAAACGCAGGTCCAACTGGCAGTAAGGCTTAAACTCGTCTTGCCGAATGCAAGACTGATTATGGGCGGGCCGGAATCATGGCTGGCTTTTGAGGAACCGGACCATCCATTGCTTTCCCCATTCG
>CAYTHG010000433.1:0-3369 GCA_964437525.1 uncultured Myxococcales bacterium | reverse complement strand
GATTACCTTTCGAAGTAGAATCAGAATCAAACTCCAGAATTAGTATACTTCAAGACGCTTTTTCATATTTTTGAAGATTACCTGTCAGAGGCAGAGCGAGGTGGCCTCCTCGATGAGAAGACTGGCTTCTTCGAATCTGACGTATGGGATATGCTTTATGAATTCCAAAAAGATGGGGTCAAAGGTGCAATCAATAAAATATTGAAGCATAACGGTTGCATAATTGCGGATAGCGTAGGCTTGGGTAAGACTTTTGAAGCATTAGCTGTCATTAAATATTTCGAACTCCTTAATGGTCGAGTGCTGGTACTCTGCCCTAAAAAACTTGAAGGCAACTGGACTATTTACCGAGAAAACGACAAACTCAATCCACTCCTCAGAGATCGGTTTGCATTTGATGTTTTAGCTCATACCGATTTGGGCAGAGATGCCTACGATACTCATAACTGGGGAAATTATAATCTCATCGTCATCGACGAATCTCACAATTTCCGCAATAATGCCCGAGGTAAAACTGAAGAGGATGGCACTCGAAAGATTACACGGTACGAATTTCTTATGGAACAGGTTCTTCAATCTGGTGTTGACACCAAAGTACTGTTGCTTTCTGCAACCCCTCTGAATAACAGTCTCAAGGATTTACGAAACCAGTTCCTGTTGATCACACAAGATCAAGACATGGCTTTTGGCGATTCGCTTGGTATATATAGCATTTCTCAGGTAATGAAGAATGCCCAGACCAATTTCACCAAGTGGGCAGATCCGAAAAAAAACCCGGAACGTAAAGTTCGTCGCTTACTTGATGCATTGGATTCCACTTTTTTCAAGTTACTTGACGAATTAACCATTGCACGCTCACGACGACACATCATCAGCTATTATGGAAGTAAAGATATTGGCGAGTTTCCGAAAAGACTCAAGCCATTGGCTCTGCATCCGGCGACAGATATTAAGGGTTACTTTCCATCATATGATGACTTGCATGCAGCTATTTCAGAGTATAAGTTATCAATCTTCAATCCAACAGCATATTTGCAAGATGCCTATGTTAGCAAATACATTAAAGACGAAGGAAAGTTGGCAAGCTTCAATGATCAAAGAAAACGCGAATCTTATCTGATCGGTATGATGCGAACAAATTATTTGAAGCGACTAGAAAGTTCCGTATATAGCTTTGAAGTTTCAATAGACCGTACAATCAGGAAAATCGATAATCTTTTAGAGAAGATAGATCATTTCGAAGGGAACTTCGATGATTATACACGTCCTGATCTATTCACGGATCAAGGTGATGAAGAGGAGGCGGAATTACTAGAAAGGTTAACAGTAGGCAAAAAGCTTCCTATTCAATTGGAACACCTGAAACGTGAAGAATGGAAAAAAGATCTCAATAAAGACCGTAAACAATTGATAAGTATTCACGAGAAAGCTGCTGCCGTTACGGCGGATAGGGATGCCAAACTTCAGGAATTGAAACATCAAATACAAAACAAAATAAATCACCCGCTCAATGAAGGTAATCGAAAAGTGCTTGTGTTTACAGCTTTTTCAGATACTGCACAATATCTCTATAGAAGCCTAAAAAACTGGGTATCAGAGGATCTGAAATTACACTGTGCATTGGTTGTAGGTGGCACTGGCGATAATCATAGTACTTTAAAACCCATTGGCTTTAAGCGACAGACGGATTATGTCTCCATTCTGACCAACTTTTCACCCCGTTCCAAACATCGTGAAAAAATGTCATCAATGCCCCAGGATGAAGAAATTGACATCCTCATCGCCACCGATTGTATTTCAGAGGGTCAAAACCTGCAAGATTGCGATTACCTCATTAACTACGACATTCATTGGAACCCGGTACGAATTATTCAACGGTTTGGTAGAATTGACCGCTTGGGCAGCATTAACAAACAAATTCAGCTTGTAAACTTCTGGCCTACTGAAGATTTAAACAAATATCTTAATTTAAAAGATCGTGTTGAAGCACGCATGGCTATGGTCGATCTTGCTGCCAGTGGTTCGGATAATCTTCTCGAACCAGATCAATTAGAGTCCCTGGTGGCTGAAGAACTTACATATCGTGAGAAACAATTGGTACGCCTCAAAGACGAGGTGATTGACTTGGAAGAAATGGACGATAATGTTTCACTCAGTGAGTTCACACTTGATGATTTTCGAGTTGAACTCATGAATTTTCTGGACAGCAACCGCAAACAACTGGAGGAAGCTCCAATGGGGCTTTATGCGATTACACCAACGCTGGATGAATTGAAAAATGCTGAATTATTTGATAAAAACTGGCACGAAATTGTGAAATCAGGTGTGATATTCTGCTTGCGTCAAAAGAACCCTCCACAAGAGAAACAATCCTCCAATGTAAATCCTCTGGGGAGATATTACCTGCTCTATATTCGCGATGATGGTACTGTTCGCTTTACTTTTACTCAGTCAAAGAACGTTCTTTCTATGTTCCAGAAGCTCTGTGCAGGCAAGACAGCACCGTACCAGATACTTTGCGATTTGTTTGACCATCAGACGGAGAACGGTGAAAAGATGGATAAATATAGCAACTTGCTTGCTAAGGCCGTTGCTTCGATTGCCCACACATTTCAGAAACGAACCGTTGCCGGACTACAGTCTGGGCGGGATTTTGTAATCCCTGATAAACAGGAGCAAGCGACAGAGTCATCAGATTTTGAATTGATAACATGGTTGGTGATAAATCCAGGGAAAGCTGATTTACAATGAGCATAGACACTCGACAAAAAATTGAAAAAGCACTTGGGGACTTTTCAAAGCCGGACTTGTGCAGTGCCTCAATTGGTTTACTGACCATCCTTGGTTACCAAAGTGAAAAGACGCTTGATCTTGACAATACACCTGAAGCCTTTCTTTCCAGATTCGACAAGCGTGAGCGTACTTTTCGCAAGGACAAAGCTCTATTTGATCATTGGCAATCCGTTGACTTCTTATTTCAGCTTACTGATGAGGAAATACAAAGTGCCGGGGGACAAATTAGCCTAGACTTTAAATCTGGTTTCAACGGGCGGAATTACAATTCCTATTTGTTTTTTGCACTGGAACTAAAGAAGGGTCACTACACGCGAACTCATTTGGCAGATATCACAAGAGAAATCAATCTGCTCTTCAATATGCCTGCTATGATTCTAATCAAACATAATGATACTCTGACTTTCTCCGTCATTGATCGACGATTGCACAAAAGAGATCAAAGCCGCGATGTATTAGAAAAAGTGAAGCTGATTAAAGATATTCGTTATCAACAACCACACCGTGCACACATCGAAATCCTGAATGATCTTTCGATTCAAGAACTGATATCAAAATACGAATGTCATGATTTTG
>CAYTHG010000432.1:1685-3384 GCA_964437525.1 uncultured Myxococcales bacterium | reverse complement strand
AAACCAGTAGAAATGCTGCTGAAAATGCCACCGGGAATACCGCAGAAACGTCAGTGATCATACCGCTGGTATTGGAAACATACCGCCCCCAAAAGCAGATATTATTGGCTGGAAACAAGCCCTGGCAGCCGGTTCATGTACCCAATGACGACCAGACCGCCGCCTGCACACCGTTAAACATTTCCCTTGCTCACCGTTGGATGAAACTGTTTGAAACTGGTCAAGTGAAGTCGATTGTTGATCTGGCGGATCTGTTGGGCAGAGATATCTCCAAGCTACGCAAAATTCTGAAACTCGCCGATCTCGACCCGCAGGAGGTTGAGAAGGTGATGGGGAACCAATAGTCTATGAAATTCAGGTAGATAGCTTCCTTCCAGATTTCTCCAACGAAACCGTTTTTTTTTGCAAAAGTCTTGCCAATGTGGTAATCAGCACTATTGAATGATAAAGCAACATAAATGACCCGTAACATATAGAAGAAGGAGTTTTCTAATGAAACGAAGAATGGCAATGATTTTAGCGACGTTGATGATGCTTGGCTTGACAGTATCCTGCGGTGGTGACGATGGCGATGAAGGAGCAGGAAAAAGCGGCTTAAACGAAAGCTGCACGAAGACCGATGATTGCGAAAGCGGATTGAAGTGTATGGATTTGAAGTGTGTGCAAGACGAAGGTACGACAGACGGTGATGTTATCGACGGGGATATAACGGACGGAGACGCAGTCGATGGCGACACGACGGACGGTGATGTTATCGACGGGGATATAACGGACGGAGACGCAGTCGATGGCGACACGACGGACGATCACGGCCTGACATGGGTGTCGATTCCGGGCGGTTCGTTCGAAATGGGCTGCTCGCCAAACGACGATCAATGTGATGACGATGAGGAACCGCGCCATAGCGTAAACGTGCCCGGTTTCAAGATGACGAAATACGAAGTGACGAACGCACAGTATGCGGCGTTTCTGAACGACCGTGGGAACAACAACTGCTCGGATTATCCCTGTGTGGATGCGGAGGATGAGGATTTGCGTTTGAGCGAATCGGGCGGTTCCTGGTCGGCGACCGGGGGCTACGAGAACCATCCTGTGGTGGAAGTGAAGTGGTACGGGGCGAAGGCGTTTTGCGAGGCGACGGGCGGTCGTTTGCCCAGCGAGGCGGAATGGGAGTACGCAGCTAGAGCGGGAACGACGACGAAATACTACTGTGGCGACGATTATAGCTGCCTGGACGACATTGCGTGTTGGTATAAAAGTGACACCTGCCCGGTGGGGCAGTACGACCCGAACGATTTCGGTCTGTACGACATGCTGGGCGGCGTGTGGGAATGGGTGGAGGATTGTTATCACGGCGACTACGACGGCGCTCCGTCGGATGGCAGTGTTTGGCAAGACGAACAATGTTCCTCCTTTCGTGTTTTGCGCGGCGGCTCCTGGAGCGGCAGCCTCGACTGGGTCCTGCGCTCTTCGTATCGCTTCAACTACATCCCCGACCACACGTACGGCAGCCACGGCTTCCGTTGTTCCCGGGACTGAATTTCACTTGAGCGCTTTTTCCCTTTTACCCTTTTGGGGAGAGTCCAGAGAGGGGTTTCCCCTCTCTGGTGTCGCGAAGCGACTTGCGATTACTTTTTCAAGGGCAACCTTATATAATGAATTCCCAGCTTCCGGCAGTACAAAAAGCACATGACTTGGC
>CAYTHG010000432.1:0-1675 GCA_964437525.1 uncultured Myxococcales bacterium | reverse complement strand
AGAGCTTTTACCCCGTGTGGCAAAGTTTCCAAGGAACTACAAATTCAGCCTGGGCGAACGAATCGTAGATCATACTTTGGACATACTTGAATTGCTGATCCAGGCATCTTATACGAGAAATAAGGTGCGGCTTCTGGATGAGGCCAATCTTAAATTGGAGCGTTTGCGGCGCTTGTTACGGCTCTCCAACGAGCTTGGTGCATTAACGAACAAGGGATCCGCTTATCTCGCAAAGATGGTTGACGAGTTGGGTCGCCAGATCGGCGGTTGGCGAAAACAGGCAGCGAGAAGATAACCATGGCCAAACGACTGAAACACATCTACCCGCAAATCATGGACTTCCAGAATCTTCTCATATCTGCGAGAAAGGCTCAGAAAGGCAAGAGATATCGAGAAAGCACACTGGCCTTTAATTTCGACCTGGAGCATAATCTTTTACATCTACAAGATGAACTGAAAAACAAGACCTACGAGCCGGGACCATACAAGGACTTCATTATCGCCGACTCGAAAAAGCGCCTTATCTCTGCCGCACCCTATAGTGACAGGGTATTGCATCATGCCATAATAAATATCATCGAGCCACCTCTTGACAAAGCTTTCATCTTCGATTCCTACGCCTGCCGCAAAGGAAAAGGCACGCACAAGGCTCTGTTTCGCTTCCGGGAGTTCTTCAAACGTTATAAGTACGTGCTCAAATGCGATATCCGCAAATACTTCCAGAGCATGGATCATGAAATCCTGATGGAGAAGCTGGAACGAAAAATCGGCGACAACGATGCGCTGTGGCTGCTCGGCAAAATTATCGCCTCGCGGGACTTTAACAAAATAGCTCCGACTTTCTATTATCCCGGAGACGACCTGATGACTTCCGCCTTACGAAGACGAGGCATCCCGGTTGGCAATCTGACCAGCCAATTCTTCGCCAACGCCTATCTGGATGGCTTCGATCATTGGTTAAAGGAAGATCTGCAAGTCGGGCAGTATCTGAGATATGTTGACGATTGGTGCGTGTTCGCCAACGACAAAACAAAGCTCAATGACACCCTGGCGGCCATGAAAGAATATCTGGCCGGGTTGCGATTGTCCCTGCATCCTGGCAAGAGCCGCATCTACACGGCAAAAGAGGGCGTGGAGTTCTTAGGATTTCGCCACCTGCCGGACCGCGTGCGTGTCCGCAAGGAAAATACCAAACGCTTCAAAGCCAGAATGAAAAAACTTCAACAGGAATACGCCGAACGTAAAATACCGTTGCAGCGCGTGCGCCAGTCCATCGGATCATGGATCGCTCATGCATCCTATGCCGACAGTTACGAATTGAGAAAGCAGATGATTCCATCGTTTACCTTTGTTTGATCTTTGAAATGGATATGGGGGAAGGGCCAATCTCCAATCGTGTTTTGCGCGGCGGCTCCTGGAACAACAACAACGACAGGAACCTGCGCTCTTCGAATCGCAACAACAACAACCCCGACAACACGAACAACAACAACGGCTTCCGTTGTTCCCGGGACGGCGAACCTTGCAATGACCCAAGCGGAAAGCTAGAGTCTGGGGACGTATTTTCTCCAGAGAGTGCCTCTGCCGTCCTGGCCCTTTTCCCGGGCCGGTAGAGATGCCGGGACGAACATGCCCACCCCGGCGGCGGCAAGTAGGTTGTGAAACCAGGTTTATC
>CAYTHG010000431.1:0-3386 GCA_964437525.1 uncultured Myxococcales bacterium | reverse complement strand
TCTTCAAGTTCAAATGTTCCCTGCTCGTCGATAGTGACATTCGGGACCAACTCGCCATCAAGGAAGAAGCTGATGCCAGAGTAATCGCCTTCTTCGACACTTAGAGAACCGGCAATATCTCCGAGTAAATAGATGCAACTGATCTCCCCAAGATCCGTGGCTTTCCCGGCTTCGACCTGCAAAGGCCCGATATCTATGGTTGCAAAATTTTCGTTGGAAATCCGTAAACCATAATAATAACCGTGGGGAATTTCCGACAGCTCGAAGGCGCTTGTTTCGGAATTGACACTAACCTGCCCGAAGGCCGAGCCTATCTGTTGCCCGTCGAGGCTGAATGTAAAACCATCATAAACGTTTGGCAGATCGGGAGGAATAGAAGTGAACACGCCCATAATGGAGCCCTTGGAATTGAAGACAATACTGTCGTTGATTATCGCAGTCTCGTTTCCTGCCTCGTCCTTAAAGGATGCATATACGGTCTTTTCCTCTTCCACATCGGAATTAGCCAGAGTCCATCGAGAAACATATTCTTGATAGTCCTGCCACGTCGCCTCACCCAGACCGGAGTCGTTGGAAATTTTCATGTGGCTTGCGCCGACCACATCAAAATACAATTCGACAGAAGTCGAAGGGGTAATGCTGGAGCCGTTATCTATCAGCATGGCGTTTGCGCCCATTTGCGGAGGCGTATTGTCGAACAGTATCGTGTCCGTCACGGTTTCGGATCCGTTTCCGGCTCCATCTACAAAAGCTACCGCCACCTCCAATTCAACACCGTCGCCGTTTTCGGGTACGGGTAAAGTAACTGTCGTTGAAAGGGCATAATCCACAACAGTCTCATCGTCCATCTCACCATCAAGACTGACGCGCATTCCGACAACGCCAGAATACTTGTCGGCGGCTTGCAGCGAAAGCTCCACGACTTCATCTGTCAAGTACTTATCCCCAGCGGCAATTTGCACAGAACCGTTTTCGGGTGGAGTGGTATCGAGAATGATAAGGTCTTTGGAGATTTCCGACTCAACGCCGCTCTGCGTGATATACATGGCGTAAAGGTTCTTCCAGCCATCGCCATCGCTCAAAGTGAAATCTGTCTCGACGATCTTGGCTTCCACGTCCTGCCCGAACTCTCCGCTTATCGTGGTTTCATCCGAGAACTCTCTCTCCTCAGAGATTTTCCAGATGGCTATATTGCCGGAAGCCTGCAAGACTACAGGCACAGTCTTAACTCTCGTGTACTCCGCACCATCGGCTATCTTCAATGCTCCAATGGATGAATAGAGCGTAATCAAGGGAGCGCTGACTAAATCTTCTCCGACGTTTATATCCGCGCCTTCACCGACATAGCCGTCTCTGGCTGCGGTCATACGGTATTCTCCAAAGGGAATACCGCCGAGGAAATAAGTTCCGTCGCTGTCGCTTATGGCTGAATAGCTTTCCTGCAATTGAGAAGCGCCCTCGCCTTCCGCATCTTCCATCAGTTTTGCAGTCGCGCTTTTAGCCTTGCGCCGCAGCATGATCGTCACGCCGGAATAATCGGAAATCTCGACACCCTCGTTATCTATGCCTTCAATGGTGACCTCACCCGACAACTGCGCCCTCTTGAAGAGCAAACGAAGTTCCGGCAAGTCAAGCGTTTCGCTGACATCTACGCTTATGGGACCGATGCTGCCGTTTTCATAGCTTTGTAAAACGAATCTCAATTCGACCCGCCCCGGCACCACCGATGCGGCAAACTCGAAAGCTCCGTCCTCGGTACTGGTAGTGGTCAAGGTCTGCCCCACTCCTTCAAGGGTGACAGTCACGCCATCTTGAGAACCGGCGGCCTGTCCTTCTAAAAGAACAAATCCTTTGACCGTGGACTTGGCTTGATCTTCGGCTGGTGTTTCGTCGTCATAAGGGTTTGTCGGATCCAGTCCCGTGTCGCAGGCACCAAGCAACAGCAAAGCCCAAAGGCTCAACAGAAAAGCAAAAGCTTTCAAGATCGAAGAGAATTCAAAGCGCTTATTCATATCTATCCTCCAACGTTCCGTGAACGTGACAGTCTAAAATTCAAGGCTAAGGCTAAAACCGGGCACAGGTTCTTCGTCCGGCATGGCCAGTACAGCAGGGGAAATTTCTCCACCACCCGAACCGACAACACCAAGTTCCGTTCTTTTGTATGTCTTGCCGTTCACAGCGGCATCTATCACATTGACGGCCCAAACTCCCACAACCGCACCAATCATATAGTTGCGCCAGTCGTGCAGCCTTTCTTTGAGTCGGCGTTTGTCATCGAAGGTCTTCTGGCTAGAATCGGGACCAAGATTATTATAATCGTCGGCGACTTTTTCTCCCCCGAAATGCAAGCCCAGAACAGCGGCGATGGTTAAGACTTCCAAACCGACAAACACGCCGCCTTTGACCGGCTGCTCGTTGTAAAACTGCCCCCAGCCGGGAGCGACCATAGAACGGTAGGTGGAATCCCAGCGAGTGCGCAATACAACGGCTTCGGATGAAAGCGCTATCAAATATGCAGAGGAAACTTCGACCTGTTCGCTGGCGATGGTAGTTGCATTCTTCTGGCTTACGGCGCGGGCATTGATGAGATAGCGGTCGCCAACTTCGCTGACGGAACCTATAATCAAGACATCGGCACCGGCAAGCTCTGCCACTTCGGCAGCTTTGGCGTCTTCTAAAATACCCGTCTGCGCCAACTCGATTTCTTTCAGGATATCGGCCAGACGCGCCCGCTCGACCATCTGCCAGCCTTTTTTAGAAAGCTTCGAATGAAGCTCGGCCTGTACCGCCGCGCCCAATTCTTTTTCGCGAGCCAGCTTTCCGTTTTCGGCAAAAGCCATCACCGCCAGGCGCACACCCTCGTAACCTTCGCTACGCAGTGAAGCATCCAGACCGCTTGCGACTTCTTCCAGAGACTGGGTTATTTTACCCTTGTCCTTGTCCTGTTTTGCCGACAAATCGCCTTTGTTCTGAGCAAATACACCACTTGCAAATATGCACAAAGCCGCACAGCACAAAGCTATAAGAAAAGCCTTTTTCATAATCACCTCACAGGCAAACAGTTTCCCCTTGGTTCACAAGAGATAAAAAGCACCCAAATAATATTTAAATTTTTAAAGCTCCGAAAAGCTTATTCCCTATGTACCAACCCCTAGAATGCAGACTTTCTTCTGAAAACAATAACCAGTGCCAGTATCATCATCAAGGCCGAAGCAGCCTCTCCTGTTGATGCACATCCACCGCCGTTATCGGCTCCCGCGCCGGAATCGATGCATCCGCTGATCTGGTCGCAGGTCTGGCCGCTCAAGCTGCAATCCTCGGACAACCAGCCCACACCGCTTGCCGAACACTTGAACCAAGTAGCGCCCTGACAAGAAGTGTCACCG
>CAYTHG010000430.1:0-3388 GCA_964437525.1 uncultured Myxococcales bacterium | reverse complement strand
GCTGGAGTCACACAGGAGATTAATCATGGCGCAGAGCAAGGTTCCGTATTTCAACATGCCCAACGATCCTAAACTGCTGGCGGATATGATGCTGGGCGCTGTACCTGTCGGTGTTGTACAGGGCTTTATGCTGTCTGACGACGGCACATTGTCTGCCGGAGTGTTGTTTACTCGCGAGGGGATACGCATCGAGGAGACGGCTCCGCAGTCGCTTTCGATCCCGGATGCCGATCCGGACAACCCGAGGCGCGATCTGGTTATCTGTCGCTCTGAGTACGAAGCCACCTCGCCCGCGCCGTCTGCGAGGTTTGAAGTGATCGCCGGGACTCCGGCGGCAGAACCGGCAACACCCGACTGCACTGAAGATGCCATTGCGATCGCTGAGTGCGTTCTTCCTGCGGCCGCTTCAGAATGGGAGGAGACCACGGAGATCCACGCGCCACTGATGTGCAAGAATGCAGAGGTTACAGGCGCATATAAGCGCACGATCATTGACGGATCTGCTCCTGCCATGTTTGCGGAGTATCTGGTCGAGTCCGGAGCGATAGGAATCTGGATGATTCCAGCCGGAACCGTTGAAACGGGTGCGGAAGTCGCATATGCCGACTGGGGCGATCCGATCTTTCTGCTGAGCGCCAGCGGCATCAGCGGGTACGTCAAGGATTCGACGTTTGGTGTCGAGCACGACACGTCGACTGGCAAGCACGAAACAATCGAGCACACCGCCACTGCGGGTGGCGGTCTTTATCTGTGCTGGCAGACTCCCAACGGCTTGCCTGACGAAGCGCCCTATTATTACCAGCGCATGTATGTCGATACGACATTCGGCGAGATATGGATAACGCACAACGCCAGATGGGATGCCGGTGAGAGCAAGTGGTATCCGGATGCGACCGGTGCCGGTCGCTCCACTGCGATAGAAATGGGTATCTGCAACTGGAGTGTTTATGCTAAAGACTCCTCGTCCGATCCCTGGCCGTACTGGGGGGCTGCGTCTTTCGGAGTCAGTCATGTATTAAACACAACAACATTGCAGGACATACAGTTCCAGAGCGCTGATCTGGGGAGATTGTGGATTACTCCCAAATCCGCAACGGATGACGTGCAGCATCGCGCTTACGCTTATGACGGCGGTTTGATGCTGACTGTCAACGCCGCGTATGACGGCGCAAGCGGAGAATTCTCGAAGGACGTTGTCAATCAGGAATCATCCATGCTGCTCTTGCGTCGCGGTCAGATGGGCGTGTACATCAAGGCCGGTTCCGAGATCGGCGGCGTGCCGTGGGAGATGGATAATTGGACACGCAGTTACCAGTTCGATGCCGACGATGCCTTTGCGACGCTGGCAAATCTGGTATTGACATCGCTGTCTGTCGGCGAGATCAAGTCCAACATGATCCCGGATGCCAACCTGAACCGCTCACTGGGGAGCGGCGATAATCGCTGGCAGTTTGCATATGTCGGTGAATTGAACGCGGTCAGCATCAAGCTCTCGGAGCTTCAGACACTACATCGCATGTTGCCGGCAGCGTCGGCAAATGTGGCAAATGGCACTTGGACATACGACGAGACCACATCACGCTTTATTTACGCCGCAGCAGAAGGTGCCACTATTGTTTTCCCTGTCATCCTGCCGCCCGGATCGCAGTTGCACAAGGTGACCGTCGGTGTGGATTGCTCTGCGGCAGAACGAATCAAGTTCATGGTGTTTAAACAATCCACGGAAGGCTCCTCCACAACGCTCGAAGACAGCGGTGGAGACAGTTACTGGACAAATGAATTTTCTAGCTACGAGCGAGTGTATACATATCCGCTCAACCATACAGTGCTGGCAAATTGCACGTACTGGGTGCGCATAGAATTGCTGGCGTCGGCCAGCAATGAGCTGGTCTACGACGTAGACATTGAGTACAAAACCGATAAGAGCATGGAGTAGAGCCATGAGCCCTAAAGATGTCGAGGCGGTCGCGACCGCCGTAGCTAAAGCCTTGGAGCACAGCCAGAGCAGTTCGGAATATGCAACGCCTGCGTTGCTGATCATCATGATCGGCCTGCTGGGATTTCTCTTGCGGGCGTGGTTCGTCCGGATCGATAACTCGATCGGCAAAATACACAAGCGTATCGATGACGAGCGCGATCGCGCTGACAATACCTACGTGCGCCGCGATATGTGCGAAGCGCACAGGATTACCAAAAGTAATCTCAAAGCCATAGGAGGCGGCAAATGAAGGTGTTAAAGGGCATAGGCAAAGGCATTAAGCGCACTGTGCGCAAGGCGCTCGATGGCAGACGCCTTTTGCATCGCCGTATCGAATACCTCGCGCTGCATTGCTCGGACTCCGGATTTGGAGACGAGTTCACAATCGACAAATGGCACAAAGCGCGAGGCTGGCGCGGCTGTGGCTACCACAAAGTCTTCTGTAATGGATACCGCCATTCTCTCTCGCGCTATTGCGCTGAGGTCGACGGGCTTGTCGAGCCGGGTCGCGATGTCAATATGCGCGGCGCTCACGTTCGTGGCCACAATGCAAACTCGATCGGCTGGTGCCTGATCGGCGGCCGCGATCTGCAAGGCCATTCTGTATTTGATAAATGGTTGACAGAATCTCAAGAGCGCAGCCTGTTTGCCGAGCTGGATCGCTGGTTTGATCTGCTCCCGGAATTGAAAGTTGTCGGGCACAACCATTTCAACCCAAACAAGGGCTGCCCGATGCTCGATATGCAGGCGCTGATACGTCGTTATCGCAAGCACCGCATAGTAAATCATTTGACGGATCTCAATGACTGGCATCTCGATTTCTACGAGCTGCCCAAAATCGCAAAGGAGGCGTGACCAATGAACGCTCGAAATCTCCAGAAGCTGGGGAGCCTGCTCCCCGCAATGTTAAAGCTGCCGGTCGGCAGTATGGCTGTCGTCGGAATACTGGCGCTGGCATTTACCGCCACTCCTGTGGGCTGGCCGGTGTATGCCGTGCTGGGCGCGATCGGCACAGCCGACGTTGTCGGCAAGATTGTAGCCGGTAAAAAAAGCTCCTCGACGGCCATCGCCGATGAGGGCAAAAACTCAAACCCTTCCATTAACCTGCCCGGCAAACGTCCGGGCAAATAGAAAGCGAGGATGAGATGAAGCATACATTGCTGTCGTTTCTAATGCTCATGGCCTTTTTCGCCACAATGATGATGAGTTTCGGTTGTCAGAGCAATCACCAGTTGCTCCAGCCTGCGAGCCTGAAAGCAGCTCTCGATGTGGCAGAGCCGTACTTGTACAACCAGTGCCAGGAAGCACAGCTCTGCCCCTGTTATAACCTCAAATACGGGGAGGAGGTGTCCGGCGGCGAAGCTGTCGAGCATGGCTTCGGCGGTATTGTCGGAGGCTGCGATACATTTG
>CAYTHG010000429.1:0-3389 GCA_964437525.1 uncultured Myxococcales bacterium | reverse complement strand
GAGATCTGCAACAGGTGTTCGTGTGAGACTGGGAATGTTTGCTGTTTTGCTGATATTGGCTACCTTGGCGTTTTATGCCTGCGGTAGCGATGACAGTGAAGAGGCGGTTGATGGCGATACCGACAAGACCGAAGATGGTGATACCGACAAAGCCGAAGATGGTGATACCGACAAGACCGAAGATGGCGACACTGACAAAGCCGAAGACGGCGATGTAGAGGAAGAGCCTGTTGTCGAAAATTTGCCTTTTGAACCCGCCGGTCCCGGTGTGGTTCCCGATCCCATGCTGCCCGGACCGTTCCCGGTAGGCGTAAAGACTTTCGATTTCTATGATGACTCTCGTCCTAACGAAGCTACCGGCAAAGGCCGTTGGTTGCGCACGGACATCTGGTATCCGACTACCCAGAAGTACAAAGACGGACCTTTCGAAGAGATTGATTTTGCGAAAGAAGGTATTGAAGTCGGTACACTGCCGGAAGATATCGTTCAAGCTCTGCGGGATTCTTCCATTGACCCGATAGTAGTCGATCAGATTCGTGACGCCGAGATGGATCGTTCTCACGGTCCTTATCCGGTGCTGTTCTTCTCTCACGGCGCTAACGGTATCCGTTGGCAGTCGGTTTTCTACACGATTCATTTGGCATCCCATGGCTATATCGTTGTTTCAAGTGACCACGAAGGCAATCTCCTCTGGGACTTGCTCAAAGATGGTTTCGCTAGTGATGCTACAGCGGTTTCCGCGGCCAAGCGTCCTGCAGACTTGAGTTTTGTGTTGGATGAAATAACCGAGTTCAACAACGACTCGGAAGATTTCTTCCACGATACAATGAACCTCGATATGGTCGGCGTATCCGGTCATTCCTTGGGAGGATTGACCTCGGTAATAACCCCCTGCCAGGATGATCGCTTCAAGGTCAGCGTGCCTCATTCACCCGTGATTGGTGTTGGTATGTTTATTGGCGGATGTTCTCATGATTATCCTGTACCTACCATGATTATGGGCGGTACTGACGACAAAACCTTGCCTTGGTGCCAGATGTACTGCGATTACAAGGACATGATGGACAATGAAATTCGCTACATGTACGAACTTGAAGGTGGCGGACACTATACATTCTCCGATATTTGCAGACTTGATCTGTTGCAGTTGGGTGGCGCAATAGACTTTGGCAACATTGCCGAAGAGGCTTTGAGTGATGGTTGTGGTGAAGACAATGTACCCTACCAAAAAGCTCAGCAGAGCATTAACTACTACGCGACCGCATTCCTTAACTGGTTCATGCGCGGTTCCGAAGGTTCCAAAGACCTGTTGATCGATAAAGAAGAAGATCCTTTCGATCCGGTTAACTTCTATGAAGGCGATGTAGCCGACTGGTGGGGCGATGCCGAAGGTTGCAGTTCCTGTCAGGGTGGTTTGTAAGCCGAACCTGGATTATGCTTATAGAAAAGGGGCTCCGTTTGGAGCCCCTTTTTTTGTTTCTATCTTTGACTGGGCAGTTCCTGCCCCCCTGTTGGAGCAGGCATCCTTGCCTGCTCCTGAATATTTCTTTCTAATGCTCTCAGTTGGTTCAGGTCTCCCGACCTGAACCTTTGGTTTCTGTCGGGTATCTGACCCGACAATTTCCGATTTGTGTCGGGCAAGAAATTTGCCCGACCTACTCGCTGCTCCAACAGGAAGACAGGATGTCGTCATTCTGAGCCGCAGGCGAAGAATCTTTTGCAATATAAACAGATCCTTCACTACGCTCAGGATGATAGTGAAGTTCAGGCAGGATGGGTATTTGTCATGCCCATCCTTGCAAAATCACGCCGAAACAAAAAGATGGGCAAGACAATTGTCCATCCTACTTAGCTTCTCCAGCATAAAGGTCGTTTGGGGCCCTTTTTTGTTTCTTGACCTGTCGGGGAGATTGTTATAGGAATGAAAGAAACATAAAGCTGTTAAGCTCTTAGCCATATACATGGTGGATTGCTGGTTTTTAACCTGGAGGTATAGAAATGAGATCTGCAACAGGTGTTCGTGTGAGACTGGGAATGTTTGCTGTTTTGCTGATACTGGCCACCTTAGCCTTTTATGCCTGCGGTAGCGATGACAGCGAAGAGGCTGTTGATGGTGATTCCGACAAAGCCGAAGACGGCGATACTTCTGAAGACGGTGATACCGACAAAGCTGAAGACGGCGATGTTGCCGAAGACGGTGACACTGACAAAGCCGAAGACGGCGATGTTGAATTAGAGGAAGAGCCTGTAGTCGAAGTTTTGCCTTTCGAGCCTGCCGGTCCTGGCGTGGTTCCAGATCCCATGTTGCGCGGACCCTTCCCCGTTGGTGTAAAAACTTTCGATTTCTACGATGATTCTCGTCCCAACGAAGAAACCGGTAAAGGTCGTTGGCTGCGCACGGATATATGGTATCCGCTTACTCAAAAATACAAAGACGGCCCCTTCGAGGCTATCGACTTGGCTCAAGAGGGCATAGATATCGGAACTTTGCCTACAGACGTAGTAGACGCGTTGAAAAAATCTTCCATAGAGCCGATACCTGTGGATCATGTTCGTGATGGCGAAATCGATAGATCTCACGCTCCTTATCCGGTGCTGTTCTTCTCTCACGGCGCAAACGGCATACGTTGGCAGTCGGTGTTTTACACTATCCACCTCGCTTCTCACGGATACATCGTCGTTTCAAGTGATCACGAAGACAATGTAATGTGGGACTTGCTGAGAGACGGTTTCTCCGGCGATGATACCGCAGTTTCCGGTGCAAAGCGTCCTGAGGACTTGAGTTTCGTTCTGGACAGAGTAACCGAGTTCAACAACGACTCGGAAGATTTCTTCCACGATACAATGAATCTCGATATGGTCGGCGTATCCGGTCACTCCCTGGGTGGATTGACCTCGGTAATAACTCCCTGCAAGGATGATCGATTCAAAGTCAGCGTACCGCATTCACCCGTGATTGGTATCGGTATGTACATTGGTGGATGTTCCCATGATTATCCGGTTCCTACCATGATTATGGGCGGTACCGACGACAGAACTCTGCCCTGGTGCCAGATGTACTGCGATTACAAGGACATGATGGACAATGAGATTCGCTATATGTATGAACTTGAAGGCGGCGGACACTATACATTCTCCGACATCTGCAAGCTTGACTTGTTGCAATTGGCAGACGAGCTTGATCTCGGTTCAAACGCAGAAGACGCCTTGAGCGACGGTTGCGGTGACGAGAATGTGTCCTTTGAAAAAGGTCAGCAGACAATCAACTACTACGCCACTGCATTCCTGAACTGGTTCATGCGTGGTTCCGAGGGTTCAAAAGATCTCCTGATAGAGAAGGATGAAGATCCCTTTGATGTTGTCAATTTCTACGAAGGCGATGTAGTCGA
>CAYTHG010000428.1:0-3389 GCA_964437525.1 uncultured Myxococcales bacterium | reverse complement strand
CAGTTTAATGGAAGACTTCGATACTATCGATTTCGATCTGGATTCCTTAGAAGAGAGCCCCAAAACAAGCAAAACAGAAGAAAGCTCGGACAAAAAGAACGGCAGCCTTGAAGACGAGTTCGAATTCGACTTCGGAGACGCCATTCCGCCAGCCCCCACTTTCGAATCGCCACCCTCTACTTCTCAAAAAATAGATGCCGCAGCAACCGGCGCAATAGATATCAATTTCAGCGACGAGTTCAGCTTCGAGGAATTGGAACAACCTGAAGAGGCAACACTACCGGAAATACAGGCAGAGGAAAAAACCGCACCCTCAAAGCATGAGCCAAAGGTGCAATCCGATCTGGAAGAGGTCAACAAGAAAATCGAAGATGGCGTTGATTTCAATTTCGACGATGTCGTGGCAGACTTGGACCGCCTTTTAGCCGGAGGCTGCGAAATATCGGGCGATCCCAACCTGACAAGCACCACCGACCGACTTCCGATAGATCTCTGTACCACCCTCATGGAAGTGGCTGACCAGGCCGGAGAAGAAATCTCCTCCCACGATGTGGATCAGATCTACGAAATAATGATAGGCAGACGCCCGGATGCGGAAGACCGGCGCACCATACGCCTAAAAGAACTGTTCAAAGACAAAATCCAGAAATGGATTGACCAGCTTTAATTCTCGTTCATCTTTGTTTTCGATTATTCCCGACCAGTAAGGACTTACTGACCGCCATTGTCTTTGAGCACCTGCGGACCGGACTTGCCTGCTACTTTTTCATAAACGCCTTTTTCAGAACGCTTGTAGGTAGTCAAGCCTTTTTTAGCTGCTTTGTCGTAGTCTACCTTGTCGCCCTGATAAGAAGCCTTAGGCAATGCCGGAGCGGAAAAGACTCGTTGCAACTCCCCATCTCCGGGCTTCCCTTCGGCAAGACATTCTTCTCCGCAACGCTGGCGTGGTATCGAGTTCGATTGCAAGACCTCGATGATCTTTCCGCATTTCTTGCAACGATACTCATATATAGGCATTACTGCTCCTGATAGCCGTAAATATCGTCGGTCAAAGATCCGCCGTTGTTGTAGCACAGAATGAAGTCATCACAGTTGTTTTGAAAACGCCCGCAACGAATAAGCGAAGTGCTGATGTCCAGATCGGAGTTGTCATACTCTTCGGCTTCGCAAGTCGCCTGACAATCCGCCAGATAATCCTCGCCGTAAGTGCTGCGGCATTCTACCTGAGCGGCACAATAATCCATGCAAAGCTCCTGCTCGCCTTTACCCGAATCGGTATCGCTGCCACATGCGTTCATAAAAAACAGGCTGGCTATCACTACTAACAATATTTTTTCAAGCTTCAAGGCTCGCTCCTTTCAGACATGTTTTACAACAAGCGAACTATAATCCCGCTTAGACGTTCTTGCAAGTACAGTTAGCAATTCTTCTCAAAATCGCCACCAATCCGAAGATCAACAAACAAAATGCAGCAAAGGGACTAAGTCCCGAAATCGTTGAACATCCATCATCTCCAGTACCATCGCCCGATCCGCTGTCGGAAGCTTCAAGCTCTGCTTGATCGCTATCGATATCGCCATCTATCTCTTCAAGATCGCCGTCTTCATGAGCGTCTGTTTCCATATCGCTTTCTGTTTCATCTCCATCGGATGTGCCTTCCTCCTGCACAAGGACATTCCAGACGATGGTCTCGCCGGCAGCTAAAAGCGCACCTTCTCTTTTAAGCATGGGATTTATATCCTGAACATGAGCCGTAATAACGTAACTGCCCATTCCAAGCTCATCGGCATTAACAACCAGCTTGTCATCTCGCTTGGACAAGATTTCATCATCTAGATACCATTCAACAGATATCGAATCAGCAGCGGTCTCTAAAAGATCCAGTTGCAAAATATACTCATCGCCCGGATACAATGCTATATCGCCACCGACACTATCGCATGGAGAAATATTTTCGTATAAAGCCTCTATCAAAGCCTCACGGCATACCTCACAAAACGGCTGCCCCAACTCACGCATTTTGCAATTCATTTTAGGCCGATAAATATCCTGCGCCTGATAGCGGGCTCCCTCGAACATGCCGATCGCGCTTTCATATTTCGCCGCCTCGGGTGTGGGCAAGGGAATGTTTTCGCCAACCCAGACACTCCACTTCAAGTTTTCCGGGTTGCTGTCCGTTGTTATATTGGGCTCGTCTTCTGCAGGTTCGAATCCGTCCCAGGGATCTTCGTATTCATCCGCCAATCCCGCCACCATATGCCCGGACTCATGCACGACAATTTCCGGCGCATACTGATTAAGGGAAGTAACCGCCATGTAACCGGCGGTTCCGCTGCCGCCGTAGGTGTAGTCGTTGACAAGCACAAAGATGTAGTCCCAGCCATCGACCGTATCGGCGGCTTCTATCGTCTTTTCGAAATCGCTGACCAGCAGACGCTCCAGCCCCATATAATCGAATGTGGAATCTAAAGCGGTATCGACATACCTGTCCTGCGATGGATGATCGGCGCCGGATTCGGCAGAAACCACATGCACAAGATGGAAGTTGAAAAACTTGCGGTAATCGCTCCAGGGCTGCTGGGACGCAAAAGACTCCACGAAATCCTCGGCATTCTGTGTGAGTTCATCCTGTTGCTCCAAGGTATAGCCATCACCAAGTACAACGATGTCCAGCCTGTTCTCCGCAGGGCCGTTGTCTTCAAGGGTTTCTTTGTCGAACTCGGCGGCTTTGGTTTGTCCATCGGGAACAATCCCAAAAGAGGCCAGCATCCTGCCCTTTGCAGTCTTCTGCCCTGCCCCTCTGGCAAAAATTTGCAACTCTCCGCCAAGAGAGCTTTCGGGCAATCGCACAAATGCTATCCCGGATTCAAGCCTGATATGCGGGTTCCGGTTTTCTTTTGAAGTCAAAAAAGACGAGCCGAACAAGGCTGAAACCAAACGAGGATCGGCAAAGCCTCCCGAATGGACAAGCTCGCCATCGGAATTCTGGACTTCGAAGGAAAAGGCGTCCCTGCCCTTCAAAGATTTTTGCCTGACGTGAATTCCGCTTGAAATCTCTTTTATGGAAAGCAGAAAGATTCCATCATCTGAAACAGCAAGGCGCACGCCATACTGCCCTTCTCCCGCCGACAAAAAAACCGGGTATGAGAAAATAAACAAAACAAAAAACGCAATGACGATTCGCTTCATTAAAAAATACTCCTTCGCTAAAGAGAGTATATCAATCTTCGGCGTCAAATAGAAGCCATCTAAAATCGTTTAGCAATCATTTATGTTAATCCGGCTTGACTTTCATTCCCGTCCGAATACGATTGTTGCCCGAAAAATGAAAGTGAATCAACTATGTACGATCGATTGTCCGATTACGATTACCACCTGCCCAAAGAGCT
>CAYTHG010000427.1:0-3401 GCA_964437525.1 uncultured Myxococcales bacterium | reverse complement strand
ACCTGGCGGTCTGCCTCGTTGCCTTACTTGTCGCCGTGCATCCTTCTCTTCTGGGTTTTGCCACCAGCGGTTTGGACACGACTCTGCAAAGCTTGCTTATAACCTTGCTGGCGGTCTTTGTATGCGACTCCCGCACCCGCCCAAGCGCCGGAAAGCTTGTCTTTGTCTCCATTCTGGGAGCATTGGCCGTACTGACGCGCCTGGACTCGGTGGCGGCTGTCTTTCCGCTTTGCGCCGTTCTGCTGCTGGGTGACAGGCGCTCGAAAACCTTCGAGGCAAAAGCCCCATCTCTTTTGTGGTTGCTGCTGCCGGGCGGCCTGATTTTACTGACGTTTTTTGTCTGGAAGATGGTTTATTACGGCGACATAATCCCTAACACGTATTACGCGAAAATGGGCGTCGGCAGTCGTTGGCGGCAGGGTCTCGAATTTTTGTGGGTCTACTCCAATTCCTATCTTGTCTGGCCCTTGTGGGCTTTACTGGCGGTCGGTTTCGTAAGGGCTGTATTGAAACGTGCCACTCAAACCTTGCCATTGTTCGCTGCCCTTATTCTGTGGCTGGCATATATAGTCCATGTCGGCGGAGACTTCATGGAGTTCCGTTTCCTGGTACCTGTAATTCCTCTAATTATCACGCTGTTGTTTTGGAGTGCCAGTCTGCCAAGCTATCGAAAGACAGTCTGGATTGCACTGGCCATACTCATAGCTTGCGGTTTTTTACATCACCAACAGAGCTTTAAATTCACCAGAGGCATTGAGTCAATCGAATCCATGTCCAGTCATGTTTCGGACCCTGAAGTTGGCTGGGAAATAGCGGGCAAAGACCTGAAACAAATCTTCGGGAAGGAATCGGATTTCCTGATAGCGGTCATGCCTGCCGGTGCAATCCCATACTATTCCGGGTTGCCCAGCGTTGACATGCTCGGACTCAATGACATCTGGATTCCAATGCACGGTATCAGAGTAGACCGCCAGCGGGGTCATTGCTTCCAGGCTCCAGCGGCTTATCTTGTACAAAGAAAAGTGAATCTGATAATCGGCCATCCGCTCATCATTCGCCAAGGCGTAAAACTGCCTGAGAAGCTGGACTCTTTCGGAAGATATGTACTCGACCCGCAAAACCTGCCGGAGTCCGCCCGCGCCGTCGCCATCCCGCTTGAAGGAGGCCAAGGCCTGATAGCTATCTACCTGACCGGCCATCCGGCCATGGACAAAGCCATAGAAGAGGGAGGCTGGGAAGTCTTCGACATCAAGCGCTGAATTCTGAAAAATGAGGAAACGGTTCCAAGCCGCTTAGAGCCTATTGACAAAGCATAGTTTTCATCATCCGAGTAAAAAGACACCAATCCTGTCATTCCCGCGAAGGCGGGAATCCAGAACAATATCATCGGAGTGGACCCCTGCCTGCGCAGGGGTGACGGGGATTTACACTTCGCTTTATTTAAAAGAGTTGATTTTTTCAACAATCTGGAAACGACTCCGAACCGCTTCCTAAGCTTCCCAGACCAGTGGTGTCATCTCCGTCATGCTGTACCATTCGATACGGGTCGGCTTGGTAATCACAATACAGAAATTGGGGTCGTCCGGGCCGGTGAAATACCTCTTGAGATTGTCGTTCCAGACACGCTGAAGCAATTCCGCATCCTGTGAGACTTCGGCTTTGCCTTCGATCTGAAGATAGGATTCAACGTCTTCCATATTCATTGCACCTGCTGTGAAATGAACATCGGGATTGGCTTTAACCTGTTCTACCTTGCGCGAGCTTAAGGAAGTCGAGAGCATAATGTCAAGATCCGGCGTGGCCCATGCCATGACATAGCGAACCCAGGGCTTGCCTTCTTTTGTCATCGTGGCAAAAGACACCAACTGCGGCATCTGGAGTTTTTGATAAATCTTATTTTTAAGATCCTGCATAATTCCCTCCCCCTTTTTCTTAATTTATGGATATCTCCCTGAATATTTAACCGCTTAAGACAGATAAAAATACAGAAATGTATTGTCGGTACAGATGGGCACTCAAATACAGACAAGTTACCGAACTCAGCCATTATAGCAGCAGATGAGCTTCAGAGACCAAAACTTAGCAAGCAAAAGACGCAAAAAAACTTTTCAAGGTGCCTGAATTATTGCAGCCGATTGTTGACGACGTTTACCAAGCATGTACAAACCCAATTTCAGAGTTGGCTTCGGAGGATACCAGCCAAAGCCGTCCTCGATATTCTTCATTTCCCAGGTCTTTACGGGCGTCATTTCAAAATCTCTAATAATGTCGCGACAGGCAGGATTGATCCAGTCGGAAGAATCGAGATAGGGACCGGTCTCTTGCAAACGCAGGTAACAGCGCATACCAAGGTAAAAATAAACCGGCAGCTTGAGTTGCTGGCCATACTTGCGCAATTGGTAAAGGTTCAAGAGGTAAGTTTCATTCTTACGGTTTTGCAGACTGTAATCGGGGTAGGTGTAGAAGACTCCGGGATATTGATCCGAGGATCCACGGTAGGCAGCAAGAACCACCGGCTCATCCGGCAGCAGATCTCGAATTTGGTTTAAGGCCACATCCTCCAAATCTGGATTGGTTTCCTCCCAGAGTGTCATCACGGGTAAAGAGAAAGACAAGACAACTGCAATTGCAGCAACAATCCCTGTTGCTACACGCTTTCTAAATGAAAATCTCCGTTCATTGAACCATTGATAAGCTAGATATAGACCCGCGCCGGAGATAAACACGAAGAAATACTGGGCAGGGATTTGCAATCTGGTCCTGGAAGGTCCCGGCTGATCGACAAAATAACAACTGAAAAAGACAATCCCCATTGCCAGAAGATACAGCAACCTGATTCGCAGAGGATTATCAGCCTTAGCAAGCGCAAAAACAAACAACACAGTATAAATCACGGGTGAATATTGAGGCATGACAAACAAATTAAGATGGGTGAAAAACAGCACCGGCCCCAACATTACCCCCAATAGATCCGTGGATAAAGGTTTCCAGATATCACTCGGTTGCCATTCGGCAAAAGCGAAAAGAAAAATCCAGAATACGTGAAATGCGCCGATCAAGAACACAGGGATAAACAGCGGGTTAAAAAATTCATTCCGAAAACGCTTGATGCCATCCATTTTCATGCGTAAAAAGACAATGAAAGGAATCAACAATAAGAAGACCGGACGCACAAAACCTGCGAACAAGAAAGAGGCACAAACTATCAAAAGATCGACTCTGTATCTCTTTTCAATCCACAAATCGAAAAAATGGTTTCCCAGAAAGAAAAAGAAAAGGCAGACCACTAGAATACTTTCGGAGTTGTGGTCTTTCCACATCAGAGGGTACATGGCCAACAGCAAAGCGACACCCAATGCAACACCCGGTATCCTCATGCGCTTAGCTGCCCACAGAGAAGC
>CAYTHG010000426.1:0-3404 GCA_964437525.1 uncultured Myxococcales bacterium | reverse complement strand
CTTATTTCGCACAGCCCGACCCTCATTCCCGATCTTTCGGCGGTAGTCTTCGTGCTTAACGGCAAGGTATTGTATACCCATGCTCTGGACAAGACCAACACAACCAGCACGACTTACTCTTTGAAACTGCCCAAAGAAATTCTGACCGACTACAATGTACTTGAGTTGATCGCTCACCAGCATTACATGTTGGAATGTGAAGATCCCTTCGATCCTTCGCTGTGGACTTCGGTGCATCGTACCAGTAGCATAATTATCAATTACAAGCGCAAACTGCCCTACATCGATCTGGCTTACTTCCCGTATCCCATCTACGAAAAGATGAGCTACGGCGAGGCTAAGATCCGCCTGCAGGTTCCCGAATTGCCTTCGCAAAGCACGCTGAATGCAGTCGGTAGATACCAGGCTTTCTTTGGGCGTTATCTGGATTACAGGCGCAAAGTCGATTACATGGTTTCTACCACGGCTCCCGATAAAGTCGAGCACCCCATGGTATTGATCGGTACACCGCAGGAGAACGCCGCAATCAAGCAGTTTGCCGATTTGCCGGAAGAAAAAGCTCTGCCTTTGCCGCTTCTCACCGAGACCGGATTTTCTCCCAAATTCACGACGCCAGACGGTGCGCAGATCTCAGGCGAGTCCGGTGTAATCATCTTCACCCATCACCCGGATGCTCCCGAGCTTCCCATCCTTATTCTGTCGGGTAATTCGCCTGTGGGTGTAGCCAAGGCCGTTGCTGCTATAACGGAATTGCCCTACGAAAAGTCCATAGCCGGACAGGCTCTGGTGGTCAGAAAAGTAGATCCGCGTCCTCTGCTTGCCGAGCGGACCAAGGCCACTCATATCCCGCTGGCCGATGACTTCACACTTGAAGATATAAACTTTAAAGACGTTACCGTGCGCGGTTTCTGGGCTCCTGCAATAGGCATAGACATCATCATGGAACCGGACGCTCACCCCGTCATGGCCAAGCAGAAGCTCAAGCTTGTTTATTCTTACGGCGCACAGCTTCAGCCGCAGCTCTCATCTTTGGAAGTTAGTCTGAACGGCGTTTCCATCGAATCCAAAAACCTCAATGTATCCGAGGGCGAGTCGCATTCGGAACTGTTGGTCGATTTGCCGGTAGACCTCTTGCAGCCCTACAACAGGCTGATGGTCAAGTTTTTCCTTTTCCCGGATAACTATTTCATCTGTGGCCGCGTCTCGGACCGTCACTTGTGGGCCTCGCTCCATAAAGAGACCGAGTTGACCATGCCGCGCCATTACTACGTGTACATGCCCGACCTGTCGCTTTTGAAATACGAACTGTATCCCTACACCCTGTATCAGGACTTGCAGAACACAACGCTGGTCGTCAACGACAATCCGACATCCAAGGATTACAGCGCTCTGGCTTATCTCGCCGCCGAACTGGGTCGCTTGACACAGTCCGAGGGAATCTGGCTCAAAACCTATCAGGTTTCCAAGCTCCCGGCGGAGGTCAAAGCTAGCGATCACCTGATCGTCCTGGATTCAAGTGTTCATTCGCGCATGATGCAGAAGCTGGTCGGAGATACGCGCCTGTATTACAACGATGAAAACGAGCGCGTTATGAAGAACTTAGAAGACGGCGAAATGAAGACCGTCGAGTGGAAGTCTGGCGGTTTTGTCGAGCAGATCAACTCGCCCTTCAATGCCGACAAGACAATCCTCCTGGTTCGCGGCCAGAATGAAAAACAACTCAAGCTGGCGGTTGCAACACTGGTGGATTCCAAGAAGGTCAACAAACTCGATTACAACCTGGCATTCGCCTACGACACGCAGGATGTGAAGTCGGTCGAGACCGTCGATAAATCCTTGATAGGTGATCTGCCCAGCGCAGAGGAAACCCAGACTTGGATTTACCTCAACTTCTGGAAGACGGCACTGCTGATTATCGCCGCCATCATCTTGATATACATTCTTATCTCGGTGGTGCAGTACTTCCGCCGCAGACGCAGAGAGCGCATTCGCGGACAGCGCTAGTATCTGTCGATACCTAAATGAAAACCCCGACGGGCAATGCCCGTCGGGGTTTTCTTATGTTCGATCAGGTTCTGAGAATTTGCAGCGTTTCTCTTAAACTGATGCCGCTTTGCCTATGGCCTCGACCAGGAAATCCGCCTCGTCCCGATTCAACAGCAAGCTGGGGCGCAGCAGTACACTGTTTGTCATTACCTTGCCCGGCATGGCCAGCACTCTTGCCGCTGCCAGCTTTTTACAGAATCCTTCGACATTGGTTTTATCGCTTAACTTCAGTGAGAGCGCCAGCCCGCAGGCCTTGACGCTTTTTATGGTCTGGGAATTTGCGGTGGCGATGTCCTGCAATTTGCCTGACAGGTACTCTCCCTGGTTTTTGGCATTCTTCCAGGGTTTCTCGCGCAGGTAGATTTCAAGTGCTTTTTTAGCAACGCGACAGCCGATGTCTGAGCCGCCGAAGGTGGACAGGTGGATCAGCGGGTGCGAGTTGAGGAACGAATTTACTTTTTGGGTCAGCATTGTAGCGGCGATAGGGAACAGCCCGCCGCCCAGGGCTTCACCGACAATCAGCATGTCCGGTTGTGCTTTGGTGTTTTTGTAGGCGAACCTTGTGCCGCAACGCCCGAAGCCGCTTTGAGTTTCATCAAAGATCAACAGCGCTCCGTTATTTGTGCAGAGTTCGCGCAAGCCTTCAATGTACACGGCCTCAGCTTTACGGACACCGTTTTCCACTTGCAGTGGTTCTATGATAAGCGCCGCAGTGTCACTGTCTATGGCTTTCTCCGCTGCTTCAAGATCTCCGTAGGCAATGATTTCAGTCTCGGGAATCAGCGCCCCGAAAAGATCTTTGTCTTTGCGTGTGGAAAGCGAAACACCGAAGCCCATCTCGCCGTGATACGCGCCCTCGACGGACAGGAGCTTTTTTCGTCCGGTGTAGCCGCGAGCTATTTTGCAGGCTGCCTCCACAGTCTCGCCGCGAATGACGCTGTATATGGCGCATTCAAGTCCGTCGTCCACAAACTCGGACAGCATCTGGCCCAGCGTGGCTTTCTCTTTTGAAATCATCGGGAAGTTGCCCTGATCGGTTTCGCGCATGGCCAGACGCAGTTCTTCGACAAGCTCGGGGTGTCTTCGTCCCAGGTTGAAAACCCCGCCTGAAGTATAGGCATCAAGCATTCTATTGCCGTTTGTGTCCAGTAACCATGAGCCGTCACCGCCTGCTTCTATAAAATCGTGCCCAAGCCTCGACAGCTTTTCCACTTTTGCTTTGCCGAATAACCGGGCGGCTTCTTCCATGATTGAGGTGTTAGTCGTTTTGTCGCTCATTTTGAACCTCCTTGGAAAAAGGAGAAAATACCTTTGATCAGATCCTCCACTTTGCGGAAAGCACCGAACAGCGAAGTCTG
>CAYTHG010000425.1:0-3405 GCA_964437525.1 uncultured Myxococcales bacterium | reverse complement strand
AACCACCGTCAAGCCATTCGCTCAAAGTACCACCGTATGTCGAGAACTCAATCTCGCGCTCGGCAAGCTCGGCGAGCTTTTGAGGAGATCCCCAGTAAATCGGCGAAATCATGTAGAGCATGTCTTCGTCGTACTCGGTATCATCCGGGTATACATAGTCCAGGAATGCCTGGGTACCCATCATGTTTTCCCACTTGCTGCCAGCCAACTGGTTGATGTCCCAATTGTTCTGGTACTCGGGCGGACGCAGGGCTTCCAGTTTTTCCATGTCACCCATAGGATCGGATTCGCTCAGGTCTTCACGGCCGGGAGCAAGACCGACTTCACTGTCGTCTTCCAAGCCCATAGCAAGCTGGGTGTTGTATGCAGCCGACATTTTGTATTTGGCAGTGCCGGGCAGCGGAGGAACAGGGTTAGGCTCTTGATCCGGGAAATCGTCTACTTCGGACTGACCGGGAACCTTGGTATGTTCGGCATCAATGATAGTCTCATTGATAATCTGCTCCCAACGGCTGGCCGAAGGATCGAAAGCGCTGTCTTTGAGGCCACGAATTACTTCGTAGCGTTCCATCTCGCGGGAGATCCAAGCCTGCATATCGGTTCCGAACACGTGAGCGGTGGAACTGATAATCTGACCTGTTTCGGGGTTGTCGGACCACTGCGAAACACCCAAGGGGTTGTAAACGCTGGCCTTATTTACAAAGTAGTACAAGCTGTGCTGTCCGTCACCAAGTTCGACGAACCAACGGGCGATCTTTTTATCGTTGGCGTCTACCGCACAACGATGCTCGCGGGAAAGCCTACAAGCTATAGGACCGGCCGGCATGTGCTCGGGATCGATCATGTTGTTGAGGTAGTCTTCACCGTAGATGTCGTACAACTCTTCCATGGTAATCATGTTCGGCATACCCTCGGGGTTTACGCCGTCACGATCATAATCGTAGGAGAGGAAGTAGTTCTTATGAAGAGAGTACTTACGGTTTGCGCTGGCCTCTTCACCCGGGAAACAGTAATCCAGATAGGACTGAACCTTCTCGGCATCATCTTCCATGTAATCGATGTAGAAGAACTCATCCAGGGGCAGCTTCATATCAGCGGGCCAGGGATCGAGATTCTGATCGAATTCTTCCGGAGTAGCCGAAAGGCCGCTCAACCAGAAGGACTGGAGACGTTTCTGTCTGTGCTCGATGGGGAAGGTATCTTCTTCGCCCGGATGCTTTTTGGCCCAATCGGCCCATGAGAAAGCATGGTTGTAGTCAACGGCGGTAGAACAAGCCGGAAGCAGCAAGCGCTGGGGATAATCCGGGCTGAGGTAGATGTCGATCTTATGGTTAGTGGTGACTTCTTCCTCTTTACCTTCGTCATTGACTACAGTCTTGGTGACAGTCTCGGTGTTATACTTGTTGGCCCACTTGTGGTAGTAGCTTTCACGACGACCATGTTGCGGGTCCACTCCGAAGTAATCGCGAGTGAAGTAACCGAAACGACGGAACATATTGTCCTGCATTTCCATCGGCTCAAAATCGGCGATCAGGCCGTCTTCACGGTCAACGCGCCAGAAGTAGTTACGGAAGCTAACACGCATCGGCTCGTAATTGATGAATTCATTAATGTCTTCCCATGTGTAAATACGACGCCAGCTATTGTTGGCGGTAAATACCGATTCGTTCTCGAAGGAGAAGACATTGACGAGGTTCTCACCGCCTGCGAGATAACGTTTTTCGTAATCGCGCGGGTTGATGACATCACCTGTTTTGTCGTAGAACTCAATATTGAAGTAACCGGCGATGGGCTCCACATGGAAGGGGTTGGTCCATTCGATGGTCATGTTCATGTATTTGAGCTGATAAACCGAAACAGCGCTTGAGGACGGGTCAATTACAAAGTAACGCCTCTGCCACCAAGGATTGTCACGATTCTCGACCATCATCGGCATATCTTCACCGTTGGTCGGATTTTCAGCCAGCTTCATATCGAAGTGATTCAGAATCGGATAAGCGACTACAGGCGGCTTACCCTGATCCGTGACACCATCGGTGCCGACAACCTCGAAATGGTCGTGAATGTCGTAACCTATCAACCAATGCTCGGTTACTTCCCAGCGCAGGATTTTCGTTGCATTGGTTTCACCCATGAACGAAACATCGAACCTGTAGGGCTTATCGACTACTGTTTGCTTGAAGAACCATTCTCCTTCAAACAACCTTTTGTCGAGCGCGAGCGGGTTGGTCTTATCGATAGGTGTGCGCTCGGTCATGCATGCTCCCAGTGTAACAAGCATAAACAGAGCGAGCATGAGAGCTGTACAGTGCTTAAACAGACCGGCTTTCATGATACTAAAACCTCCTTAGTGCGTGGCTTTAAAGCGAATAGGAAATGTCGAAGAAAATCCTCGTAAATTTCGGATCCAAAGGCGTCAAATAATCAGCCTCGAAGCCGCCGTTGCGTCTTTCGGGACCGTTTGTCGTAACACCCAAAACTAAATTTATATTGTCGTAGGGGTTGATTCCCACATCGGCGGAAAATCCCATACTGTTACTAGCCTGTTCCATGACGGAAGTGTCGTAGCGCCATGCAGTGGCCCAACGGAAACCGACACCCATGTTCATCTTCCATACGGAATAACGCAGGGAAGTCATGTTCATGTAGGTCCACTCGTTCATCGGCATGGGGGAATCGCCACCGTCGGACATGCTTTTGACATAACGGTAGGTGTATTTGTGGAAATTCTTCTGGAAGGCATTGACGTTGTTCAACGACAATCCCCACTTGGAGAATCCGACCCTGACACCGGGCTTGATGGCGTAAACCCAACCGTTCTCCTGCCCCGAAAACTTCGAGGTGTAGGGGAACATCTGACCCAGGCTCAAACCCACGGAAAATCCCGTGTACTCCTTGTCAACCATGAAGTTGCGGGAGAGGTTCAAGGAAATCGGATCAAAATCAGCCGAGTTGACGGTAACGTCACGGGCACCGACCTGACCTGCGGAGTATTCGGTCGTAATCGAAGCGCCGAAGTGCAACCCTATATTAAGGTCTACACCGTAGGGAACCGTGAAGCTCGGATCGATGGAAAGCGAATTGCTTGCATTCGGTCTTTCCTGACGCAGGTTGTGCGAAAACTCGTAGGTGAAAGATACGCCCCACCACTTAGGTGGTTTGGCTTCTTCTTCGCCCTCTTCCGCTTCCGCCTCTTCCGGCTTCGCTTCTGCCGATTCGGACACCTTAACTTCGCCTGTTGGCGTTTCAGCCTGGGCTACCAGTAAAGGTGCATTCCCGGCTTGCACTTGTTCTGCGTCCACAGCGTCAACCGATCCGGCTTCGTTTGCCATTGCGGGACATGCGGTAAACACCAGCACGAAAAGTGCTAGAAGGGTAAAAATCATTCTGTTCAAGCTGGCCTCC
>CAYTHG010000424.1:0-3413 GCA_964437525.1 uncultured Myxococcales bacterium | reverse complement strand
GGGGTCGAGTATGCCGGACAAAAGGTTCACATCAGATTGCCAAAAAAGCTATATGAGCAATATGGAGAACTAAAAGACCTTCCTGGGCATAGTGTGACCGTAGGCTCGCTGATCATTCTTCCTGCACTTGTTTACCTGATTGCCGAAATGCGGGTTCCAAACTGTGAATTTTCTGAAAATACATGGTTCCTTGGTATAAAAGACCGCTTTGAAAGATTGGGCGTAGAGTGGGAGCAAACGACAAAAAACAACTTTGAGTTGGCGCAGTTGCTTTTAGAGCTACCCATTAAACGTGTGGCAGCAGAGCTTGCCGGGGTGAAGGAGCAAATGTATTAGGAGATAATGAAATGGTATTTAACTATTTTTCAGAAAATGTAGTTTCTTGGCTGAAGACAAACATCCCACAACACTTAGAGCACTATCAGGGAAATGAGCTTGATGAGCATGTCCATGAAGAGGCATTGAAAATGGGTGGAATAATGTCTGCTGATCTTCCGATTGTCTTGCCGAAACTGGATACTGGCACCGGTACGCCCGGGCATGATGCAGATAATGTTCGAATAGTTTATTCCCAAATGAAGAATCTGACTTGTACGCAAGCCGCTGATGAGCGTTTGTGGAGTTATATGACCCATATTCAGAGTTGGGATTACATGCAAAAAAGGTGGGGGGCTTCCTCTACTTCTGCGAAGGATAAAAACAACTTTGTAGCCGAAAGGTATTTTCTGAAAACGAACAACAGTCGTTGGCTGATTCGAAATGGTATCTCTCGTTTGTGGTGGTTCGGGCATTTAACTTATACAGATGTAGATCAGTGGCAACTAACAAATACCCTGCTGGAATTGCAAGATGTTCAGGCGAGCTTGCTTGAGCGAAGTTATGGCAGGAACAAAAAAATTCTTCACGCAACACTTCGTGTGATTGCAGAGCACCGAGAGGCGTTGGAAGAATCTCTACAAACTAGATTTGGGGGACTCAAAAAGGGCTATCAGCAACTTGGAATATATGTCGGGCTGATCGGTGGAACGGGGTTGTTAGACACAATGCCGGACATTCAAATAGAAAAGGAAATTAAGAAAAAGTTTCTGTAACTTCCATTTCTAGAAATTTAGGCTGCCTTTCGTCGGATATTGCTGCTAAAACTAGCGCATGAATTTTCAACTAGGTGAATTGTTTTGTGGGCCGGGAGGTATGGCGCTTGGGGCCAAACTGGCTGCCGATCAAGTCTCGTCGAAAGGCGAGACCTCTTCTATTTCCCACGTTTGGGGTGTCGATCGCGACCCAAATGCGATCAATACTTATAACGCGAACGAGCTTGGCGAAGGCGTGGAATGTGATGCGATGGCCTTTGCCGAGGCGCATTCTGGCTGTGACCATAAAACCATTAAGGCTTTTCCAAAGATCAGTGCGCTGGCTTTCGGGTTTCCGTGTAACAACTTCAGTATGGTTGGCAAGCAAGAGGGGCTGGCTGGTAGTTTTGGCCAATTGTATAAGGCAGGAATCGCGGCGATCAATTATTCCAACCCGAAGTGGTTTATTGCTGAAAATGTGAGTGGAATCCACTCCGCCAATTCCGGGCAAGCCTTTGGGCAAATTCAGCGCGAATTGGAGTCAGCGGGAACGCATGGGTATGACCTGACCGTTCACCTGTATAAATTCGAGGACTACGGAGTTCCTCAGAGCCGTCATCGCTACATCATCGTCGGAATCCGTAAGGATCAAAAAGTGATATTTAAGGTTCCAGCACCAACACATTTAAAAAAGCATGTTTCAGCTAAAACCGCACTCACTCGTCCGTATGCGGACGGGGTGCAAGATCGTGAGTTGACCCGCCAGCAGTCGCAGGTTGAAGAGCGATTGCTTTTCACCCCTCCATGGCGAAACGCATGGTACCTAGAGGAAATGTTGGACATGTCGGCGGAGAATCGTCGGGCGGCATTGGCGGTGGCACCCTGGTATAAAAGGAAACTTGCACACCTTTCGGACAGAGAAATTGTAGACCGCATCGAGGCCTGTCGCCTGCATTGCACAAAGGCCCGGATGAGCCACATTTATCGGCGGCTACATCCTAAAAAACCGTCTTACACGATTACTGGTAGCGGCGGCGGCGGGACACATGTTTATCATTGGGAAAAATGCCGCGCCTTAACCAATCGCGAACGCGCCCGCCTTCAAGGATTTCCTGATGATTTTAATTTTGAGGGGCCGAAGGAGATGGTTCGAAAACAGATTGGAATGGCCGTCCCGCCGGAGGGGGCAAAGATCATTTTTGAAGCTATTCTGAAAACTTTTGCCGGGATCAACTATCCGAGCATTTAGGTTTGAAATATTTCAGAGCGGTGTTTTTCCAGAGCGATGGAGTCTGGGCAAAACCGATGGGGAAGAATCAATTTTGTCCCCGCCATTTTTACGAAGTTAATCTGCTGAAACTCCGGAATTTCTTTCCCTTTAAGAAGGCTGGAAACCACCATTTTGAAATCATCATCAAACGTAATAAACCCCTTATCGAATGCCAGATCATAAAGTGCATTCAGGCAAATTCCGTTTGTCGGATCGGCGCGGCGGGTTTCGTCGTCTTTCCATGGAATGATGTGGCTGGCGATGAGCATTTTTTCAACGGTCATTCCGGTTACTGCACACCGATATTCGTAGCTCGACAGAACGGCGTTCCGAAAGAATGTTTGCAACCGTCTTGTTTTCACTGTCCGCTCGACCTCGGATGGGCCGCTTGGTTGCTGGAATTCAGCCGCCTGCTTTTTTGGAACAACACCGTCCATTAACGCCTCAAAAGCGATCTCGCTTTTTTCACTCATTGTTTCCCAGCCAGAGGTAAAAGAATCCCACATTGCACGGTCAGCCCGACTCGCGCCTTTGAGGCCTTTTATTCCTCGGGCCTGCAAGGCCGGGTCAAACGAGGCGAGATTGCACAACTTCATGGAAACGCTGCTTGGGGTTCGATCCATTCTTTCAGCAATTTTCACGATGAGAGAATTGCCATGATTCAGCTTCCCGAAGGGGAGTTTGCAATAAACATTCATTGCAATCAGGAGTTCACGTTCTGTCCATGCTCGAGCCATGAACGAAAGGTATCCCAATTGGAGAAAAAATACAGTCGGTTTTAATCCGAAACCCTTTTGCGCCCTTTGCGCGTTTTCGTGGCTAATAAATTTTCCAATCTCTGGATAACCCTATCCGGGGTTTTCAACTGACATTCCCAGACGGCGATGACGTGCCAGCCGAGCTTTCTCAGTTCGCGGGTGTGTTTCCGATCATTGGAAACATTGCGCTCAAATTTCTTTTCCCAGAACTCTGTGGATGTCGTCAGATGTCGGCAGATGTCGGGGTCAAGATGTCGGGGTCAGATGTCGGGGTCAGGTCTGGATATTAGACATTGGCGCTGAGATTAGGATTTG
>CAYTHG010000423.1:0-3425 GCA_964437525.1 uncultured Myxococcales bacterium | reverse complement strand
CCCCTCTTTTTCCGGGCCCCCCAGCGTTCACTTCCACCACCGTTATTAATCCCCGCTCCTTCATTGAGCGCAAGGACGAGTACAAAAAGACCATCGTCCGCAAAGGCGCGTCAATAGGCGCTGCGGCTGTAATAGTCTGCGGCAACGAGCTTGGAGAATACTGCTTCATCGGTGCCGGTGCCGTCGTCACCAAAGACGTTCCGCCCTTCGCTCTGATGGCAGGCAACCCTGCGCGGCGCATAGGCTGGGTCAGTCGCAGAGGCATGAAACTCGAATTCATCGGCAACTACGCCACTTGCAATGAAAGCAGCGAAAAATACATGCTGGACGGTACCGAGCGCATCAAGCTTGTGGAAGAAGAGCAAGCGATATCAAGCGTTCCCCTGCTGGACCTCAAAGCCCAGTACCGCACAATCTCCGAAGATGTGAATGCGGCAGTAAAGGGCGTACTCGAAAGCCAGTACTTCATACTCGGCCCGAAAGTCAAAGCCTTTGAAGAGCGCTGCGCGGACTACTGCGGCTGCAAACACGCTCTGGGCGTAAGCTCCGGCACCGACGCCCTCTTGATTTCCCTGATGGCTTTAGACGTTGGCCCCGGAGACGAGGTCATCACCACGCCTTTCACCTTCTTCTCAACGGCAGGAAGCCCGGCGCGCCTGGGCGCTAAAGTCGTCTTTGCCGACATCATCCCCGAGACATTCAACATCGACCCGGCAGCCATAGAGAAACTGATAAGCCCCAAAACCAAAGCCATCATACCGGTGCATCTGTTCGGTCAATGCGCCGACATGGACGCCATTAACGCCATTGCAGAGAAACACGGCATAGCCGTAATCGAAGACGCTGCACAGGCCATAGGCTCCGAATACAAAGAACGCCGCGCCGGTAGCCTGGGAACCATGGGCTGCTTCAGCTTCTTCCCTTCAAAGAATCTGGGCGGTGTGGGAGACGGCGGACTGGTCACCACCAACGACGACGCGCTTTATGACAAACTCAACAAGCTGCGCAAGCATGGCTCGGCCCCCAAGTACTACCACAGCTTGGTCGGCGGCAACTTCCGTCTGGACGCGATTCAGGCTGTAGTTTTAGATGTCAAGCTGAACCACCTCGACAACTGGACCGAGGGCAGACAGGAAAACGCCGACAAATACCGCGACATGTTGGCGGATCTGGCCGAAGCCGGCAAACTGACCTTGCCTGTCGAAGAACAGGAAATGCGCCACATATACAACCAGTTCAGCATGAGAATCCACGGCGGCAAGCGCGACGCGCTGTTGAAATTCCTCAAAGACCGCAAAATCGGCTGCGAAATCTATTACCCCGTACCCATGCACATCCAGGAATGCTTTGTGGATCTGGGATACGAAAAAGGCTCCATGCCGAAATCGGAACTGGCAGCCGAAGAAGCCATTGCCATCCCGATTTACCCCGAACTTACAGAAGCCCAGATGCAGTTTGTTTCAGACGCCATCCATGAATTCCTGAAATAAAACCACAGCTCACGCACATCAAAATCCCCTGCCATCCGGCGGGGGATTTTTTTATGCAGACTCTATTTCTAATTCCTTGACAGCCAAACTTTATTACGTAAACTGACACCTCATTCTAGTGACTGACATGTCATTCTATCCGGGATCATTTACGAGGAGAAACGCCGTGGAAAGCAGTGAAAGACGAAAAAGCATATTGATGGCCGCCAAGACCGTATTTGCAAAAAAAGGCTACAATTCGGCTGGTGTGGCGGACATTATCGGCGAAGCCGGTATAGCTCGCGGAACTTTCTACCTGTATTTCAAAAGCAAGCGCGATGTCTTCTCGGCCTTGATGGAATATCTGATTGAAGCCCTAAAAGAACAATTGGAGGCAATTCCGGTCAATGAGCCACTGAAAATCCTGCGTAGCCTGATGGATAACGTAGATAAGATCAAATCCTTCTTCTTCGACGATCCCGACTTCGCCAAAATCATGATGCGCGAGGCTGTCACCATTGATGCCGCATCATCCGAAAAAGTGGATGAAATCAGCCATATAGTGGCCTCATGGCTGGTAGAGCTCATCAGCGAATGGCAGAATGCCGGAATCATTCTCAAGCACCTCGACCCGCAAATCATAGCTTTCTCCTTTATAGGGACGATAAAAGAAGTCATTCAGCAGTATCTTATTTCCGGCAACCTCTCTTGTGAAGCCAGCAAGGTTACCGAAGACATTCTCCAAGTATATATTCTCGGTATCATAGAGCGCGACGCCTTCAAGCTGGCATACGACCACATACAGGACATAACCTCCTGAAAAACCATATTGGTGCGCATTATTCAATTCCCTACAGAAAACGGACGACGAGCATGAAAACCAGATTTTTATTTTTTCTTGTCATGGCAACAGCCTTTGCCGCCCTGCCCTCTCTGGCACACGCCGAGGGGAACTGGACGGACATGATAGATTTCTCGGGTTACGCCCAAGGCGACCTGAGATTTGTTATCGACGATTACCGTGGCGACGATGAAAACGACTATACCTTCCAGATGAACAAGGAAGACGTAAACTTCCGCTTAGGTATCCAGCCGACCGACAATGTCCGTGCCGTTATCGACACCACTTTTGTCTTCTACGGATTTTATGAAGGCGAACTCCTGACCGATCTGGCCGACCGAACCAAAGTCGATCCCTTCGGCGTTGAACTAAACGAAGCATACTTCATGGTTCAGGGGCTTTTCTGGGAAGGCATGGACTTGAAAGCCGGGCGTATGGTGCAGAACTGGGGTTCGGCGGACCAGTTCAACCCGACAGACAACTTGAGCGCCCGCGACGTAAGCGACCCTTTGAATGTCGGCAAGAAAGTCCCGAACCAGATGGTCGAGTTGAATCTATATCCCACAGAGTGGATGAGCCTGAGTTTCGTATGGGTTCCGATCTTCAAACCCTCGCAGGTACCGGCCTCGGCCAAATACGGATTCGCCATAGAAACAGACGACAATGGCTGTTTCCTGTCTATGCCCATTCCTCCTCTGTATAAACAAGGTAACAAAGAGCTGTTCGATGTTTTCGGCGCTATCGACCCCTGCTCACTGAACTTCAACACCCCCCAGATAAAGACTTTCATGCCGAGCAACAAGATTTCTAATTCTCAAGCAGCAGCCAAGGCAAATTTCCTGGTGGGTCCACTTGATTTCTCACTCAGCTACTACTACGGCAGGTTCTCCTTCCCGGTGGCTCTCGATGCTTATGCAACAGTAGACCCAAGCGCAGAAGATCCCGGAAAGCTCGATGTGGATTACATCGTGGAGTTGATATACCCGCGCGTTCACGTCGCCGGTTTCGACTTCAGCTACTCGGCAGACTGGTTCTTCGATGTGGGTTTTGTGGGCGAAGTGGCCGTGTTCTTCCCCGAAAAGGTAAAGTTCGGCGTGCGCGCTTTCCAAGGCGGC
>CAYTHG010000422.1:0-3427 GCA_964437525.1 uncultured Myxococcales bacterium | reverse complement strand
CTCACGGAAAGCTTGTTGCTCAACTGGTTCATGTCTTTGATCAGACGCTTCACTGCATCGACTGCGGCTTCTTCGAGTTCGCTTATACTTGCAGCTTCGCCACTGGCCCTAGATAAGGTCTCGGCTTTTTTGTTGTCAAGAATGTAGAGGTTGACGGTCCCGACCTTGCCGACCTTGCCGACTTTACCACCGAAAACAAGATCGCTGTTGGCCTGATTGGAAATGCTGACCATGCACTCCTTGTTGGAAGAACACTCCAGCTTCTCAGACTCTTTACCGAACTGCATCCATTCCAGAAGCTCCGACTGCGTTACCAGTGAGTTTCCAAAGTCCTTACGCAATACGCCCATAACCCTGGAGTTCAGGCTCTGTAGCTGCTTCGTGTCCAACTCCTTGTTCTGACAGGTCAGGTTCAAAGCGGCCAGCACCCTGCCGTTGCTGGACTTCCCGTCATCACTTGGAGTTTGCACGTTTTTGCTTTGGGTGGTCTCGGGCTCCTGAACTTTAGCTGGAACTTCTACAAGGGGAGCTTCCTCGACAGGGGAAGCTGCAACAGGGGAGCTACGACAGGGGCAACTGCCACAGGTTCAACGGGCTTTTCCACAGCCGTCCGGGTAGTCCGGGTGGCGGGGGAAGCCGGGGCCTACCCGGATAAAGCCGTTCCAGCCGGGTCACCGGTCCTACAATTCATCGCGCCAGTCATTGAGCCTACAGGACTAAGGACAGGGCACCCAACTCAAATTTGTCCCAAATTAAAGGGGAAGATCAGGTCAGGAAAGTACCCGAGATCGTATCGATCTGGATGTAGCCAAGGTGTGTTCAATAGCCGACAGCGTGGATACAATGGCAGGGCCGCTTTGTTTTTCCGGTGGCAAGCTCTGTGACAGCAATACCAACTTTTTGGCTTGTTGAATGGAGAGCGATTCCGTCATTTCGTTGCTTGAAAAGTCATTTACTCTTCTTCTGGATTGACAGCGATTCTTTTGCCCATTCCATCAATTCCTCTGAATTATCCAAGATGTCCGGGGGGATTTCAAAATATGACATGGTTGTCGGTTTATTTGGGTACGGTTTGAATGGTGCTGAGCCTGCATCCAGAAATTTGTCTCTGTTAGTATTATCAACCTTCAAATATGCAACATCGTTAGCCAGAAGAGCAAATACCTTGCCATCACGATATAGTCCGACGCCGCCAAACATTCTTCGTGCAGTGACTTCGCCCCATGTAGAGAGTTGACCGACAATATATTCAATAAAATCGTTTGATACTGCCATAGGTGGTTCCTCCTGAGTTTCCTACTAAGTCAAGGACACGGTTTTTTGCGTTGTTTGGGTTCGGTTGTCTTGGCAAGCCTCTTGATTTCTTCGTGTCGGAAGCAATCCGTTGTGTGATCGTTTACCATGCCGACCGCCTGCATAAATGCGTAGCAGATTGTCGGGCCCACAAAATTGAATCCACGTTTCTTTAAATCCTTGCTCATCGCCACGGATATTTCAGTTGTCACCGGAACCTCCGCCATGGACTTCCATTCGTTTTGCATAGGGACACCTTCGACATAGCGCCATAAATATGCGTCCAGCGAGCCGAACTCTTCTTTGATCTTAATAACGCCCCGTGCATTCTTGATGGCCGATTCGATCTTTAAGCGATTGCGCACAATGCCGGAATCAGAAAGCAGGCGTTTTACATCGCTTTCTGTATAAGTGGCTATCGTTTCGCAATCGAAGCCGTGAAACGCTTTCCTGTAGTTCTCTCGTTTTTTAAGTATTGTAATCCAACTCAGGCCGGCTTGTGCCCCTTCCAGAATCAAAAACTCAAACAGGAGCTTGTCATCGTGTAAAGGAGTACCCCATTCATCGTCATGGTAAGCGATATATAAAGGGTCTTCTCCACACCATATGCATCTGTTCTTCATTTCTCTACCTTGCCTAATTCTCTGGCTGCGCCTAGCATCCTGATGCAGGTTCTCACACGGTTATGAGGTGGTCATCTCCCTTGATATAGTTTGTGAGTTTACTCATATACTTGACTTCGACGCCTAGCTCTTCCAATGTTGCAGATACCTTCAACTTATCCGCACATGCTTTGCAGGCTTCAATTGTAACTCCTTTTTCGATCATCTTTTGAATTTCTTTTTGAATTTGTTCGTCATGACCCGCAAGCCGTGTCGATCCACCCCAGATCACCACATTTACTTGATCCCACCATCCATTTTTGAGTGAATTCAGTGAATACATGGATATCATGGTCATGAACGTATCCTTATCGTTGCTTGTCCACAAAATATTTAACCGTTCCATTATGCACTTCTCCTTGTGTAAAGTTTTGATGCGATATAAGACGCCACTACAGTTTCAACTAAAGCCAGAGGCAAGACCACCAGCAATGTACTCCAGTCTGCAAGAAACATATTTGCCGAACCGACCCAGAATAGCACGAAAAAGAAGCACCAGGACATTATGCCGCTTATTAGAATGGACTTCCTATTATTCCCGAAAGCTCGGGCGCACAGCCAAAAAGTAAAAACAAATAAAGCAGTAAGCAATATATCAAAAAAGCCCCATACTAGAATTATTTGCAGATCCCAGATTGTACCCATTTGAGGAATAGACGTAAAAAACTCCTGCATTTCCGGTCTTACATACCCAAAGTATCTGAACAATTCGGAAATATTGACCCAGATGCCGGTAAGTAACGTGATGATTGCAAAATCCTTCGCAATAAATCTTTCGTTCATTTAGATGTTCTCCTTTTCATTTTCTTAAGTAAGTTTGTTTATGAATCCACGGCTGCCAGCCAGCAAAAATCCAGCAGATACCATTAAACAAAGACCGCCGAAAATCACAATGGGGGCGAAGTAGAGTGCGCCGCCAGTCAGACCGCGTAAAACAAGACCGATTGGCAGCAACATGCTTAAGGCCGCCGACCAGGATGCGATTTTTCGCGACCGTTCCGACAACGCGATTCTACCTATCAAGATGGCGAAGATAAGGTTGTACATAGCCAGGGGTTGCCCGTGCGTATGTCCGGCTTTCAACAAAGCCCGCACCATATCAATGGCGTAGAAACCTTCCTTAAACAAGTCATTGTATGTGGCTCCCAATAGGAAGCCCCCGATACTGGCCAGCAGAATGCCAAGCGCGCCTACAATCAGATTGATTCTTCCCTGCTGCATGATTCCTCCTTGTATTTAACATTGACCATACGGTCTATAAATAGGTAAAAAAAGAGCTAGCCTCTTTCCAGCATCAAAATCGCTGCGTTTGCAATACTTCTTGTCACATCGGGAGCAACCTGCACCCGTCCTATAAGAGGGAAGCCCTGAAGTATTGCCATATATAAGCGTGCAAGATCACGTATGTTAGTATTCTCGTCCAACTCGCCCAGATCCCTGGCGCGTTTAAAGTTTTTGTACAAGGCTTGCTC
>CAYTHG010000421.1:0-3454 GCA_964437525.1 uncultured Myxococcales bacterium | reverse complement strand
TGTAAGAACTTCTCTTGCAATGGGACCGTCGATACTGCTCTTCGACACAATGATAGACGATGCCGGTGAGACGGGAATGTTTTTGGATTTCAGACCTCTGGCTTTGCGTTGGCCGATGGCGGATTATTTTGCCATCGTCCTCGATCCGCTTAGTTTTGCATTGGTCATGCCTGTTATCGAAGGTTTTCCATTGGTAATGATGGAATATCGTACCGTCTTTGCCACAGAATTCAACTTTTAACCCATGAAATTCGCGATATACAATCATTCTGTTTTGTTGATGCTGGCCTTTTCTCTTTTATGCCTGTTCGTTTTGGCTGGTTGCGGTGAGCAGTATTCAAACCCGATAGAAAAAGAATGCAAGCAGCTTTGTGAACAGGGCGTGGTCTGCTTTTCAGCTCAGGATACAGAGATTGATAAATGCCGCACATATTGTGGCATAGAACAGTGGAACTACCTTTGCTTGCAATGTGGAACGTTGGACGTTTGTGAAGATATGCTCCCTTGTATCTACAAATACTGCGATATGCGACTGACAGAGGATCAATGCGAAAAAATCTGCAACAAAGGTGCCGAGTGTATTGATGAATATGTCAACATTGAGGTATGTCGCGCCGATTGCTCGACAAATAAAAATATGTTTGATTGTCTGAGCTGCCTGGATACTGACTCGTGTCTGGATTTCTTGGAATGCGCTGGGAAGAATTGCAGAAATGACTTGCATCAATAATCGCTCACTTGTACGTGAGACAAATCTACCAACCGTGGGATTACATTATTTGTTTCTCTGTGCCGTGTTGATTATTTGCTTCTTGCCTGTTGCTTGTGGCGACTCAATTCATATAGCAGATATCAATAATATTCGCTGTGAGGGAAGTGAGTGCCGTATTTTTGGAACGCTCACCAACGACACCTTTTTGGCAGCCGATAAAAACTGGCACTTGAAAGGTAGTGTATTTGTAGGAAACACTGACAACCCAACTACCTTGACTATTGAAGCCGGTGCTGTAATCAAGGGTGACGCAACTACCAACTCTGTTCTTGTAATCAGTATTGGATCGCGAATTATTGCAGAAGGAACCAGTGACGCTCCTATAGTTTTCACATCCAGCAATCCTCCCGGTCAACGCGCACCTGGTGATTGGGGAGGCTTGGTAATCAACGGGCGGGCAAGACAGAGTCTGTGTACTGTGACGAAAAATCCCTGTATCGCTATGGGAGCAGGACTTACAATGGAATATGGAGGGGACGACGACAACGACAGCAGCGGTTCTCTCAAATATGTACGAATCGAATTTGCAGGCCGTTATATTTCCACAGCTAACGAGATTGACGGTCTGACTTTGCACGCAGTTGGTTCGGGTACGGTTTTGGATTATATACAGATTCATAAAAGCGAGGATGACGGTCTGGCGTTCTTTGGTGGAACTGTAAACGTAAAACACGTTCTCATCACCGGAGCGCTTGACGATGGAATCGACTGGACCGATGGTTGGAGAGGAAAGGCTCAATTTGTTATCGCGCAACAAAATGAGGGGAGATCAGATAACGGTTTGGAAGCCGACAATTCAATCGCCTTCCCCAGGAATGAACCTCTCTCTCACCCTTGTCTTTCCAATATCACGCTGGTAGGTGTTCCCGATTCCAGCAATGAATCGGACATCGGTCTATTGCTGCGTGGAGGGACTGCCGTAAATCTTTATTCAAGTATTGTCACTGGTTTCAACGAAGCCTGTCTGGATGTCGATGATACCGATACATTTGAACTGGCAATCCTGAAACCGGAGAACTTTACCGTAAAATCAACTGTTCTGTATTGTGCAACACTTGCAATTGAAGACGATCAAATGGATGACGAATCTCAGGCAGCAGAAGACCTCTGGAGTGTCGTCGATTATTTCAGACAAGGAGAAGGCAACACCGAAGTCGCTCCCCTTTTAAAAGACCCGTTCTCTGTCCGCGCCCCGGATTTTCGACCGGCAGATGCTTCTCCCGTTCGTTCAGGTGCAATAATGCCCAAGGACGATTTCTTCGAACTCACAGAGTTTATCGGAGCAATGGGAGACGATGACTGGACGGCAGGCTGGTCTGCTTACCCACAAAATTAATGTGTATTGAAATCAGTTTGTACGTTTCAGGCGCTTTAACGCGCCTTTTTTAGTTTAACTTCATACTTGACAAAAAATCGCCTGGATATGAGTATTTCTAAGATAAGAGAATGATCTTATTTTTGAATCGTTGCTTTCGAGGATGTCTCTGTCGCTCGATGATCTTCACCGGCTTGTTTAGCCGTAAGAGGGATAATGTATAAAAACATTTATTTATTTGCAGCATTCGTATTTCTTATGGCAATCACTGTTGGCTGCTCAAGTAGCAATAACGAAAAAGCTTCCGATATAGTCGATGGCGATGTGGACGATCTTTCATCAGATGGGGATATAGACGACAGTCTGGAAATCGACAAAGAACCTGAAGATCAGAGCGGGGAGACCGATATCGAAAATTCCGACGGCGATGATGAGGTGGAAGCGGATGCTGACCCCGAAAAGTTTATTCCTCCCAATTTATTCACCTGTCAGCAAGCCGGATATGAAATCGCAGATTTCCAGGACGTAACCGACAATGCCGCCTTGTATTCGGTTGCTGCCGATTTTACTGTAATAACCAACAACGGCTTATGGAATCTGCACGACAACTGGACTGGCTGCGAGACCTACCTCTTTATACAGGATACCCCCAAGCAGGCTACAGGCTGGCCCACTGCTCTTTGGGCGCGAGATGTCGATAAGCTTTTAGCGAAACTTCCCGATAACGCACATTTGTTTTTCCTCTCGAATCAGGAAAGCACAATAAAGATTCTCGAAAGACTGAGCGGAATAAAAAACAGGGTGGAAGAATATACATCCACTCTTAGTACACCTGAACGCAACCGCTGGTACCACAGAATTCATTACGTTGTTGAGCCTGCCAAGGGGATTTCTGGCTGGCTGGGGCAGGTTATGAGCGCTCCGGGTTGGGGCGTAGGTATAGATCGCTTTCAGAAGATCAGGTATATCGGTAGCTATGGAGACTACTCGCGCTGGAGCGATGCAAAGGGCTGGTTCGCCCCCAATATCTCAATGGCTGCAAACGAGGCGACCTACTACAATTTCGAGGCCGAGCGCGAAGCTCAACTGCAATCCGAAAACGCTACAGTCCTGAATGTCTTCGATACTGAGCTTTTATCTGATCCGGACTGGGTCGGAGTCAAGGGATATGCAGACATCGAGTTCCCCGACGCCTCCGAGATGGCAAACTACGACAGCATGGAATTCGATCTTTACCTGGGCTGCAACGGCAACGGAGAATACGGCACTTGTCCTGCCTGGGATTATCTCGTCCACTTGTACCTGTGCGAGAAAGAAAACCCCGACGTTTGCGATATCGAATTCGGCCGCTGGATAACCACTTATCA
>CAYTHG010000420.1:0-3476 GCA_964437525.1 uncultured Myxococcales bacterium | reverse complement strand
ACCGGTTAACTCCAGCGTGTTGTTGTTGAGGTTGATGGTCAGGTTGTTTTTGTCTACGCCCGGCAGGTCGGCTATCAAGAGCAGCTCGTCCTCGTTTTCAAAGACATCTATGGGAGGTACGCGCCAGTTCATGGCGCTGTAGTTCTCCGCAGTAGTATTGTCTCTTGTCATGATATTGGTTTTCTCGGCCATAATTGTCCTCCATGGTTTTTCAGGTTGTTTTTTCCTTGCTTCAGCCGGTCTTGATATTGATCTGGCGCGGCATGGAAGTCTGGGTTTTGGGAAGATTCAAGCTCAAGACTCCGTTTTTCAGAATAGCGGTGGTCTTGATCGGATCGACTTCGCAGGGTAGCGTGTAAACCCGCGAGAACTCGACGGCTTCGCGTTCGCGACGATGTACGGTATAGCCTTCGGGTACATACGCCTTGCGGGTGCCGGAAATCGCCACTGTGTTTTTGTGAATCTTGACATCGAGGTCGTTGCTGTGAATACCCGGCACCTCGGCCATCATAACCATGCTGTTTACATTGTCGTAGAGGTTTACAGCAGGCCATTCCCAGGTCGCGTTGTCATAAGTCTGGGAGCGGTCGAACTCATCGAATATCGCCCCCATTCTGCGCCGCAAGGCCTCCATGGTAGTAAATGCACGGCCTACATCATTCCATTTTGTCATCATCTCGGTCTCCTTTAGATAGTTGAAAAAGCACAGCAGTAAACACCGGTACTTCAGGACTCCCGATAACAACTTTGATTCATTTTGTATGATGCCTCTACAGCCTAAATTAAATCAAACGGCGTGACTGTCAAGCGCAATTTTCATAGATTCGCCGATTTGTTTTTCGGCTGTTCTCCATAAAAACAATCTGTGGGTATATACACCCGCAACATCACCTTTTTTGTTAAGAATGCGGGAATATTGAAATTCGCACTTGACAATATAACGCGGCGCGTTATGTTTTATTTATGTCGAGGGTGATGTATTTCCCGGCACGTGAAAACAAAACCTGCGATGAAAGGAAAGACCATGCAGAGTGAGAAAAAAGTTTCGACAAGCGACAAGCAAAGCAAGAAACCACAGATTATCAACGATCTGCGCAAAGCTGTAGAAAATCTTGAAGACCGCGTCAAGACTTTCGAGGTCGGGAGCTTGAACATGGAAGAGTTTCAGGAAAAGATCAGCGACGGAATTGACGCACTGCGTCCAAAGACCGATGATCTGCAACGCAACGTCGATAAGTTCGTGCAAAACACGGAAAAACGCGCCAGCGATATTTATACCCGCATGTTGGGACGCTTCGGTATTGCCAGCTTGAAAGACGTAGACGGCGTGCGTCGCAGTATGGACAGACTGCGTCGCAGAGTGGTCGGACTTGAGCGCAACAGCAAAGGCGCCACAGCAAAAAAGAAATCCCGTAGCTCGAAGTAAGTATTAAATAAGGGGGGGGCGTTTATATAACGAAAGGCGGCCCTGAACGGGCCGCCTTTCCTTGTTCCTACCCCCTCATTGCATAGAAACAAGATTGCAACAATCGCTAAGAACGGTCGCAATTATCGCGTATTCCAGACATTTACGCTCGGGAGATTGCTTCCCGGCGAACACACAACCTTCGTCCCGCCTACACCTAGTCTGGAATAAAGCACCAAATTGCGGCAGAAGTTTTTGCCTCTGCCGCAAAAGCGTCATCCACCAAGGCTCCCGCGCCCCGGAAAATGACGACTAGAATGAAAAATATCCTTCTCCGAAAACAACCTCGCCGCCTTCGTATCCAGTCATGGATACCAGAATCGCCGCTGCCAGAATGACAAGCAGGTAGATCCATTTGAAAATACCCTGCGGCTTTACTGTAAAGCGCAGAATCAAGGCTGCCAGAACGAACATGGCAGCGGATATGGCCAGATTGCGGTGACTGGTTATCAGGTTGAAAACGTCGATGTTGCCCTTCATATATTCCGTTCGCAAAAATCCCGTTGCTATGGGAGGCAGAAAAGCCAGCCCCAGGCAGACAAGCAGGAAATCGCCGAACTTTTCGAAGTTCCAGCCGACTATGAATGTGAGGTAATCGATTAAGAGCAGCAAAAATATAAAGGCGATGGGAAAATGCACAAGACAGATATGCAGACGGCCTATTTTTTCGGCGGTGCTGATTCGCCTGGGAGCCTGTTCGACTGCTACCACTTCTTTTTCGTCGACCTCTATCGACTTTTTGACCGGAGCGGTTTCCGCCTTAAGCTCTTCAGGCTTGCTCGCGCCCGCTTGCACGCCACTTCCTGTCTCTGCCTGGGATAGCAGAGGAGAGCAGTAAAATACCGTTATAGCCACCAGCAGTAATGATATCAGAAGTTTGATCCTCATATATTCACCCAATCTCAACCAGTATGTTGTCCCTGCTTAATTTGGCTTGATAGCATTTCAAGGATGTCGGTTCTCTATCACCGTGACTCTTTCCATCCAGTCCGAAAGACGATTTACAGCTCTTGCATAAAAGATGTCTTTTTTCACTTTTATAAGAAAGATTTTCACCGCAGCTTGAGCAATGTGCCTCAAATACTTTGATGCTTGTGGGTGTGTCTCTCATCAGGAGAAGCTGCTGCCCTTTAATCTCCATGATCTGCCAGCCTCCCACCTGCATCAGCTTGCGGGCTTTCTGGAGCGAGATGCGGTACGATCCGCAACGCCCCCAAGTAATCAGACCGGCAGGGCAGGCCACTAAAAACAGCGATGACACTCCCGCCGCTTTCAAAAAAGTACGGCGCTTCGAATTCATTTAGGCTTCCCCCCCCCGAATGCGCCAGCGACGCATCAAACCTTTACTACAGGCAAACCGCTACGGTTCACAACCAGTTCCCAAGCCTACTGCTTTACTTCATTATTTAGATTATGTGGATTCTAAGGTACTCCCTTGACATTGATGATAGCCCAAGCGAATTTAGCTTGCAAGCGAATTTAGTTTACCTATCCCCGGTTTTTATGAACTTGGGTAGCGAAATCCGTAGGGGCGACCGGCGGGTCGTAGCCCTGAGCCTATTGACAAGCCTTTAACTTTAAAGATATTGACAAGCAGTAAAATATTGTCATTCCCGCGCAGGCGGGAATCCAGAACTATATCAAACACCTGGATCCCCGCCTGCGCGGGGATGACATGAGTTTGAGAAATCTTTTTCAATAAATATCTCCGTTGGAGCGGGTCTCCGACCGGCTCCACAAGTTCATCACGCCTTTTCAAGTTGGAGCAGGGATCCTTGCCTGCTCCAAAAATATTTCTTCTCCTCCGTTGGAGTGGTCTCCGACACGCTCCACAAGTTCATCATGCATTTGTCAGGTCGGGAGACCTGAACAAACCAAGAATATTTCTTCTTGTTTTATCGAAATGACAAGGCCATCTGCGCCTGTGAAAAATGTCGCCACAATTAATCGATTTTTCATCGTTTTTAGCTTGAAATGGCTATCAAGTGGTGTTAGCCTCGCGCGCGATTTT
>CAYTHG010000419.1:1148-3483 GCA_964437525.1 uncultured Myxococcales bacterium | reverse complement strand
ATGTACTGAAAAGCAAGGAAATCATCGTATATCCCGATGAACTGCTCGTCGGCAATTTCACATCAAAAAGACGCGGTGCCCAAATATGGGAGGAACACGGCGGTGTTGCCTTCGCCTTGATTTTGCATCAGATTGATCGTCAAAAGCCGATTCCATTTAAGTGTACCTGGAAGGACAAGCTTGATTTCTACCGTGACATAGCCCCGTTCTGGCTGAAGCACGGTCTTCTGACAAAAGTGTATCCATCTCTCAAAGATTTTTCATGGGTACTTTCTCGCAATTCCGAAATGAGCACCGGCTTTAACAACAACCTGGCATCTATCGCTCATTATTCAGTGAATTACGAACGTATGCTTAAATACGGAACTACCGGACTCATAAAGGAAATCGAGACAAAACAAAAAGAAAAGCCTGAAAACAATAAGGACTTTTACGAGGGAGTCATTATTGCCCTTAAAGGGCTGGAGACTTTTGCAGAAAGATATGCCGACAAGCTGTCCGATCTTGGCAGGACGGAATCGAACCCGTTCCGCCGAGAGGAACTGGAGAAAATGGCTGCAATCTGCAGACGTGTCCCCAAGCATCCTGCCCAGACATACCACGAAGCGCTTCAGAGTATGATGTTTTTACATATTGCACTCTGCATAGAGTCTTTTGAAAATGCAGTATCTCCCGGACGTCTCGACCAGATATTGTATCCGTACTACAAGAGGGATAAAGAAGCTGGAAGAATAGATTACGAAAAAGCAAAAGAACTGCTGACTTTGTTCGTCCTCAAAATGGACGAAGCCATTCTGGCAAACGACGGTGATACCTATTTGAAGATCGGAAGACTTTTTGAAACCATGTCTACAGACCAGACCATAACGGCGGGCGGTCTGGGCAAAGACGGCAAGGATGCCACCAACGATCTGACATATGCGCTGCTCGATATCTGCGAGTTGCAGCCGTACTCCGCAAATATGACGGCAAGAATTCATCCGGACAGCCCGGTTGAATATCTGGACAGACTTGCAGAAGTGTATATCAACGGTTCGCCCATGCCTGCATTATACAATGACGAAATCTATATCGAAACGCTGCAAAAGCACTACGACACGACAGTGGAAGACGCTCGGAACTACTCGATCATAGGATGCGTCGAACCTAACGCTTCGGACGATCATTTCGGCAATACCGACTGTGCAAATATGAATATCGTCCTGCCGTTTCTGCAGGCTTTGAAAGGTGAGGAAGATGATTTATGGAACTTTGACAAGGCCGAAAGCCTTGAGAAAATAGCAAGCAAGTTCGTCGAATACAACTTCAATGGAGATAGCAAGAAATCCAGATTCGTTTCTTCCGGATACAATAAGGCGCGCAACCTGTACAAAAAAATGAGAGCGTCCAAAACTAACCCGCCAGCAAGCATGGACGAACTGATCGAGCGCTTCCAGTTGCGATTGAATCATCTGGCAACTTCTATTTTGACCGATCACCAGAAGATAGAAAAAGAGATTAGAGAAAACTTTTCCACTCCGCTTGCATCGTCACTTTTCAAGGGCTGCATTGAAAGCGCAAAAGATGTGAACGAAGGAGGAGCGACATTGAACAGCAGCGGCATCCAGGCTGTAGGAATAACGGATGTCGGAGATTCGCTACATGCCATCGATGAACTTGTATACAAAAGAAAGCAGTATTCGATCACCGATGTAATCAACGCTATCGACAAGAACTTTGTCGGGGGATACAACCAGAAGATCAGAGAGGCATTGCTTGCCGTGCCTAAATTCGGCCAGGATGAATCGAAAGAGGCCGCCGATTGGATAAACCGGACATTGCAGGTATATATCAACGCACTGAATCAGGTTCCGAACTGTCCGCGAAACGGCATATATACTGCCGGTTATTATGCTCTCAATGTAAATGGAGTTTACGGTAAAAAAACACCCGCCCTGCCTTCGGGAAGACTAAAGGGCACTCCGCTAGCCAACAGTGTAGCTCCTCACTACGGGATGCAAGCTGCGGATCTGTTGTCGTCCCTGAATTCCGTCGCCGATATCGATTTTGTCAAATACGCCCCCAACGGCACTACAGTTACGTTCACAATCGATTCCGCATTGTTCCAGGGACCAGATGGGGTCAGAAACCTTTCAGGCATATTCAGTACTTATTTCAAAAAAGGCGGTATGCAATTCCAGCCTAACGTAATCAGCAGAGAAATGCTGCTGGACGCTTACGACAACCCGGAAAAATACCCGTATCTTCTTGTGCGTGTAGCAGGTTATTGTGCCTACTTCAATCATCTTTCTGATGATTTAAAGAAGATCATAATTGATAGGACTTGTTATTGTTG
>CAYTHG010000419.1:0-1138 GCA_964437525.1 uncultured Myxococcales bacterium | reverse complement strand
TTGAACCCGATTCGGTCCGATACCATGCCTTGCGCAGTGGGCAGCCGAATGTCCATTTTCGTGTTAATCAGGCCAGTCAGCCGTTTCGTATCCTACCGCGATGAAATAGGCAGCGCGATCGAAATACAGCACTACGCGGTTGTTGAGTTCCAATGCTTGATGCAAATCCAAGGCAGTATCCAGTACGCCGTCAGATAGCACCTTGAGCCAGATCTGGCGGCGCAGCATGGCAAGAGCACTGATAACTTCGGATAGAGAGAATCCTTCGGAGCGTCTTTTTTCACCAAGTTTTTTGTAGTGGACGCCTATCTTGTCTTTTGTTGTCTGGTGAGAGATCCACTTGCCCAATGAACTGATGACGTTGTAGCCGCGCTTGTATAGCTCTTCTTCCGGATAGTTGTGGTAGGTGGATGTGGTGTCGCTTTTGTTAATGTCTTTGATCCAGTTGTTAGTCAAGGCAACTGCACTGTTCTCAATCAGATTGACTAATTTCTCCGAGATATAAGTCATCGTACAGCCCCCTCATTAATGTTGAACATAATTTTAAAATACAAAGTCTTGATGATCTTGTAAACAAAAGAATTGTTAAAGATCTCGAAAAAATATACGGATTGATATTCAACCACCTTGTGAATATGTTTCCTGAAAGACATTTCCAAAAAACCTTGACTGCCTGAAAGAAGTTCTGCTAGGCTAAATACTAGGGGATTAGTACAGCAGAAGGTAATTCATCGCAAAGATTGTCATCAAGTTCGTTTTTGGTAATGACCAGCCGTATAAGTTCTGTTTAAACTGGGTTTGGATTTGGTTTATTCAATCCATGTTTATTCAAGCTAAGTCACGTTAAGAATCAAAGTTACATAAGAGCAGTTTGCAGTCGGGCGTATCTAATTTAAACGGAAACGGGACCTGACATGACTGAAACTATAGATTCGTTTGTCTCCAAATTAAAGAAAAACGGTGTAGATGTAGGTCAACAGCAGGCTGAGAAGCTTGTATTGGAGGCCGAATCCAAGGCGGCTGAGCTGGTCCGCAAGGCTCAAAAAGAAGCTGAAGAGATTGTTGCAGCAGCCCAAAAAGAGGCGGAAAGGCTTGCCCGACTTCAGAGGCACGAGTTGGAGTTGGCAGCTCGGGACTC
>CAYTHG010000418.1:0-3494 GCA_964437525.1 uncultured Myxococcales bacterium | reverse complement strand
AAATTATCATGGAGTCATCAGAGGCATCGTAAAGAATCTGGTTGCCGTGTGTCCAGTCTTTGGTTATTCCCTGTCCTGAGTACACGAGTGTCCAGAATATCCCGTGAAAGCCTTCTTTGATGCGGTGCGGGTCTATGTAATCGAACATGGACCAAGTATTGACGACTTCGCCCGAGCGCTCGAACTCAGTGATTACGTCGCCGACGACGTTGTAGCTTCTCTCCTTGCCTTGATCGTCTATGTAGCCGTCTATGGTGCGCAGTTCGGTTGCAAGTACGAGTATGTTGCCGTTGGGCATTTCGTCGAATGAATGATGCATGATGTCTATGGGCATGTCTTCGACTTTATATTGCTTGATGACATTGCCAAGCATGTCCAGCTCGGTTGCGCCTTCAAGATCCAAGAACATAATGTTCCCGTTTGCTAGTGTGCGCATTTCGTTTATGAATCCGGTGCTTTTGTAATACCAGACAATCTCGCCCTTGAGGTTGGTGGCTATAAGGTAACCCCAGTCCATATCTATGATAGGCATCCAGCGGTAGAAGCTGTATAGATGAATTTTGCTCCAGGTTCGCTCCGGTTCCGATTGAATCAAGTCCGGCTTGGGAAGCTCATCGGGCAGGGCAGGGGTTTCGATGGTCAAGGGTTCGCTGTCGGTGGAGTTTCCGGCTGCATCTGTGGCGGTTATGTAGACTTCGTATGAATTGTCGGATAAAAGCTCAAGCACTGGCACCACGGGAGAATCGGATGCGGTAAGTGTCGGGCCGATATTGCGGGTGTCGCCGTTTGTGTCTTTTATATGCAGGGTAGTGAAGACTTCCTCGTCTGATTTGAATGCAAGCGCGAAGGCCAGCGGGCAGTTCTCGTTGCCCTCTATGGACAATTCGCTCATTGCAGGCGGCGTTTCATCCTGCGGCTCTTCCTCCGTATCATTTTCTTCTACTTCGGATGTCTCCTGCAAATCGCTGTCTCCGTCGGTTTGCTGTTTGCCGTCGTCGTTGTCGCCGCAGGCAGTGCATGTCAGAAGCAAAAATATAATAGAAAGCGTAATCTTGAACTTCATTGCCGAACCTGTTTCCTTATTTGTCAAGGGAGACTGTGAGAGTATACGGGCCTGAGAAGTCGCTGCCGAGGCTATCGACAAAGGTATCGACTATGATGACGTAGCGCCCGGGCCAGACTGTCTCGCTGAATTCTTTATGGTCGCGGTTGCGGCAGGCTTCTTCGTCGTCGCCTTCCAACAAATGCACATCGGGATCGTATGCATCTTCGTCTTCTACTTCCACGGATACGTTCAAGGTGCCTTCGTCTCTGATGTTGAGCACGTAGACGACTTCCGGGCCGCTTTCGTTGGCTTCCGAGCAGTTGTAGTAGTCGAACAGGTCTTCACTGGACTGGGAAGTGTCGCCCGAATGCGTGTAGGGCAGCGAGGTTATTTTATATGGGCAGGCGTGCGTGCCGAGTTCTTCGGGGCATTGTTGCCATACGTCCGGGGATATGTCGCGGGCGTCGATCAGGAAATAATCCAACGAGTTGCCCTCTTGTGTCCAGGCGTTGGATATGAATTCCAACCAGTTTTCCATGCCGGGAATGGTCTGGCAACCGGCGGACCAGTTTTCGATTGCTGCGGTGTTCAAGGGGCCGTTGACGCTTGCTACGTGGATGTTGTGCGCCGAGCCTTCGCGGTAGCGGTCTTCTCCGTAGTATGGCGGCAACCAGCCGTTTCTGTCGCTGTCCCAGTGGCCGTTGTTGTTGGTGTCGTCGCGGACCATGTAGCCCCACAGGTTGATAGTCAATGCGTTGTAATTTCTGTGCCAGCCGTTGTCGTATGGATAACGTCTGTTGGGATAAAGGGACGATGAGCTGTCAACGCCGAAGTCATGGGCTCCTGTATCCGTATTGACCGGAAATTCCCGTATGTGTTTTTTGTTTTGCTCGTCAACCCACAATAGCGCCAGGGTGTCGTTGAAACGCGTCGGCAGGTTGCCGTGCCATGCGAATGTTCCGGGGTATGTGCCGCGCAAGCCGACAACCGTTCTTTGGCCGGGTTTTTCATTGAGTTTGTACCACAGCGTCTTCTCGACAATCTCGGCGTACAGATCGAATGCTTCGGCCTCGCTCAGATATTCGGCGCCGTTTGACAATTCGTAGCAGCGCTCCTTGTCCCATCCAAAGCCACGCTCAAAAGGCGGCATGTCGTCGGCATAGGCTGGAATGACTAAGTCTTCTCTGTTGTCTTTTGAAGATGAAAGCGTGTAATAGCCGGGCGGTTCCGGCTCGGCGTGGGCTGTTGCATGGACGCCGTAACGGAAAGACGGGGGCTTTTGCTCTGTTGCCGCATTTGCTTTATTTGCGGCAGGTTCTTCTATATCGTATTGGAAATTGTAATTAAATTCGCTACTGTCGGGATTGGAGTCAGTCTCGTAATCGCCGTCTTTATCATTGTCACCATCTTCAGACAAGTCGTTTTCGGTCACGTCTGCTTCTGAGTTTTCTGTGTCTTTGTCAAGCTCAAAGTCACCGTCGGTTTCGGAATATTCCGATTCATCCTCCAAGTCGCCATCGCTTTCCTGCTGGTCGTCGTCATTGTTGTCATCAAAATCGTCGCCGCCGGAGCCCTCGCTTCCGCAGGCACATATTAAAGAGAACATTGATATTAACAATAAAGACAGTAGTCTTGGTTTTGATAAAAACATACGAATTTCCGTGCAGGAGTGCGATTAATAACTTAATTAAACATTATGGCATCATAGCGGAATTTTGGCGAATCAAAGTTTATCGCCGGGCTTCGGGGCTTGATTTCTAGAGTTTTCGTAAATTACCAGGTTAAAGAGTATGCCTTTGATTTTTGATTTCTGCACAAACCCGAATTTAGTTGGTTCGAGGAGAAATGCCCCTGCTTTAGAAGGAAAAAGCTCTTCGGTAAAGGCGCAACTGCCGGGCGAATCGGACGGCTCGAAGCAGGCGAAGCCGTCCAGTTTCTCTAACAGATTCTCCATGCCGCTTCCCATCTTGGGCAGGAATTTCCTGACAGGCTTGTGTTCGGGCATGGCTATCAGAATATGTGGCGGGTTGCCCATGATGCTCGTGTCATCTGGGAGCTTTTGCGCCAGTGCGCGAACTTCTTTGTCCTGCGATTGCCAGAGGTCCATTTGAGAATTGAGATAGGCTTCGGCAGGGGAGATGGGCAAAAGGCTGGCTATTATCGCCGTTGCGGTCAAGATATAAGTATATAGTGGCTTTATCTTCAATGATGCAATCGCGCCGCCTGCAAGTATTGTCAAAGGCAGCATGAAATAAACGGAAATCTGGTAATGATCCATGCTCGGTCCGGGAATCCATAATAGATAAAGTTCTCCTGAAAGAGCCCATATGGAAAGTGCTGCGGGGATGCTTTTTTTGAAGAGGACTACTGAACCCCATAAAGCGAAAATTAGTGCCGGTATTGCCGCAATCATGTACAAGGCTATGCTGGATGAGTTGGATAAGGCAAT
>CAYTHG010000417.1:0-3513 GCA_964437525.1 uncultured Myxococcales bacterium | reverse complement strand
TCCCATAGATATTATTAATATCGACAAGAATTCGCTTCAAGGCGATGTGGCTATAGTCGATTTCTTGGAAGAACTCAAAAAAGAAGGCTCGCATGTCTTCGATTTGTCGGGAACTCCCGATCTGATAGCGCCTCTGGCCGTGGCTGCGATGTTCGCCAAAGGTCCGGTGGATCTTGTCGGTGCCCGCCATGCCCGCCTGAAAGAATGCGACCGCATTTGCGTCTTGGCCAAAGAGCTTTCCAAGATAGGAGCCAACATCACAGAAAGACCCGATGGCCTGCATATCGAGCCCGGTTGTCCGAGCGAACCGGCGGAACTAGACACTGCCGGAGATCATCGTATGGCAATGGCGTTTGGCCTTGTATCCTTGAAATTTCCGACAATCAAGATTACGCAACCGGAATGCGTACATAAATCCTACCCCCATTTCTGGGCCGATCTGGAGCGCTTCAGAATCATTAATCGTTGACACTTGCCAGTCTCTCTAATATGCTGTTGGGTCGTGATTTGTGTACCCTTTTGTAACGGCTTGGAGTATTGAGAGATGAATCATAAGAGACTTGTAATCATTGCGATATTTGCCTTATCCGTCCTGCTGCCTTTCGAGGTTTTCGCCCAGATTTCCTCCGGCAGTGTTTCAAGTGTCAAGCTTGAGCCCATTCAAAATTTCGATATCAACAAGTTCAAAAAGGCTCCCGGCGCTGAAGTGCGTCCGCAGGCCATCAGAAAATTCTTCGATAAAATGTTCATCGAACATCCCGAGCTTAAAGCCGAGCTTTCTCAAAGTGTCGAAGCCATGCTTGGGCAGGGTGCAGGCACTATTGACAAAAGCGAAAAAGGCGACCGGGGTTTGACGCAGGTTTCCAGCACCACGCAATACCCCTACAATGTAGTTGCCAAGCTTTACATGGAATTTCCGGGCGGGCAGGGAGCCGCCTGTTCCGGCTCAATCATGGCCTCAGGCTATGTTTTGACCGCCGGTCACTGCGTGTATTCCCACGATCTTGGGTCGTATATTTCCGGTATGGAAGTAATCCCCGGAATGGCCGGTACATATGAACCCTATGATAGTACATCCGCCACCGAGGTGCATACCTTCGATACGGAATGGGTTGCCAACGAGAATATCGAATACGACGTTGCGGTGCTCAAAATTGATAACCCCAGTATTGTCAGCGGTATTCTGGATTGGACGGTTGTCGACACTCTGGAGGAATACGGCGAACATACTTATTTGACAGCCGGATATCCCGCCGAACAACACGACGGTAACTGGATGTACAAAAATTCCTGCTCCGTCAGTCAGGTCTATGACACAATCGTTTACCTCAGTTGTGTTGCCGAGCAGGGCCAGAGCGGTTCTGCTACCTGGTGGGATACCACCGGAGGCTTGAAGACCGTGGCGGTGCTTTCACACGTTACCCAGGACAATCTGACAGGCGTCATTCGCCTGCGCCCGGAAATCATGTCTCACCTATACGAAGAAATGGGCGAGTGCACCAACACCTGCACTTATGGCGAAAAGCAGTGTGTCGGGCAGACCCGTTACAGCGAGTGCGTCTGGGGCGGCGGCAATAATTGCTATCATCTGGAAACATCCGATTGCCCTAATCCCGAGCAGGCTTGTCTTAGTAGTACCAACAACTGTTGGGAGCTGCCTCCCAAGGAGATCGGGGAGACTTGCGACTCGGACGAGGAATGCGCCGGAGAACTGGAATGTCTGACCAACGCCAACGGACGTATCTGCACGCATCGCTGCCCCTACAATTGTCCTCCGGGGCTGGAATGTCAGGGCGTGGATGACGGTTATTTCAGTGCCTGTATGCCTATTGAGCCGATTGAAGAGAAAAAAGAATTCGGTGAAAGTTGCAGCACGGATTTTGAATGTGCAAGCGCTTTGCACTGTATAGGATACCCCGGAAACGAAATTTGCACCCGCGTCTGCTCGAGCTGGATAGAATGCCCGGAAGCCGGTTACAGTTGTCTGGAATTTACAGACGACAATAAATATTGTCTTACCGGAGGTGGTGAAGGCGAGGGCGAGGGCGAGGGAGAAGGTGAAGGCGAAGGTGAGGGCGAAGGTGAGGGCGAGGGAGAAGGCGAAGGCGAAGGTGAAGGTGAAGGCGAGGGTGAAGGCGAAGGTGAAGGCGAAGGTGAGGGCGAAGGCGAGGGCGAAGGCGAAGATGATGACGACGATAGAGACTGGGGTCTTGATGATGGAGGCGGAAGTTGCCAGAGTACAGGCTTTGCAGGCTGGCTTTTGGCCGCTCTTTTGATTTTTATGGCCCGCCGACAGATTCTGGTGAGAATCAATAGGAAATAAATAAAATTTGATAGCAAAAATCAGTGTTTTCGGTTAGAAGAAAGCTTTCTTGCTGACAGTGAAAGCGCCGATATTCTTAGATATTCGGCTTGGAGTCGAATTTGGATTCATACAAAATAGACGAGGAAGAACGCTATGTACCGCAAAGTTGATGCCTGGGTGGACCTGGTTAAACTTGAACATGAAATCTTGAAGTCCTGGGAAGAAACCAAGGCTTTTGATAAATTGCGCGAGAAAAACGCGGGCAAACCGCCTTGGTCGTTTTTGGACGGTCCGATTACCGCCAACAATCCCATGGGAGTTCACCACGCCTGGGGCCGCACCTTGAAAGATGCTTTGCAGCGCTACTGGGCCATGAACGGACGTGAGTTGCGTTACCAGAACGGTTTCGACTGTCAGGGTTTGTGGGTCGAAATCGAAGTTGAAAAAGAACTCGGTTTTTCCTCGAAGCGTGAAGTCGAGGAATTCGGCATAGACAAGTTCGTCGATATGTGCAAGGAGCGCGTCCGCAAGTATTCGGGAATACAGACCGAACAGTCGATTCGTCTCGGCTACTGGATGGACTGGGACAACTCCTACTACACCATGTCGGATGAAAACAACTATACCATCTGGAGCTTCCTCAAAAAATGCCATGATCGCGGCAAAGTCTATCGCGGTCACGATGTCATGCCCTGGTCGGGTCGCTCGGGTACCGGCTACTCGCAGATGGAAATCGTCGAAGGTCGTAAACTGGTGGCTCACCGTGCATTGTTCGTCAAATTCCCCCTGCGCAACCGCAAGGATGAGAATCTGCTGGTCTGGACCACTACGCCTTGGACATTGACTTCCAACATCGCCGCCGCTGTCAACGTGGATTTCGATTACGTCAAACTGCGCGCCAAACACGATGGCCAGCTTTACTATTTTGCCGCCGACAACCTGAATTACGAGCGTCTCAAAAGTCAATACGACGAAAAGAAGGAATGGATCAAAGGTGTTGCCAAGCTCAAGACCATAGGCCAGATTTTCGAGGCTTTGGGCGGTTACGAAGTCGAAGGTACAGTCAAGGGCGCCGATATGGTCGGCTGGGAATACGACGGTCCTTTCGACGAGTTGGAAGCACAGAACGTCCCCGGCGGCTATCCCCTCACCGATGAAAAGATCGAGCAGTCAGCCAGTCAGGCCCATCGTGTAATAGATGGTGGTCG
>CAYTHG010000416.1:0-3522 GCA_964437525.1 uncultured Myxococcales bacterium | reverse complement strand
AGAAGACGAAGGCAGGCTGATGAATTTCACCATACGCGAGCGCTTTTTGATTCGAGTCTTCATGCTGGCCGATTTTCGTCAAATACACTCCAAAGTCAAAATAGCAGACTTGGTAAACTTTCACTCCCGCCATAAGTACCTGCTGATGGCCTTCAGCCAGAAAGCCTTGAAAGATCTCGGCCCAATAGTTGCGAACCACGAGAAAAAACCGGCAGCGGAAGTATTCAATGAATACTCAGATAAGCTTCATACTGCAATTGCAAGTCCCAACGCGCTCAATCGCCGTTCGGTGACAAATGTCCTGATGCATATTTTGGGATATTTCAAAAAAGAACTCAACTCCCGGGAAAAGGCTCATTTTCTGGATCTTCTGGAACAATACGGCAACAAGCAATTGCCCCTGAGCGCAATCCTGAGTCTGCTGACAGCCTGGGTGGAACGAATAGACAACGATTACCTGCGGATGCAGAGCTTCTTCCAGCCTTACCCGCTCGACTTGATGGATATAAGCGACTCAGGTAAAGGCCGGGACTATTGAAATGACTTCCAAAGGGAGATAAGCAAAAATGAAAACGGCTATCAGTGGCGCAAGCGGATTGATAGGGCAGGCACTCTTTAAAGCGCTTAAAAACAAAGGCCATAGCCTGACACGCCTGGTACGCAAACACGAGCAGGCGCAACAGGAAGGCTTCTGTTATTGGAATCCCTATAAAAATGAAATCGACGCCAAATGCCTTGAGGGTCACGATGTAGTCATACACCTTGCCGGTGCCGGAATAGCCGATAAACGCTGGACAGATGAGCGCAAGCGCCTGATATTGGAAAGCCGCACAAAAGGAACAACTCTGATTGCCAAGTGCATTGCAGGTCTGTCGTCGCCGCCCAAGCTTTTCATTTCGGCCTCGGCCACGGGATACTACGGCACACTTCCGGCCTGCCGCCAGGCGGATGAGAGTTGCCCGCACGGTAACGGTTTTTTAGCGGATGTCTGCCTGCAATGGGAGCAGGCGGCAAATCCTGCAAAGGAAGCGGGAATCCGCACGGTACACCCTCGTTTCGGAGTGGTGCTTTCCAAAGATGGTGGAATGCTGGCAAGGCTCTTGCCGGTCTTTAAAAAAGGCTTAGGCGGCAAAGTAGGCGATGGCAGGCAAATATTAAGCTGGATCGGAGTTGACGACCTTATCGGCGCATTGCTGCACATCATCGAACACCCCGAGATAGAAGGTCCGGTCAATCTCGTCGCGCCCAATCCCGTCACCAATCGTGAATTCACCGCCGCATTGGCACAGGCAGTCAAGCGCCCGGCGTTTTTGCCGCTGCCGTCTTTTGTTGCCAGACTCGCATTCGGAGAAATGGCCGAAGAACTATTGCTAGCGGGCGCAGGCATACGCTGTATGGTTCTGCATGATTCCGGCTACACCTTCAAGCATACTCACTTGAAAGACGCGCTGGCCGACCTGCTTTTGCTGTAGCTCTCGTTTATTTGTCGGATTTCAATTTTGCAAAAGGATTATTTGCAAAGTTATTGCCTTTTTGAGGCCGCTTTTTTTTGCTGGCTTTCTCATAGCCCGGAGCGCGGTAGCTTTTGGTCTTGGGCACGGGCCGTCCGCTCATTTCAATATTTTCCTCTTTGCGGGCAGTCAGACCGATGCGCTTGCGCACCATATCGACCAGAACGACACGCACCTTGATTTTGTCGCCGACTTTTACGACTTCGTAGGGATCTCTGACGAACTTATCGGCAAGCTGCGAGATATGCACCAAGCCGTCCTGATGAACGCCGACATCCACAAAAGCCCCGAAGTTAGCCACGTTGGTGACTATGCCTTCAAGCTCCATGCCGACTTTCAAGTCCTTCATGGTCATCACGTCGTCGCGGAACTCGGCCACTTCGAAACCGGCGCGCGGGTCGCGGCCCGGCTTTTTGAGTTCGTCCACGATATCGCGCAGAGTCGGCTCTCCGACACGCTCGTCCACGTAGCGCTTGATGTCGATGGAATCCGCAAGCTGGGCGTTGCCGACCAGTTCTTTAATCTGAACCTGCATGTCCTCGGCTATGCTAGCCACAAGGCCATAGCGTTCGGGATGAACTGCAGAAGCGTCCAGAGGATTTTCTCCGGCATGAATACGCAGGAATCCGGCGGCCTGCTCAAAAGTACGAGGTCCAAGACCGGGAACCTTCAAAAGCTGATCTCTGCTGCCGAACGCGCCCGATTCCTCACGGTGCGAGACTATCTTTTTGGCAAGATTAGGCCCGATGCCAGCTACACGCGAGAGCAGCGGCGCGCTGGCGGTGTTCAATTCCACGCCGACATTGTTGACGCAGGACTCGACCACTTCGTCCAGCTTGTGAGCCAGAAGCGGCTGGTAAACATCGTGCTGATACTGACCGACGCCGATGGCGTTGGGGTCGATTTTGACAAGCTCGGCTAAGGGGTCTTGCAGACGCCTGCCGATGGAGATAGCACCGCGCACGGTCAAATCCAGTTTGGGGAATTCTTCGCGGGCGATATCAGAGGCACTATAAACACTGGCGCCGGATTCGCTGACCGAAACCACCTTTACACTCGACCAGCCCGCGCCTTTCAAGGCTTTGCGGGCGAATGCTTCTGTTTCGCGTCCGTGCGTGCCGTTGCCGACAGCTACGATTTCCGGGTCATGCTCGTCGATAAAGGACAAGAATTCAGACTCGGCCTTTTCTATGGCGTAGCTCTTGGTGTCATTGAGATATACGGTGCAATTGTCGAGGAACTTGCCGGTGGCATCAAGCGCTACGCACTTGCAGCCAGTGCGGATTCCGGGGTCTATGCCGACCACAGGCTTTTCACCTAAAGGCGCTGACATCAGCAGGGTGCGCATGTTGTTGGCAAACACTTCCACCGCCGCCACATCCGAGCGCATTTTCAAATCGACGCGCACGTCGGTTTCGACGCTGGGAGCGATCAGGCGCTTGTATGAATCCTCGACTGCCGTTTCCATCTGCGATGCGAAAGGCGATGCCGGATCGAGATCGGCCAGACTGAATATTTTTTTATTGATTCCATCCACATCGACTTCTATGCGGACATGCAAAAAGCCGTCGCGCTCGCCGCGCCTGATGGCCAGAAAACGGTGCGAAGGAATGCTTTTGACCATTTCCTTGAAATCGTAATACTGTTCGAATTTGCTGGGCTCGTCCTTTTTGTCGGTCATTACATCCGATATCAGCAGGCCGTCTTTGGCAAAGACTTTACGCACCATCTGGCGAACTTCGACTTTTTCAGAGACAACCTCGGCCACGATATCACGCGCTCCTGCCAATGCATTTTCAACATCTTCCACGCCTTTTTCGACATCGATGAAGGCTTTGGCTGCCTCAAGCGGATCACCCTCGCCCGCCTGATTGAGAATCATCTCGGCCAAAGGCTCCAAGCCCTTCTCGCGGGCAATAATAGCGCGGGTGCGGCGCTTGGGCTTGTAGGGCAGGTAGAGATCTTCCAGGGCGGTCTTGGTGGTACAGTATTTGATCTTGGTTTCAAGATC
>CAYTHG010000415.1:0-3532 GCA_964437525.1 uncultured Myxococcales bacterium | reverse complement strand
GGGAAAGGATTTACAGAGTTTGCGGCAAATTTCATCTTTTGTTGCAAATATTCACTCAAAATGATTATCATCTTGATTACTCTGCTTATTTCACTGAAAGACAAAACTTATGGAAGCACAGATAAAGCCTACCCCAAAAGCTCTTGTCGAAAACGGTATTATCCACAACGGATTTTTCGAAACGCCCTTCCGTCGCGCCAACCTGCTGGATGCTAAAAACATGGGCGGCAAACTGGCTCGTCCTTTAAGATGGCTCAGGCTCAAAGAGTGGGTCGGCTTCGGCATAAATCACCCGAGGCTCTTCGGTGGAATCATCATACAGGATGCCAAGTACGCATCAAGCGGCACGGTTTATCTCTATGACAAGGAGAGCCGCAAACAATACGAGTGGCTGGTGGTCGATCTTCCGGGACGCATAGAGATAGCGGAAACGCTCTGGAATGCGCACTGTCATGCCGGTTTTGCTGGCAGGTGGGTAAAATTCGAGCACAATCTCGACAACCTCAATCATCGCCTGCACGCTGAATTCAAAGCCAGCGCGGGTTCTCCTTCGTTAAAGGTGGATCTTCTCCTGCATCAGGACTGGACAGCTACCGACCCGCTGGTGGTCTCCCTGCCAATAGCGCCGGATCATCACACTTACACGCATAAATCCCCCTTGCACGCGGAAGGATTTATACAGATAGGAGATGAAAGGTTCGACTTCGATCCTCAAAGAGATTTAATGAATCTGGACGAGCAGAAAACCTTCTATCCATATCGCTCGAACTGGCACTGGGCTTGCTTCGGTGGCCACACAGACGAAGGACGCGAGTTGATGCTGAATGTCGTCGATCAGATGACGGAGAAAGGACAGCCCGGTGAAGATGCAATTTGGCTGGACGGACGCTTGACACTAATAGAACAGCCTGAGTTCATACCCGAAAACGGCAATGGCGCATACAGACTAGAAGATCCCGCCGGACGCATAAGGCTGCACTTCACACCCGAAGGCTCAAAGGCCGAGAGACGCAACTATTTCCTGATCGACATGGACTACGAGCAGTTTTTCGGTAGATACAACGGGGAAATCACCGATGAAGATGGAAACACTCACCGAATCAAAGACATGTTCGGCGCGCTCGAACGCATGAAGGCTCGTTTTTAGAAAAGGGAACTGCATTCCCCTACACTGCTGACAAAAAAACCGGGAAGATCCCGGTTTTTTTATATTCTATGAATTGTCTCGACAACTAAAGGACAGTAGCCTTATTAGTCAGATTCTCCGACACCCAACTCATCATAGCTGGCACCGTATGCATTATCGCCATCATGGAAACCGGCAGCGTCTATGCATTCGTTGGTGTCGAGGAAATCGTCGAAGTGCCACAGGCCGGTTGTCAGATCGTCCACATGGAAGTACATCTCCGGCGTATAGCTTTCGCCCTCGTAGCGGGCAATCTTGCTGACGCGCACTTCGTCGATATATCCGAAAAATCCCCAACCGTTTCTATCATCCAGACGACCGACCGCCAGGACATTCTGCTCGTAGGTGTTGGGAGTCTTCCAGCCGATCAGGTTGGAATGATGCGCCTCGCGTACGCCGTTGACATACAAATCTATACGATCATCAGCCCACACTACAGCCAAGTGATTCCATGCATTTACGTCAATAGAGTTGTCACTTGAGTTGAGATAATCCTGTTTGTTGGAATCGGTAATGGCGAAGAAACGAGCAACATTGGGATGACCGTAGAAGTCATCACAGACAGAAATCATATAGGTTCCAACAGGCCATGCAGCCCACTTTTCGACAACTGTATTAGCCTGAGAATCGCAATTGCCCGTCAACTGAGTCGGATAAATCCAGGCTTCGATTGTGAACTCGGCATTGGGGTCGTACTCGTTGTTGTCGGGAATTTCCATTTTGCTTTCGCCATCGAATTCAAGCGACCAGCCGTCGGTACATTCTCCTGTCTCAGGATCGCAGAAGTTGCCGCCCACGCAATCATAGCTGTAAACCCAGAGGCCATCGTCGTCGCAGACTTCGACTGTCTGCGGATCTACACCGCAGCGTGTATCGCCTGGGGTGCAGCTTCCACAAACGCCATCTGAGCAGTTTGGAGCCGATGCAGGGCAAGTTTCGGAGAACACCCAGTAGTTATCTTCATCACCGAAGACACAAACATAAAGATCGCTCAGGTTTTCACTCTGTTCGGGATCGCCGCAACGCGTGTCTCCATCAAGACAAGTCACGCAACGCCCCTTGTCGCAGTAAGGTTTATCGCCCGGACATGGATCGACCTGCCAGATACCGTTTTCATCGCAAACCTGGTGGGACAGGCCATCGCAACGATAGGTTCCCGGCGAGCACTCCAGACACTCCACCCCGTCTCCGGTATCGCCGCACATAGGCGTATCGTCTTCGCAATCTTTAACCAGCGACCATTCGCCGTTTACACACTCGTATATACCCCAGTCGTTTATCTCATCGTGTCCGCACCAGATTTCGCCGTTGGTACAGGCAGCGCATTCGCCGGAAATACAAGCAGGATCGGGACCGAGACAATATTGCGATTCCCACACTCCCGCATCGGAACAGACATAAGACATATTGCCTTCGCACTTGGATTCACCGGGAGAGCATTCAACACATCCGTTTTCTATTGTGCAAACAGGGGTGTTGCCACTGCACAGATCGGAGAACTGCCAATCGCCGCTGTTGTCGCATTCCTGCAATTCATCGCCTATGCAGCGAAAATCGCCAAAGGTACAGCCATCGACACAACCGTTGACAGGATCACAGGTTTGATCGCCGGGGCAGTTGGTATCTACAGGGGTGTTTATGCATCCGTTCGGCTCCTGACATGTATCGTCGGTGCAATCCACATTATCGGAGCAGTCACGGGCTCCGCCCTTGCACTCACCGTTCAAGCAGGAATCGAAGGTAGTGCAGGCGGCACTGTCGTCGCAGGAAGTGCCGTTTTCAACATTGGACCAATCGTCTGTGGCAACTTCAGGACGACAGGACATGCATTGCGTGCCGTCTTTAAGCTTTCCAACGGGGTAACAAGCCTCTGCTATCAGGCAATAGCCGTCTTTAATAGAATAAACGCATTCAGTGCCGTTGTATGTATCTTCGGTGCATGGCAGGTAATCGTCGCAGCGCACTTCCTGATCCTGATCGGCTCCATCTCCATCCACGCTATCGCCATCGCCATCGTCCACACTTTGATCGGGAATACAGATTCCGTCGTCGCAGACATAGCCTTCGTTGCAGTCTTCGTCTTTTGCGCAATCCGACTCGTTCTGGTCGCCGTCTTCGTACGGCTTGCAGGTGTTCGTCTCAAGATCGCAATACTGACCCGATGGACACTCATCGGTATCCGCGCAGATACCCGAATCGGCATCGTCGCCATCTTCGTTACCATCATCACTGCCGGAATTGCCGTTATCGCAAGCTACCATAATCAACAACATGCTAAGCAACACGAAAAAGAATCTACAATCGACTTTCATAGCAAACCCTCTCTTAAACCAATTTCTACTTAAC
>CAYTHG010000414.1:0-3539 GCA_964437525.1 uncultured Myxococcales bacterium | reverse complement strand
AAGAAGATTAGCAAGTCCGAATTCAAGGTTCTTTGTGAGCAATTCAATAAAAAATTGACCAAAACTGAAATCGAGGCCGAGCTGAAAAAGCATGGCTTGGAAGTTGAAGCGCAAAAAGAGAAAAAAAAGCAAGGCAAGAAACCGCAACTGGAGCCTTCCCTCGACAAACAGATTCAAGATGGTCTCATTTTTCTGGGAATCGAGAATCTATACAAGTTTCTGAATTTGGAAAATCAAGTTTCTTGCGAGGAACTCTCTGCCAAAGCGGTTGCCGAATACAACACTATCATTAAATCAGGCGATATAAATGAAATTTCAACAGCAAGGAAGCAATTGTCAGGGCATTGCCAGGCGGTGTTCAAGAACGAAACAGAAAAGCAAAAATACGACAACACCCTCTCGCGTAGGGTGTTTTCCAAACTGGATACCTTTATCGAACTAGCCGGAAAGCCCAATAGATTCATCGCCCAGAAGAAGATTGCCTTTATCGTGAATGAGGCCAGGAAATTTGGCATCTCACCGGAAGACACGATCGAATACATAGAAGAGTTCGCTGCAAAACGAAAATGGGATGTCCCGGATAGCTACCCCCAAGACCATCTCAAACTCGGGCGTTGCGGCTTTTGCGGATCCATTGCGTTATCAGAAAAGGACGAAAAATGCTGGGAATGCGGTCAGTTATATCTGCAACCCTGCCCCAGTTGCGGGAACATGACACCAACGGAATATCGGACCTGCCCAAATTGCAACTGCAAAACAGGCGATGCCCCGGTTGTAGATAGGTATATGCACTTTGGCCGTCAGCTAGCGGTAAATGGTGATTTCAAGGCGGCGATCGAACAGTTCGACAAAGCATTGCTCATCTGGAACCAATGGGATCCGGCAACGAAGGAGAAAGCTGCTGCGAGTGACAAATGGAAGGTCCGTGAACGGGAACTGGCTTCCATTGAGCGATTGATCCAAGAACGGCACATGCAAGAAGCCGAGGGATGTCTGAAAGGTTTTATTCGAAGATATGGTGACTATCAGACGAAAGGATTTCGTAAACAGATAGACGATGGGATGGCCAGAGCGAAAGTGCTCCACGCTGAAGCGGTTCGTAGCGAAAGCCAGGGTGATCGGGACGGGGCTTTTGAAAAGTACGTTGAATCTCTCAATCATTGCAACGATTATCAGCGATCTCTTGAAGCAATGGCCAAAAACCCGCCTCCTGCACCAGCCCGAATATCCACAAAAGTTATAGGCGAAACAGTGCGGCTGCGCTGGACGAGCGTTTTGGCCAAGGGATCAATCAGCTATCTTCTTCTCCGGAAAAAGAACGGCGCGCCGAGCAACGCCAAGGATGGGGAAAGGGTTTATGAAGGGAGCGTAGACTTTTTCGACGACCGGGATGTACCGGACGGCATTGATTGGTATTACGCAGTATTTGCTCAACGTTCAGGTATTAGCTCCTCCAACTCTGCCATTGCCGGGCCGGTCCTCTGCCGCTCCGAAATATTGAATCTGGAAATTCATCCGGGCAGCCGTCAAGTTGCTCTCTCCTTTCAATTGCCTCATGGTGCACTAGGCGTACAACTATGGCGAAAAGAAGGTGGTACGCCTAATAAACCAGGAGACGGTGTCCTCGTTTCCGTTACTGGAAACAGTATTATCGATGCGAAGTTGAGAAACAATGCCGTATACGGGTATCTCATTTGCACAGCCTATAAAACCCATGAGCCCAACGGCCAACCGATTTTATCAGATGGTCACAGGTTTACGGTAACCCCCGTCGAGCCTCCCAAGCCAGTTGTGGATTTGAAAGATAATCGGTCCGAGAACACCATAGTCTTGACCTGGACATCTTGCGCAAAACCAACCAACGTCCAGATTCGCTGTTCCAGAAAGCTGGAACCATATTCGGTGGGGGCGGTCATATCCTCCGGCTTGGTCGACAGATATGGGTCATTAGTGCCCTCTCACGGAGAAGGACTAGCTCAATACGAAATGGATCGACAGGGACGACTATTTTTCATTCCCATCACTATCTTGTCTGATACGGCAGTATTGGGTCAACACATTGAGGTTACGACCCTAGATGATGTACAGTCCTTGCATGTCAAGAGAGCTGGAAAGCACGCCTTTTTGACCTGGACTTGGCCAAAAGGTGTGCAGGAAGTTTTCATCTGTCACTCGGAAAGTGGATACCCGGAAACACCCTCGGATGCAAATGCAATCCGTATGTCTATCACTAAAGCCATGTATGATAGGGAGTCCTTGGCCAAAATACGTTGTCCCAATAACGGTCGGCCATTTTACATCAGCGTATTCGCCCATGATGTCGATAGCGATTTGATATCCAAGGGTAAGCGAAAAATGGGCTCTAGAGGACAGGTAGCCGAAGTGACGTATCGCGTTGTCTTGAAAAGGGGACTGTTCGGAAGGTCCGCGAAAAAGGCGCAGATTGCTCTTACAAGCAAAGATGTAGAAAGATTGCCCGCCATTGGCATCTATATGCATCCGTCGCGTCCCCCACTAGACAGTTCTTCTGGAAAAGAAATAGTATCTCGGGAGGCCGTGAATTTCAATGAAGGTGAAGCAGTAATTGAAATTCCTCCCGAACACCTGGAGCAAAAAGGGTACTTGAAATTGTTTTTCAAAGACGCCAGACATGCGACGGAGATTCGCTTGAAGCCCCCGTCAAGAGAAAAACTGAGGCTTGGATAACGCATCGGAGGAAGTACCGAATGGCCATATTCAATTCCAAATACAACCGGGTACTTTGCCCATATTGCTTCGAATACTTCGCACTCAGGGAAAGCCTCTTTCGATGCACCGGGACACGTTGCGCCAAAGAGCCAGATACAGTACTGCAAAAGGAATGGAAAGACAATCGTCCTGTCGGGAGAATTTTGGGTACGTCAACGGGTTGGTTTGCTGATTCCATGCGCTGCGAGAAATGCAACGAAGTTAGCCGCAAACGGATCTGTCCACATTGTCACATGGATTTACCCACGGACATCGAAAAATATCGAAACTATATTTTCTCCGTAATCGGAGCGAAGGCTGCGGGAAAAAGTCATTACATCGCCGTTCTTATCAATCAGCTTATCAAAATCATTGGACCAAATTCAAATATTTTGCTGGAACCAATGGACAGTATGACAATGAAACGCTACGCAAATGATTTCTACAACCCGGTATATGTAAGCAAGAGCATTATCACTAAAACTGATTCGGGAATGACCAATTCCTCTGTTCGTATTCCGCTGATCTATAGCTTGCGTGAGACTAACAAAAATAACAAAACCAAGAAATTGATTATCCTGGTATTTTTCGACACTGCAGGAGAAGATCTGGATGATGAAGACACGATTTCTACGCTTAACAAGTATATTTATCGATCCAAAGGCATTGTATTGCTGGTTGACCCGCTTCAATTGCCTGCTGTTCGTAATCGTCTGGGCAATAGCACTCGGCTTCCAGAGCAAAATACCTACACCCTGGATATCCTAAATCGTACTGTTCGTCTGATTGAACGAGGACTCAGAATCAGTCGC
>CAYTHG010000413.1:0-3539 GCA_964437525.1 uncultured Myxococcales bacterium | reverse complement strand
CTGACCACGTCCACTTTCTCGCTGATTCTGCCGTCCATTAAAACTTATACCCACCGCGAAGAAACTCCGGTGGCAATTCAGTTGCAACCGACCAAGCAGACCGAGCCGACCATTGACTTCCGCATCGCTCGCGGCGAAGTGGAATTCTCGGAGCCGGACGATCCCGAAGTCGATGTGGCTCTGATTATCACGCTTGATGAAATCAAATTGAACATCTACGGCTTGATCGAGGAACGTTATGTCAGAATGCTTACACTGCTTCTGGATATAACGGTAACTGCCGGATTGGAAACCGATACCAACTCCATCAAACCGATCTTCGGCCTCGATAACGTCAAGCTCGAAAACATGCGCGTACCTTTCTCCATTCTCGAAAAAGAACCCGAAAAAATTGCCGAATCTCTTCAAGGCCTGATCAGTGGTCTTTTGAGCGGTCTGGCTTTAGACGAGTTCGAAGCCATAGAGATTCCCGGCTTCAGCATCATGGAAAACACTCTGTCCTGTAATACCAGCACCGAATGTCAGGCAATCAATCCCGACTTCACATGTACCGGCGGTATCTGCTTAGACGCCGATGGCGCCCCCTACGACCCCGAGGAACTGTTCTTGGAGATTCAGTCGCTTTCGCCCGAGATTCCCAAAGATTCTCAGGGATACGCCAACCGCGCCTTGATTGCTTATGCCAAGCTGCGCTGGGCCGGAGCGAAAAAGATGCTGGAAGAATACATCTACGAGGCTGAAACCAGCTTGAGAGTAGTTGACAGCTTCCTGCCGACGGTTGAGCAGATCAGAAACGAAAAGATGATTCCATCCATTACACTTGATATCGGCGGCCAGGACGCCGAAGGCGGGACGGACAACCTCAAATACGAAATCAAGATAGACTCCGCTCCCTGGGCTTACATCAAGGGTGGAGAGCGGACCATCGAAAGCAATATGTTCCTCTTACAGGGTAAACACAACATCCAGGTCCGCTCGCGCGACAAACGCTTTGCCGCCTGGGACGGCAGCCCGGATAGCGTCAGCTTCCTGGTGGATTACACCGAGCCGAGTGTGGATGTAATGCAGGAAGGCACCAAACTGGTCCTGAAGGGACACGACAACGCCAGCAAGCTCGAAGCTCTGCGTTATGAAGTCAAAGTGGACGGCGGTGAATGGCTGGCAATCGAAGGTGACGAAATGGACCTCGCAATTCTGCCGCAATGGCCAAAGAACGTAAGTGTCAAGGTCACGGATGAAATGGGACTCTACAGTATCACCGAAAAGAAAATCGGTGAGCCGATAGTCAACACCGAAGCCGTCGCTAAAACCGTAGCCGGTAAAAGCGTCGGAGCCGCAGCCGCTGGCGGTTGCGCTTCTTCAGGCAGTGTCGGTTGGCTGGTCTTCCTGTTGCTCCTGCCTCTGGCAGCGATTCGCATCGGGCGCGTGCGCGCTTTTGCAACAGTGGCTGTTATCGCTTCTCTGTTCGTCTTTGCACTGTCCGCCTGCAGTGATTCCGGCAGCAGCGGTTGCGATTCCAATGCAGACTGCGGTATGGGTCAACGTTGTGTCAACGGAGCCTGTCAGGATGTGAGCGATGGCGATATCTCCGGCGGCGATATGGATTTGCCGGATGGCGATGTCGAGAAGGAAGTCGCACCGGACGGAGACAAAGATACTGTCGATGGCGACGTTGAAGATCAGGTAGTAGAAATTCCCTGCGAAAGCCACGACGAATGCCCGGACTGTCATTACTGCTCCAAAAAGGATAAAATCTGTAAAGTGCAGGCCTGCGATCCCGAATGTGCCAATGCCGATCTGAATATCCCAAGCTGTATTGACAGCATGGGTGACTCTTGTGCTATATGCGACACCGAAGAAGCGATTCATCTTTGCTATATCCCGCGTTGTAACAAGGATAACTGGGAAGAATTGTGCTCCTGTCGCCAGTGCGAAGACGGCAAGCCTCCTGTGGCCTGCCGCGCTGCTGGTAGCGGAGAATGCTATTGCCCCGACGCCTGGTGTCAGGGTGGTTGCGCCGAGGGCAGCTACTGCTGCACACCTCCCGCCGAGTTGGCCGTAGATCCGTCTGGTTCCTGCGTACATTGCCCCGGCTGGTGCGAAGGCATAACCTGCGAACCGGGATTCGCTCCCGGCGGTTGCGATCCGACCGAGGACGATTGCGGTTTCGAGTGGGCTCCCTGCAACAACATCGATCCGGCTACCTGCATGGCAGTCGGCGAAGGTTCGCCTGATGATCCCAACTGTGCCTGCCAGGAAATGGCTCCTCTGCCAATCGGACAGCACGGACGCTTCAACAATATTGAATTCCATACCATTACCGACGACCGCGACGAGGTCGATCATCTCATCTGGGTTGCAACTTACAACGACACCTACGGCGACTTGATGGTCGGTACCACTTATTACTTCCAGATGCCGCCTTCGGGTGCCGTCCCGGAAGAGAACTACCATTGGGCCTTTATCGACGGCGTACCGAGCCTTGAAGACGAAGGCGTGGAAATCGAAGCCGGTCCTTCCGGTCCTCGCGGCGGTATCGCCGAGCCCGGCCCCAAGGTGGGTATGCACACATCCATGGTGTTGTCTGATGATGGCTGGCCGCGCATTGCTTATACCGACGTTGACAACGGCGACCTGCTGTTCATATACACCGACGGAGAACTGGCCGAAGGTGTCGAGCTTGAAGAAGGTGCCGAGATCGATCCGAAGAATTACGTCTGGCAAAAAATCATCGTAGACGCCGATGGAACCACCGGTTACTACACCGATATGCTTCTGGACGAAAACGGTTATCCTGTAATTACTTACATGTCGCTGGAAATCAGCAGCTCCAAAACTTCGCAGCTCAAGGTCGCCATGGCATCCAGCGCCAGCCCGACCAGCGCCGATGATTTCAGCTTCGCTGTAGTAGACAGCGCTCCGGTTCCCGGCATGGCCTGCGGCGGAACCTGCGACCTGGAAAACAACAAGTGCTTCTATCAAGGTGGCCAGGATGTCTGCGCTCCGGAGACCAAAGACTGTGACCCTGAATGTGAAGATGGCCAGATCTGCTACAACGGCGGATGCTATAGTGAGCGGAAGAGCAGCGGAGTCAAGCTTCTGCCCGAAGGTACCGGACTGAATCCTTCTATGGGATTCTATTCAGATGGCTCGCTGTGGATCAGCTACTACCACAACAGCACCTACTCCGGCGGCGAAATCCTAAGACACGGCGACCTTAAACTTGCCAAGAGCAACTCCAAGCCCACACACGGCAACTTGGCTAGTTTGGGATTCGGAAAAGAAATTCTGGCGGGTAATGCAGGCAGCCTCTCCGATGGTGACTGCGGATTGTTCAGCTCATTGGCAATCGAGCCTAACACCGGCTGGTATGCCGTCAGCTTCATAAATCGTCTGACCAGCCAGCTTCAGGTCATTTACGATCTGGGCGAAGGCAGGTACATGCACATCGCCGATGATGGCTGGCGCGAGGATGGTCTTTACATGAAGCGCTTCAAAGTCGGCGCGGACAGCCAATTGACCATCAACCATGTCGGAGC
>CAYTHG010000412.1:0-3543 GCA_964437525.1 uncultured Myxococcales bacterium | reverse complement strand
TCTTGCTTTTTGCAAGGCGAAAACTTTTTTGCTCACCGGGTGCTTATGCAGCTTAAGATCGGCAATTTCAAGCTGTTTTTAGAAGGACCGGAAACTTACCTGAATCTCGGTCATTTTCTGTACTCCGATTATCTTGGGCGTGTAACGGCTTACCGCTTCCCCGACTCCGATGAACAGCCCTGGCATTCTGTTCAAAATCGTCCTGTGAGTTTTAAAGAACGCCTTGCCGCTTCAAGGTATTTACTTAAACTGCCATTATACGAGTTGGCCAGATTGCTCAAAAATAGGGTACTCACAAAATAAAGATCTGGTATACTTGCCGCCAACCTTGGTTTGCAGGGGATGTTAACGGAGCAACTGAAATGATTCGTGGTCTGAACACCAATATTAAAAGAAACGAAAAGATCTACCATATTCAGACTGAAGATGCCGGTACCAAGATCGCTTTTATCACTGCCCATTTGTTTATTGATGGTGCTGTGCTTGCTTCTGTGAAGACCGATTACAGCGATATTTCCGGATTGTCAGAAGAAGAGTTGTCCATCGAGGTGGCCGAACGCATGAGGCGCTCGCACCGCTCGATGATCAACCGGCTGACTTCTGGGGATTTCGACAAACAGATAGAAAGCCACGGAAAGCCGCAGGCCAAACAAGAGAGAGACCCTGCTCCCGCAGCAGCTGATCAGGAGCCCTTGCCTAAATCTATTGATCTTTCTCCTGTTCTGGATATTGAACCGAGTGAGCCTGAAGCGCCCGTGGAATCTGAGCCGAAGTCAACTGAAGTCTCTGAGTCACAGGATACTGAGCTTGTCGTTGATCCTGGAGACAGTTCCATTGCAATAGATTTGGGGCAATCAGCGGAAGAAGCTAAGCAGAATTCGGATGAAGACTCCTCGGCTGAGGCTGAGAAGCTTGATTCGAGTCGCGACAGTCAGCCTACGGCCTACTTATCCCGGGGAGAGCAGGTTAAAGCGCTTATGCAGCGCTTCGATGAAGTGAAGTCTGTCGCCGATATTTCCGTTACCCGTAGAATTCGCGAATTATTGGACGGACCGCAAAAGTAGTAAAGCCCGCCTGGGAAATCTTTCAAGAGGATACAATTGAAACCCAAAATATATTTGAACGATTACAAAGTGCCTTCTTTTGATGAAGCCTTGCAAATGCTCGAGCTTCAAGGTGCGGATTGTCACAAACTGCTGGCCAAAGCAAACACCGTGCGCCATGCTTTCTGCGGCGACGATGTACACTTGTGTGCCATAGTCAATGCCAAAAGCGGACGTTGCAGCGAAAACTGTGCTTTCTGCTCGCAGTCTGCCTATTCCAAATCAGACGTGGCTGTCTATCCTTTGCTTTCAAGCGAAGAGATAATCGAAAAAGCCGCCAAGGCCAAGCAGGCCGGAGCGATACGCTTTTCCATCGTCACTTCCGGTAAGGGCATTGCAAACGCCGATGAGTTGCAGCAGATATGCAATACCGTCTCAGGCATTAAGGATCTGGGTCTGAAGGCTTGCGGGTCTTTAGGCGTTCTGGATAAAAGCCAGGTCGAGCGTTTGAAGGAAGCCGGGCTCGACAGATTGCACCACAATCTTGAAACCAGTGAAAGCTTTTACCCGGAAATCTGTACCACGCACGATTACGCCGACAGAGTGGAAACCGTCAAGGCCGCCGATGATGCGGGGATGGAAGTTTGTTGCGGTGGAATATTCGGCTTGGGCGAATCGCTTAGGCAGCGCGTGGAGATGGCTTTTGCCATAAAGGATCTGCCTGTCGATTCCGTGCCGGTGAACTTTTTGAACCCGCGTCCGGGTACGAAGTTGGAAGGTCGCCCTTTCATGCAGCCCCTTGAATGTCTGAAGATCATCGCCGTGCTGCGTCTGGTTATGCCGGACAGGCGGATTATAATCTGCGGCGGCAGGGCGGAGAATCTGCGTCAGTTGCAGCCGCTGGTGCTTTTGGCCGGTGCAAACGGCCTGATGATAGGCGATTACCTCACTACACAAGGCCGTGGTTCATCCGAAGACATTAAGATGATAGAAGATCTCGGTTTCAAGGTTAAAGAAATAAATGACTGACTTTGCCTCCAAAAGACTCGAAGCCCTTGATTTGCAAGGGCGCTACAGAACCTTGCTCGAAGCATCCGGGAAAGCCGGAACGCTGATCGAGTTGGGAGGCAATAGCTATATAAACTTCGGGTCAAACGATTATCTGGGTCTTGCTTCAAACGAGAGCGTGAGTGAAGCTGCCTCTAAAGCCCTTGAACACTGGGGCTTCGGCGCGGGTTCGGCCCGGTTGATCAGCGGCTCGCTTGCTCCTCATCACGAGTTTGAAAAACTTGCCGCTAAGTTTACAGGACGCGAGAGCGCCTTGATGTTCAACTCCGGTTATCATGCCAATGTTGGCGTCATTCCAGTACTTGCGCGTGAAGGCGACGTGATATATTCGGATCAGCTTTGCCATGCTAGCATCGTAGATGGTTGCAGGCTGTCTAAAGCCGAGAAAAAAATATTCCCGCATTCAAATTGTGAAGCCCTGGACAAAATGCTGTCTGAAAATACAAGTCAAGGCTTGCGCTGGGTGATTTGCGAAGGCTTGTATTCCATGGACGGCGATATCGCGCCTTTGGCTGAGCTTCGTGCCGTTTGCGACAAATACCGCGCCATGCTGATAGTCGATGAGGCGCACAGCCTTGGAATACTGGGCGAGAGCGGCAGAGGCGCTTGCGAGCATCGCGGGGTCATGCAGGTTGCGGATATCTATGTTGGAACTTGTTCCAAAGCAATCGGCGGCTTCGGGGCTTTTGTTGCAGGCAAGCGCGAGATTGTCGAACTGTTGATTAACGAGGCGCGCAGCTTTATATTTTCTACGGCATTGCCGCCTGTAGTAGTCGCCGGAGACATGGCCTCTTTGGAAATCATCTCTGCTGCGGAAGGGCAGGGCTTGCGGGAAAAACTTTGGAGCAATGTACGCAAGTTCAAAGACGGTCTGCGTCATATGGGACTTGAAGCCGACGAAAGTCCATCGCCCATCGTGTCGGTGGTGATCGGCTCCGCAAGCGATGCAATGGCGGCAGCGCAGCATATGCTTGAGCGAGGGGTATTCGTCAGGGCCATAAGATATCCGACCGTGCCGGAGGGAACCAGTCGCTTGAGGTTTTCGCTACGGGCGGATATGAATGATGAACAGATGGGGCGCTGCCTTGAAGCTTTGGGCGCTCTTGGTGAGAAATAAAAAACGGAAAGTCTGAAGAAAATGAGTGAGAAGTATCAACGCTTGATGGAGTGGGATAAAAAATACCTTTGGCATCCTTTCACGCAGATGCAGGACTGGCTTGCCGAAGATCAGCTTATAATCGAGCGGGGCGAAGGCAACTACCTGATAGACACCGAAGGCCGCCGCTACCTCGATGGCGTATCGTCCTTATGGTGCAACGTCCACGGCCACCGTGTGCCTGAGATCGACGCAGCCTTGAAAGCCCAGATAGACAAGCTTGCTCATTCTACTCTTTTAGGTCTTGCCGGTGTGCCGTCTATAGAGCTTGCAAAA
>CAYTHG010000411.1:0-3543 GCA_964437525.1 uncultured Myxococcales bacterium | reverse complement strand
GTGGCGACAAGCAGAACTGCAATCTGTAAATCACGCCAGGGCAGATAAGAAACAAGAGACAAGGTTACAGGAGGCGTCAAAAATATTATCAACAATTGAAAGCGGGCGCGGATCAAAGACAGTTTTTTGTAAAGGCGCCCCAAAAGAAAATGACCTGCAATATCGGCAAAAGCCTTCCAGATTGCAACAAGGACACTCCAGAGAACAGCTCCGAACCGCCTCAACAAAACAGCAATCGCGCCCGAAAGTATTGCAAGTGAGCACAAAAGGGTAAGCCAGAAGACAGGCTGGCTGCGCCCGGACATCCAATGGTAAGCCAAAAGAGCCGCCATCAATATCGTAGCTATAAAAGCCAGTACAAAGGTCAAGCCACGCGAGCGATGATCCACAACCCCCGCCAGACTCAGAACCCACAAAAGCAGTAATGCGGAACCAAGCACCATTGCGGCAATAGAAGCAGACACAAACATGCGAGGGTTGACAAACGCGGCGGCGTATATCCAGTATGGGTAATTCTTTTTTGAAGGAGAGTTGAGATAACGAGCAAACTGAGCTTCGGCTTTTTTGAGATTGCCCTCTTTGACATACATCAAACCCAATCGAAGCATGGCATCGGCGTTTTCAGGGTCAATATCAAGTGAAGCCTGCAATTCCTCCACCGCCTGCGAGAAATCGCCCATGCGCTCGTACATGCTGGCAAGTGTCAGGTAATCCTTTAAATCCTTGTCGCTTTTATGCTCAAGCTTATCCACGATGGGAATAAGATCTTTTATGTGCAGATCCTCTAAAATCCCCAAGCCGGTCTGGAAAATCATGCTGTCTTCAAGAGTGGACTCGGTAATATCCATAACACCTGTCAGACGGTCACCCGAAAGCAGATACTTGTATGATTTGACAGTCAGCGACAATGCCTCGGCATCGCCAGGGTTTTCTTCCAGATATTTCTCTAAAATCTGGACTGTCTTTTCATAATCACCAGCAGTAAAAGAATCAACTGCATCCTGCGGCGGCTTTGCCCAAACAAGGCTTGAAAGAGAAACAAACGCAAAAATGCAAAGCGTTATGATTCGCAGCATCTGTTTTTTCTGCATATTGAAAACCAAGATCAACTCTTTTACGTTCAGCTAGATTCAAGCTTATTGTTCCGTTCGACGCCTCAACCTGAAGACAAAGAACAAGAACGCCCCCAAAAGCATCAAACCGACAGAGTAGTAATCCATTCCTCCGCTATGGTCGCAATCGCAAACGGTCTTGCAGACTTTACGCCTGTATCCTGTGAAATTCTCACCATCGGCATCGCCGTCGGCATCGCCGTCAACATCGCCATCGGCTACAAGCTTGGCATTGCACTCGTCCCATTCGGGCCAGTCTTCATCGTCTCCACAGGGACGCGGAATACAGATAGACAAAGCAAGCTCATCGTCTACAAGACGGCAAGCCGATAAATGTCCGCAATCGTTGTCTTCAAGACACTCAAAGCTGCAAAAGACCGGTAAATCGCTCAATCCTGCGTTTACACAGAACATATCATCGGGACAACTTGAATCCGACACACAGGAGCGCCCCACAAAAGCGGAGTCACCACTATCAGAAACACATTCATCTCCCGTCCATTCATAAGCCGATTCAGCAGCTAAAAGCTCGAAGCAGAAAGACAGAGAAAGAAAGAATAGAGCCAGAGAAAGCCCACGTTTCATCAATCAAAACCCCTTTCCAATACAAATGGGAGAAATCAAATTCCCATAATATTCTGAACTTTGAAATTCTACTATAAAATCCAGAAAAATCCCCATCAATGGATAAAATATCTATTTTTCTGCTTCGACACTCAAATAGTCTTCAACCCTTTTTCAGAACTCAGTACACTTTTGGAAACATCCCCCGTAGGTCGGATAACTTTTTTATCCGACAATCCACTTCCATGATGCAAGGAACAATATAGCGTAGGGGCGCAATTTATTGCGCCCGATAATAAGTGCGGGCTCAGGCGCGATGAATCGCGCCCCTACGTTGGGGTGCCACGATAAAATGGGCATTTATCCTGACAATTTCTCTAATCTCCTAAAAAAATCCGTGCCGAGCTTCCACGCCCGGCGCACGCCCGGCCTGACACGCGATTTGCATAAAAAGCAAATCCCGCGCCAGTCCACCCCACCCACCCGCGTGCGCCGGGCTCATGTTTTGCTTGCGCTTGTATCACCAAGAGAAAAAACATTTTACATAAAACGCGGTGAGTATTACTATCTGATCGGTTCAAGAAGTACACGAACTCAAGGGAGGTTATTTATGAAGCTGCAATCAATTACGTTATTCATTTGTTGTGCGATTGCGATTCTGTCAACAGCGAGCTTGACCTCTTGCCAGCATAAAGATCAACTTCAGCCTGCCACCGACGGAAGCAAGGATCTCCTCATAGAATGGATAGATATCCCCGGCGGGACATTCGATATGGGCTCCAATCATGGAGATGAAAACGAAAAACCAATTCATAACGTTACCATTCAGGATTTTGTGTTGGCCAAACACGAAACCACCGTGGCGCAATACAGGCAATGTGTGGAAGCCGGTGCTTGCTCGTTACCGGACACAAAAGACGATATTTACTATTGCAACTGGGGTTACGAGGATCGTGACCAACACCCGATAAACTGCGTGGACTGGTATCAGGCTAGACAATTCTGCAAGTGGGCGGGAGGCAGGTTGCCATCGGAGTCCGAGTGGGAATTTGCAGCCCGAAGCGGAGGACACCACAACCTTTATCCTTGGGGATTCAAAAAGGCCGATTGCAGTCTGGCCATAATGAACGAATCGGGAGGGTATGGCTGCGGAAAAGATAGGACTTGGCCTGTATGCAGCAAACCGGCAGGAAACACGCCAAGCGGTCTGTGCGATATGGCGGGCAATGCCTGGAACTGGACAGAGGACTATTGGAATGAGAACTACGAAGGAGCACCTTCCGACGGTTCTCCTTGGAAAGAAGGTCACGAACACAGGCGAGCTTTGCGAGGAGGCTCGTGGTCCAATGGTAACCCGAGTATCTTCCATACGACCTTCAGGATCGGGTTCACTCCCAAGGACAGACACTATTATTTCAGTTTCCGTTGTGCCAAAGATGCCGAAGATTAGGCTTCTGTTTTGATAGCATCGCCGTCTATGCTAATATCATTGGTTGATATTGTTTAAATGAAATCATTCAGCCATACAGCAGCAAGGTATAAACGTGACGGGAAAATTATTGAACGTAGAAACCGCAAGCCGGGAAAAAGACATCCAGGATACCGCTCGCATCGGCGAAGCTTATGAAAATATAAGATCCGAGATTGCCAAACAGATCGTCGGCCAGCAAGAAGTAGTGGATCATCTGCTGATTTCGCTTTTTGCCAAGGGGCACTGCCTGTTTGTCGGAGTTCCGGGACTGGCCAAGACCCTGCTTATCAACACTCTGGCGGAGGTTCTGCAACTGCGCTTCAACCGCATTCAGTTTACTCCGGACTTAATGCCTTCGGACATTACCGGCTCTGACATCCTGGAAGAAAGCCACGC
>CAYTHG010000410.1:0-3552 GCA_964437525.1 uncultured Myxococcales bacterium | reverse complement strand
GAAAAGGTTTCCGGGTTGTGCGGACGCTTGATCTGCTGTCTTGCTTTTGAATCTCCCGTATACAGAGAGCTTCAGCAGGGCTTGCCCAAAATGGGTAAAAAAGCCGATACCTGGCTTGGGCGCGGCAGGGTGATTGAAGTGAACGTGTTTAAAGAGCGCATTATTTTCGATCTTGAAGAAGGTGATCGCCTCGATACTCCGATCTCCGAATTCCGCCGTTTTAAAAGCGACCCCGAAAACTTTAAGCCCAAAGAAGAAAAGCCGGAGCCTGACCCAACTGCCGATATGCGCGACATGCGTTCGTCCCGTCCCGACAGAGGAGGCAGGGCGAAACCGAAAGATGCCGCCCCCAAAGCTGGCAATGGCGATGGGCGGCGTGGAGGAGGAGACAGGCCTCCAAGGGATCAGGATCGTGATCGTGATGGTAAAGAAGGGAGCAGGCGCGGTTCGGGGCGCAGGAGGCTGCCTGATAAAAGGCAGCCCGAAGCCGCTGGTGGCGCTCCTGAGAAACGTCAGGAAAGGCAGGGTAAGGGTAGACCGCCTCGCCAGGATGACAGAGCCAGCAGACCTGCGGACGGTAAAGAACAAAAAGCCAGACCACAGCAGGACAGGCCACGGCAGGACAGACCGCAGCAACAGGACAGGCCCAGGCAAGATAGACAGCAGCAGGATAGGCCGAGGCAAGATAGACAGCAGCAGGATAGACCACCCAGGCAAGATAGACAGCAGCAGGATAGGCCGCCCAGGCAAGATAGACAGCAACAGGATAGACCGCCCAGGCAAGACAGGCCGCAGCAGGATAGGCCACCCAGGCAAGATAGACAGCAGCAAGATAGATCTCAGCAGGATAGATCTCAGCAGGATAGATCTCAGCAGGATAGATCTCAGCAGGGGAAGCCACAGCAAAAGCAGCAAAAGCCCAATGAGCCGAAAAAACACAGGCCCCGCTCCCAGCGTAAGCCTATGGAACCTGTGGACCGCAGCAAAATTAAACTGCGTCCCTTAAAAACTGATTCAGCCAAGGATAATCCTCAAAAAGAAGGCGACAGGCCGAGACAACAGCAGGCAAGAGGTGAACGTCCTCAATCCTCGCGGCCTTCGGGCGATTCGCAAGGCAGGCAGTCTCAGGGCCGCAGCCAGCAAAGGCAAGAAAATAAAGATGGAAAAGGTGGCGAGCCGCGCAACGATCGCAGTCGTCCCGAAAAACCTTCTAAAGATAACAAAGATAATTAAGAAAACAACTAACGACGGCGCAAGGAGTTTTTGCCATGAGCAACAAGAGCTTTTACATAACCACACCAATATACTACGTTAACGGAGAACCCCATTTGGGTCATGCATATACGACCATCGCCGCCGATGTTCTGGCTCGCTATAACCGTCAATCGGGAGTTCCTACGTTCTTAATGACCGGAACCGATGAACACGGGCAGAAGGTCGAAGAGGCCGCAAATAAGGCAGGGGAGACCCCCAAGCAGTTTGCCGATAAGGTATCGAAAATGTTCTCGCCCTTGTGGGACAAGCTCAATATCTCGCTGGATCATTTCATTCGCACCACCGATGAAGATCACAAAGAAGTGGTTTCCAAAGTCTGGAAGATGATGGCCGACAAAGGCGATATCTACCTGGGCGAGTACGAAGACTACTACTGCGTGCATGACGAGACCTTCTGGAAGGAAGGCCAGTTATTGGAGGGCAATCTTTGCCCGAACCCGTGGTGCAAGAGGCCGGTTGAAAAGCGCAAAGAGAAAAGCTACTTCTTCAAGCTTTCCAAATACCAGGAACCTCTTCTTGAATACTTTGAGAAGCATCCCGATTTTGTATTGCCCGATTACCGTATGAACGAAGTACGCAGCTTTGTTCAGGGTGGCTTGCAGGATTTGTCCATCAGCCGCACGTCCTTCAGTTGGGGCATTCCCGTGCCTGAGGATCCAAAGCATGTAGTCTATGTCTGGGTGGATGCGCTCTATAACTACGTCTCCGGTATAGGCTATTCTGGAGATAAGGAAAGATACGAAAAATTCTGGCCCGCAAACGTACACTTGATCGGCAAGGATATCCTGCGTTTCCACGCTATTTACTGGCCTGCCTTCCTGATGTCGGCTGGACTGCCTTTGCCCAAGCACATTTTCGCCCACGGCTTCTGGAATGTCGAAGGACAAAAGATGTCCAAGAGTCTCGGTAATTGGGTCGATCCCAACGAGATCGTCGATACTTTCGGTCTGGATTCCTTCCGCTATTACCTGATGCGCGAAATCCAGCTTGGTCCTGATGGTGATTTCTCGCGGGCATCGCTGATCGGGCGCATCAACTCCGATCTTGCAAACGACCTCGGAAATCTGCTGTCGCGCAGCGCTTCCATGGCTTACAAGTTCTCCGGTGGCAAGGCTCCCAAGCCCACGTCCCAAGAGGGTAACCCGGTTGCAGAAAAATGCATGGCAGTGCTGGACGCTTATCACAAGAACATGCAGACCTTTAAAACCAGCAAAGCTCTAGGCGATGTCTGGAGTCTTATCAGCACCTTGAATCGCTACATAGACGATCAGGCTCCGTGGGTGCTGGCTAAGGACGAGAGCAAGCACGAGCAGCTTCAAGGCGTCATGTACAACCTGCTTGAGAGCTTGCGCCAGATCTCGATTATGATTCAGCCCTTCATGCCCGATTCCAGTGTGAAGATGCTGGCACAACTTGGCATTGACGAGCCGGTCTTCGAATTTGAGAACAACAAGCAGTGGGGGCTTTTGCCAGAAGGCACAGAGTTGAAGCGCGGCAAGCCGCTCTTCCCGCGTCTCGATCCCAAGATGCTTGAAAAAGCAGATGAGAAGGATGACAAGCAGGCGGCGAAAGAGGATAAGAAGTCCGAAAGGAAAGATTCCAAAAAAGACAAAAAAGCCGCCAAAGAACTGCCCGAGGGCGTGATCGAATTCGGCGACTTTACCAAGGTTCAGTTGAAGGTTGGTAAAGTACTTGAGGCCGAGAAGGTCGAGGGTGCCGACAAGCTCTTGAAGCTTAAAGTCGATACGGGCGAAGAGCGTACCATCGTTGCGGGTATCGCCCAGCATTACAAGGCCGAAGAAATGGTCGGCAAAAATGTTGTCGTCGTCGCCAACCTCAATCCCCGCAAGCTGCGCGGCATACTCTCCGAGGGAATGCTTTTAGCAGCCACCCAGAAAGACGGCAAGCTGGCGGTAGTCACAACAGACGGCCCCATAGAGGGCGGTTCGAGGGTCGGCTGATGTTGATAGATTCACATACTCATTTAGGTGACAAGCGCTTCAACGGCGACCGCGAAGAAGTCATTGCCCGTTGCCGCGAAGAAGGCATGGAAGCCATAGTCGAAATCGGCGCGATCTTTAAAGAAGTCGGTAACGAACCGGCCTTGAAGCTGGCCGAAAGCCACGACTTTATTTTTTGCACCATAGGCGTTCACCCGCACGACGCCGACATCTGCACCGAAGAGACATACGAGCGCGTCCTCAAGTGGGCCAGGTCTTCTTCCAAAGTGGTCGGCATAGGCGAGACTGGCTTGGACTACCATTATGATCATTCAAG
>CAYTHG010000409.1:0-3555 GCA_964437525.1 uncultured Myxococcales bacterium | reverse complement strand
TGAAGAACCATCGACCGATAACTTGCCCAAGCGTTATCGGATTAACCTTTAAATCAACCATGCCGATCAAGTAAAGAATATAGGTGTAGTAAACCGTCGTCTGAGAGCTGATCAGGTTTCCTCCCGTAAAGCCACTCTGCTTCAGGATGCCAAGAAAGTCATGCCAATGCGTCAGGTTCAACACATGGGTTTGTGCCACCTGCAACCGAGCAAATTGTTTATCCCTTTGTTCTTCGCTGAACACCTCCGTCTCCATGTCTTTTCCGCGAAGTACCGAGTAAGCCGACTTCAGCCGCGCCCGACGAAACGCCATGCCCACCGCGACCCTCAATAGCTGGTCGGGAGATGGATCGACAAAGTGGTTATACGGACTCGGTCCAGTCTTACTGGGCTGACGTGATGCGCGGCAGAACTCCTCTAGCTCCTTCCGGCCATCTTCCCAGAACACCGACATTAGCGTCAAAATAAAGTCCGCCTGGTTTAGCTTCTTCCCCTCGCTGTTGATCCTGACAAACACTTCCGCCACCTGCTCTTCCTCAATACTTGCGGAGAGCTGAAGCGTGGTGAAAGGATAGCTGGTTAGATTAAACAGCCGTTGCAGCGATTGCTCACAAAACTGCCTTTCTTCATCCGGGAACTCCCTGTCATTTTTATCTCGGTGCGCCGTCAGATTTTCGAGATATTCGCCGACAATCCGATACTGGCTGACATTTTTTGCAAAGAGGTCCGATATGTTCGACAGATACTCAGGGTCTCGCCGAATAGCTGCATCACAGACTTGAAATTTTCCGTCCGTGGGACGAAAAGCAATTTCAATCTGCTCGCTCTCATAATTTTCTCGGATAACAGAAATCCCCTTTAGCACGGCGTATAGAGAGGTCAATCGCTGCTGGCCATCAACTATTAGTAGATGTGGAATCTTTTGATGATTCTGCACTCCGATCTGTTTCGTATTCTTGCCTATCTGGTTTTCCCAGAACAGGAGATACCCGACGGGATAACCTCGAAACATCGAATCAAACAAATCGCGCACCTTTGCATTCTTCCAGACAAACGGGCGTTGAATATCCGGCAGACCGATTTCACCCATGTCAATGTCATCAATCAGCTTCGAGAGTGAGTAACCGACTTCTTTAAATAACGTTGTGTTCATATCTGTCCTCTCTTAAAAAATTTCAGCGTCAATTGCCCAACCAAGCTCCGCAAACAACCCGATGGCGGGTTGCTCGACCAGTTAACCTTCTGTGTAGGTGAGGGACATAGTTTATGGCCTTCATTAGATGTTAAGCGATCTGGTTATTGCAGACTCGAGGATGGCAGACTTGATAGCACCTTCAATGTCATCCCTGAAATCTGGATTCCCACTGATAAGATTCTCCAAACGGTTCAAGCCTTCTTCAAAATGGGAATACACAACCTCTGGGTGGGTTTGTAAAGTTGTTATTTGATGCTGAAGCGTTGTCGTGGATTGATCAAAGGAATCAGAATTACGCCATAAGAATGAAGCAATTCGTGCGATATGTAAAAGTCCGTTTTTGATCAACTTGCGACGTATATCTGAGAGTTCGTCAGCCCGAAGCACCGTCTTCATCCAAACCCTTGAGGCTCGGTAAAGAAGAAGACAAATAACATGAGGCTCGACGCTTCTCCCACTAAAAATTGCGTCATAGTTAACGGTCCATACCTTGTATTTCCGTCGTCGGGCATCTCCGGGTTTCTTTAGCGCAATAGCAAGGTAAGCTTGTCCGACATCCTCATTGGACACTATCTTCTGCCCCTCTGCGAGATTAATTGTGGCGTATTGGTTGACCTTATGTTCGTAAAGAAGGTTGTAGCAATCGAAGCGTCGTTGCATATCCTGCTGTACAGCATCATTTGCTTTTAAATCACGCGTGCTAATTCGGTTCTGGTTGTTTGTGGTCAGAACAATGCGCGATGCAAGCGTTGGATCGGTAGTTTCAAAAATCTTCAACAAAACCCTCGTATCGGAAAGTAATGTACCATCGCGAGCAGCATGAGCCAAAGCAGTAGCCGTTTGACATCCATTCACGATTTGAAGATTAGTAATTTTCACCATTGGATTATCAGGGTCGGCAACCGGATCACAGCTGTCACACACGATGGTTACACCATTATTTAGGAACCAGAAAAGGTAACTAGAGGCCGCCTCGGTTGCAGTTTTTAAAATATCTGCGTTAACCAAACGTCCTTTGCCCAAAAAACGACGTATATTTGAGTCAAATAGTGCACCACTAGGATCGTTAACTACTAAATTCGCAATGTCACGAGCTGCCGCAGTACAGATGATTCCCTTAAGATCTTGAGTCTGATAGCGAATCAGCGAGGGAGTATTGGCATCGTAACGAATCGGAATATTGGCATCGATAGATCGGGTTCGCCTTTCGATGCGATTGATGAGGCCTACTAACTCATCGGCGCCAAGAGTCTCGAAGGAAAATTCTGCAAATGTTTCATTGTCGTATTCCGCCAGAATCCCCCTAACTTCCTGTCGATATTCGTCTGAAATTTCTGAAGTCAATCCATTCGTCGCAAAATAGCAATGCACCCTGACATTCGATGGCCCAATACCAGAAAGTACAGAGCGAACGTCTAAAATTTTATCGCGAAATGCCTGGTTCGTGATCGTCGAGACTTCAGTTCTCGGACGGTTGAGCATCCAATTAAGTCCATTGCGCATCTGTATGATAGCGTTCGAGGAGAAGCCATTGGTAAACTTAGCCGAAATGATGGAAATCTCCGCTTCATCATCCTCTTCCTCAATTGAGATGAGATCAATCTGTTTGTCTTGGCTCCCATCAACCCAATCCGCTGGATCAAGTGAGTGTACGCTCTGCCCTGTTGCAAGAGAATGGGCTAGACGTTCAAATGCTTGGTCAGTAGGAATTCCGATAGAAGTCTCTAGGTTCGAAATGCGGTCAGCAATAAGTTGTTGGCGTAGTGTCATGAGTCCTTGTTCCTTTAATTAACTATTAGTCTGTCCCGAAAGCAGGCACGGGAGCAGCAGATCGCGCGTCCGGCGGAGGTTGGTGACGTGTCTAGTCAACGTGATAAGTTGATTATGCATAGGCTCAACATAAGCTTCAAAGTGCTTTCTTATCGCGATTGGAGGGACCACAGTGAACACCTGATCCAAAGCTGAGCGTTTGATGTGGTACATTGTCGCGCCGAGACTCAACGCTCGAAACCGCGGCATTGACTCTTTTAAAGCATGGAAGCAAAAGGCGAGACTTAGACCGTCAAATGGTACGACATTGAAAAGATGCTGATTGAGCAATCCTGCACCACCCATCCAAAAATAGGTATCGAGATCTGCAGACCAAGAAAAAAGAACATCACCATCGAAAATATTGTATTTTGTAGGGATCTCATCACCGGGATTGCGTGGAGTACACGTAATAATACCAGCCTTCAGTTCCTTGATTTTGATAATGGGCTTCCCTTCGGTTCCTAACTGCGCAGGTTTAAAAGGATAGCCATTTACGTAACTAGCCAGTGCTGAAAAGGGTTTCACCTTCCACCCCTCAGGAATGCCAT
>CAYTHG010000408.1:0-3558 GCA_964437525.1 uncultured Myxococcales bacterium | reverse complement strand
TCTCCAATCAGGAGCCGGGAACTGAAGATGAGATCAAAAACTTCTGTCAGGTCAACTACGGCGTTACTTTCCCGATGTTCGCCAAGATAGAAGTGAACGGTAATGACGCGCACCCGCTGTATAAATATCTGACTTCCGAGTTGCCGGGACTGATGGGAACTAAGAAGATAAAGTGGAATTTTACAAAGTTCCTGATAAACCGCGAAGGCAAGCCGGTCAAGCGCTACGCTCCGCAGACAAAACCGGAAGATATCGCCGGGGATGTTGAGGAAATCCTCTGACTTCAGATTGTGAAGTGACTTTTTGGAAATAGGGTAGGGGCGCCTAACTAAGTTTTCTCAATAATCACCGCACGGGCCTCTGTCTTTGCAGGCCGCCAGTTTGAGGCTGTCGTTGTCGTCGTAAATCACCATGATTCTTCCGCCGACTCCCGAGCCTCCGCTGCCCATAAGGAGATGACCCGAGGCGAAGTGCCAGTTGTCCTGCGGGATGCTGTCGATTAGAGAATATACCCATTCTCCTTGTGTCTGTGATAACCACAGGGCCGACAGTTCGTTTTTAGCCGAGCGGTAAGCTACCCACGGGTGATAGATCGTGGCGGTCGGGCTGATGGCTTCGGTGTTAGCGGTTACTGAACACGCGCCGGCGTAGCCGATCTCGAAGGTTTCGTCCTCGCGGAATTTGAAGTCTCCGCCATTTGTGACCCATAAAAGAGGAGTGTCGCTTTGGCCATCGGTTCCCACAACACAAATGTACTTCGGGTGAACTGCATTTTGTGGACTGTTGATGTTGTCATACATATGTAGATTTTCTTCGTTTTCTATGTCGAGGTATTGGGCTTTTAAGCCGCGTCCATTGAAATTGGCGAAGATTTGTTCGTTGGCTTCGAACTTGATCGAAGTGGGATCGTCGCCCGTTTGCTTGCTGTCGTACCAGTGCAGTTTGCCATCGTAGTCTATGGCAATAAAGCTTGAACCCCATTTGTAGTTGTAGTGATGGCCCGAGAAGACAGATATGTTTGCTTCGAGGAAAAAGTTTTCTCCGTTGGGTAGATTATCGAGGGCGTTTTCCGACACCTGCCAAGGCGTTTCCCTGTTCGGGTCCCAGTCCCAGAGGTCGCCTTTCCAGATTTCGTGCTCTCCGGTGGAAAAACTTACGCCTCTGCTGTATGCCAACACTTGTGCCTGACGGTAGTTTCCACATTCTCTGACCCAGAAATAAGCGTTGGTGTACTGGCCTATCAAGTGCATGTCTTCGGTTCTGCCTGTCAGCGGCACAAAATACACATTGAAAGAGTCGGAAGAAGTATCCTGAACCAGCATGAAAAGTTCGTTGCAGGTGTATTCAAGGTCGAGAATCTTCATGCCGCCGAGACCGTAATCGGAAAGTGTTGTCACCAGGCTGCGGCTATCAAGGATTTCTCCTTCGCTCGTCATCCCGGAAAAGATGTATTTCTCAAGGCGTGTATCCGAGCCATCGTTTTTTTGCAGGGCGATATAAACATCCACTCCGTTTTCTCTCGGGATCTTCCATTTTTGGACAAGTCTGTAATCTATATCTCCGGTAATTGGTGCTATTTCTGTCGTCGAAAACAGACTTTCTCCGTCTTGATTGTTGCCATTGGCGCCATCATCGTCGTCATCGTCGTCATCGTCGGAGCCGCCATTGTCCTCATCGCTGTCATCGTCCTCCCCGCATGATATGGGAGCTATAGACATAATTATGATGAAAAAAAACAGTACCGCGAACAGCGATTTTCGCAACATGGTAAACTCCCTTTCAGTGAAACGAACCCAATGATTCTATATATTCTATATTTTCCATGGGTATTTGCAAGTAATTTGTGGGTAGGGTAAGCCGCTGGTGAGTCCAATTGCTTTTCTTTGTTGATCTTCACCCTTGGATTTCTCAAATCCATGCTTAACTTATATATTCGGGAGGAAGGCACTATGGGCAAGACATCTATGTTGTTGATTATACTGCTGTTGCTTATGTTTTATATTCTGACCGGGCAGGCTCGGGAAAGGAACGAAAACGTGACTGACCATAAAAAACTTACACCCGAAGAAGAGAGTGTGATTGTTGACAAGAGCACGGAAATGCCTTTTACGGGTAAGTACAACAAGCATTCCGAGGACGGCGCGTATCATTGCAAAAGGTGCGGTGCGCCTCTTTTTGCATCCGAAAGCAAATTCGATTCCAAGTCCGGTTGGCCGAGTTTCGATAAGGCGTTGCCGGGCGCGGTAAAAGAAATCCCCGATTCCGATGGCTTCAGGACAGAAATCGTCTGCGCCAATTGCGGGGCTCATCTGGGGCATGTTTTTGAAGGCGAGAATTTCACGGATACGAACACGCGCCACTGCGTCAATTCTATTTCGCTGGATTTTGAGTCAGAGAAAGCAAAGGCTGCCGATGTTACACAAACTGAAGAAGCCTTTTTCGCCGGTGGCTGTTTTTGGGGAGTCGAGTATTACTTAGAGAAAGAACCGGGTGTTTTGAAAGCGGAATCGGGCTATATGGGCGGGGATGTGCCTGCTCCGACATACGAGCAAGTATGCAGTGGGAAGACCGGTCATGCAGAGACTGTGCGTGTGGTCTACGATCCACAGGTGACTGACTTCGAGACGTTGGCGCGGCTGTTCATGGAGATTCACGACCCGACGCAGCTAAACCGCCAGGGGCCGGACCATGGGACTCAATATCGTTCTGCGATTTTCTACAAATCGCCAGTCGAGCGAGCCGCTGCCGATAAGCTGATAAGACTCTTATCCGATAAGGGATTCAAGATGGCAACCGAAGTTTTGAAAGCCGAGACCTTCTGGAAGGCAGAGAAATATCACCAGGATTATTACGAGAAGACCGGTAAGCAGCCATATTGCCATTCAAAGGTCAAGCGCTTTTGAATTTTGCTTATAGGCTTCTTGCTTGTGTTGAGCAGGCAGTCGAATAAACACGAAAATGTTTATTTGTCTGGAAGTGCAGTCGCAAATGAAGGATTTGGCAGATTGTTTTTATGTTTGTTTCTAGCGCAACGAAATCCATATAAAGCATGTCTTATTTCGGGGTCGATTCCCCAGCGGGTAGTTGTAGTAAATGCCTTTGGGTTTCTATGGATGAATGCTCCTCCTCGGGTGCTGATACGATGACACTTTTTTGACTGGATGAGAATGTCGCCTGTGGTGTTGATGTCATATCCAGGCTTGTGGCAATTTTGTACCCACTCCATCACATTTCCGGCCATGTCGCATAATCCGTGCTTGGAAAGTCCGGCAGGTCTTGAACAGACCGACCAGGTGCTCAAGCCGGAACACTCAGTCTGGCTGGCGTTTGGATCTTGGTCTTCCAAGTTGCTCGTGTTGATAACAGCATGTTGACAGCTTGGCTTTTGGTCTCCCCATGGATATTTACGATTTTCCCCGCCTTTGGCCGCATATTCCCATTCAGCCTCGGTAGGCAGGCGGCTACTCACAAAGTCGCAGAACATTTGCGCATGATACCAGTCTACGCAGTTTACAGGATGTTTTTCGCGGTTTTTGAATTTCCAGTTGCAGGAGCCTG
>CAYTHG010000407.1:0-3560 GCA_964437525.1 uncultured Myxococcales bacterium | reverse complement strand
CCATTCGTGTGAGGACCAGATGCTCAGGGCATCGCAGCCAAGGGTGCAGTTGCTATGACAATACTCCGGCCCATGCTTTTTTCGCTTGAGCCAACAGCGACGAGCATCCTCCAGGCGGTTCATGAAGTCTTGAAGATCATGCTTGCCGATCAACTCACCATCCAGCGAGACCTCCGTTGTTTTCCAGCCTTTGACGATCTTGAGCAGGTTATCAATACGTTTGGCGTTCTCGACCAAGCCATTGCTGATCGACAGCTCAAACCATGACTCGCGTCCTTTTTCATCTTCAGCGATTTCCAGCGTTCCAAGCTTTGCCAGTGCATCCAATCGCCGCCGGATGATAGGAAAGGTCGGCGAGGTAGAGCGGGCGAAGGATAATTTCAATTGTCGAATGTCCAATGACGAATTCCCTGGTCGTTGCGGTTGAGATGCCTTTTGCGGTTTTTCCTCATTGGCCATTTGGTATTTGCCATTCGACATTTTCAACGTCCAGCCTCTTTTGATGTTGGCAGCTAACCAATCGTCGGCAAAGGCGTACATGGTCGCTTCGCTTGCCGCCACGCGCAGATCGGTTTTCAGGGGCTGCTTGCGCCCCGGTGAATAGTCGGTGAAGAAGACGACATAGTTGGGATAGGATGAATCGGCTTCTTGCTTGTTGGTTTTCCAGCAAACCAGCTTGCGCACGGCCAGGCCGGTTTTGTTTCTCTTCGTGTAGACCTCGCGGCGGAGAATCTCACTCGCGGGTAGCGATGCCGGATCAATTGATGTTTCCTCGGCAATGGGTACGAGATCCGTTACCTGCCCAACGCGCACGTCCGGTCTGATAGCTCGTTTATCCTCGCGTATCCTCAGAAACACGGTGTTGATCATACTGACGGAAGGCGTCGGGCCGATAGGTGACCAGGCATCATCATTATACTGTATGGCCATACGCCGGATGGGATCGTTTTTGCTATTGGAGGAGATTAAATCGTTACATTTAACCTCGACGATGAGTTCCGGTTTCACCCAACGATAAAGCAGACCATGGTCATTGACCTTGCGATACGAGGATGAGCACTCAAGCGGTTTGAGGCGTTTCGCCAATTCAGCTTTCTCGGTGTTGCTCCAACCCGTTTTCACGCGACCGATGAGTTGGAAGACGCCATTCGGTTTCATCAGCGCCAGCAACAGTTCCGATACACCGGTTTCGGAAGCAGCGTAGGCCACCACAGCAGCATCGATGACAATCTCTGGTTTGACCTTATAGATACGACCATCCGAAGCATGAATAACAACACCTTCTGCGCCGCCAACAGTAACGATTCGCTTGTAGCAAGCAGTGACATCCGCCGGAGTCGATGCCTTCTCGAATGGAGCGAGGTGGAAGACCCCGTTGTGCGGGCCGATAACCTGTTGTAAACATGTCATCCGCTCGGCAAAGGGTAGCCGTTTCATGTCGGATTCGCCATCCATGAGCACATCGAAAGCGGCGAAGCGTAAGCGCTCGGTGTTTCCGTTGCCTCCCATAGCGGCATGCAGGTTGAAGATATGCGGTCGGCCGGAATCCACAGCGGCGTAGAGTTCACCCGCCAATATGCCGTGCCAGCCGTCCAGTATTCGCTGCGCCTCAATGGTAAGCGGAATGTTTTCAAGTTTCTTTCCGAAGGGCGAGAGCAGCACACAGCTTTCGCCGTCAGCGTGTATAAACCAAGTCTCGCCGTCGATCTTCTCGGAAACGATGCTCGGCCCCGGAGGAAGATCCCGTTCGATGTTATCCGGTGAAATCGAATGATATCTTCCCGCCACATTTCGTTTGTAAGTTGCTATCATGGTTTGAATCGAGTTGCTCATGACAGCACCTCCGGCGTTTTTAACTCGAAACTCGCAAGACGCAGTACGAGCAGGTAGGCATCTTCCTTCGTCCGGCCTTCAAGAAAGCCCTTCATGGGTGTACCGTTGCGCTCAAGAATAAGCGGTCCCGTTCCCTTCGGACCTGAACCGACCAGCGCCAGCGCGTTACGATCTTCAAGGTATTTCGCCAGGCCGAAGAGGAAGTCAAACTCCAATGAGTTGGCATGGCGCACCTGGTAGACCCGCGTGAAAGCGTAGTGTCTGGCTGCTTCGGATTTTGCTATCAGCTTGCCCGACCAGCGCGGTGGCGTATCTGGAACCAGGTTGGCTGGAACTTCCACCGGCTCGCGGCGGGCGATCTCATTACCTTCATGATCATGCACCACTTCGACCATGCGTGCTGAGTAGAGCGGTTTACCATCCGCACCCACATGCACACGGTCGCAGGGACCGGACTCGCTGCCCGTCGCCTGCATATCGATCTCCGGGTCACTGTCAATCAATGCCCGCGCCAGGGAATCAGGATCCCCATATCGGGACAGCAACGCAGCGTAGCCGGTGCTTTCCGTCGCCTTCAGCAATCGCGTGAAACGCACGGACGCATTCGAAGAGTCGGCGTAGCCTACCGTTGGCGGGCGAGAGCGCGGAACCAGCAGGACCGTGGCCTCGCGGCCCCTGTGATCAGCCAGTCTTATTTTACGAAGCGGCATAGTCGGCCTCCCAATCCAGGTCGAAGTCAAACTCAATATTTTCCGTTTCGTCAGCCCATTCTTCTTCTGTTATCTCCTGCTCCAAACCAATGAATTTGAAATTGCATACCTCGGCTTGCATCAGAAAAACACCGTTTTTGTTGGTCAACAGGAAGGCGGGTGTCTCGGTATGGGTAGTGCGCGGTCGATACGGTACTTGGAAGATTGCACCATCACGCAAGGCCTGCTCCAGCGCCGGGTCGAGCGCTTCGGATTCAAGCGCATAGACTTTGGTTACGACGTGGTTGAGGAAATCGTCCAACACCACCGTACCTTCGATGGCTTGCGTTCGTCCCGATGTCGCTGACAATGTTGGCAGCGGGTTGCCATCCGTATCCACGGCTACCAGTTCGCTTCGATTGATAGCATCGCCGTCATTGTTAATATAGAGATCCGCCGTACAACCGGCAGCTAAAAGAAACCGCCCATCCCGAGTGAGATGAGCGGTGGCACATTCGTCGCCATTTTCATCGAGCGCGATCCTTCTCTTGAAACCGTGCAGGCGCTTACGGTCAAGGGGCGTCAGACAAAAGCGGGAGGCACGGCCCTGGTAGCTGATGTCGATGGTCTGGGTCATTGAGGTTTTTCCTCGTCTGATCCCGACTTGGATTCGATGATCTCGAAGCGGTCAACACCGGGAATCAAAGCCAGGCTACGCTCAAGTCCGATCCACTCGACAGTGATTTGGGCCAATGGGCCATCCGTGACCTCGACCACCACACCCTCGGAACCGGGCGGAATGGGATCTGGATCGTCGGGCATATTAATACGTCGGATGTAATCTCCTACCTTGACGTTCTGCATAATTTACTTCCCCTCCTTACCAAAGTGCATGGTTGCTATCGTTTCTTCTTTAGATGCGAGTGCATGATCTTCCTCTTCGGTGAACCCGGTCCATGCTTTTTTAGTCTTACCATCACCAGGTTTATCGGTCTTCTGTTTCTTTGGGTTTTGCTTGGGCTTGTCAGCTTTTGCTGT
>CAYTHG010000406.1:0-3566 GCA_964437525.1 uncultured Myxococcales bacterium | reverse complement strand
AACAGCAAAGCGACGATGGCGACGACCTCGATTCAGGAGAAGAACTTCCCGATTGTTTAGATGTTTGCAGGCAGTATTGCACGCTGATAAAAGACTGCAACTCAGCCGGAGCGGATTCTGCGCAGGAATACTATCGCTGTATGGGCGATTGCCGAGAAATTCCCGTTAAGCAAACTTGGGACAGCGTTATTTCATGCGGTTTAGACAGCACTTGTGTTTCTTTCGATGACTGCCGCAATGCCGGCGGAGATCCTGAATTTATATGTGATCCGGGAGACAAAGTGGAACCGGGCGCGGATGGCGATAGCGACCGCGAGTCCAAAGAGATAGACATAGAAGGCGATCATTGCCGCTTTGAGTCCGAATGTCCTCAAGGTTGGCACTGTGACCTTGAGTTCAACATCTGTCTTGTAGAATGTAATCCCTACGATGACAAATGCCCGCAAGGACTGGCTTGTAAAGTCTTGACTGAAGGAGAGGCCGCCGGACGCGGCTATGCCGTATGCGCGCCAGATTGGGAAGGTAAAGAAGAGGGAGAGATATGCGAAGGGGCAGGGGATTGTGCTCCGAGCTTGTTGTGCGGAGAAACTGCACGCTGTGAAGCCATCTGCGATCCCGATCTGGATGAAGAGCTATGCTCATATGGGCTTTCGTGCATAACACGCGACACATACGGGTTCGGGACTTGCGCCTATTGCAGGCATGACAACGATTGTAAATCCGGTTTAGCCTGTAGTGATGAAGGTTTGTGTGTCCCGGATATAGACTGCCACATCTCCGCCGATTGCGATCAGGGGCAGGCTTGCATTCATAATTACTGCAAAGACGGTTGCAATGGTGATTTCGATTGTTCGCCTTCTGTCTGCGACAGCACTAGCGGTTATTGCTATGGCGACTATTGCGAAGAAGATTGCTCAGCCCTTGGTTTGTGCTGCAACAGGCATGAATGCGGGCCGTGCTGTAGGCCGGAGTGCCCGTCGAACAAGAGCTGTCAATATGATGCAAGTTGCTATCCTGATTTGTTCTGCTGCGCGGATCAGCTTGATTGTCGAGAAATGCCCGAAGGTTTTTGCGGCAGCGAGCCTTGCGATTTTCTGACAGGTACCTGTGGCGGCGCTTGCCTTGAAAGCTGCGACTGGGGCTATGGCTGCGGTAAATGGAGCGAGTATGTCTGCAAGCCGATTCCGCCTGATGGATGCAGTATGGCGGGAATGAACTGTGAGGAAGAACCTTGCATGATGTGCAATGGAGAGACCCTGGGCGAGGGCGGGCAGTGTGTCGCTACGGACGACTGCGGAATCGAAATCCTGCCTGAAGGATTCTCGTGCTATCCCGATCCCCTGTTTTCACTTGAGTGCGGTTACGGGATGACATGCTGCCTGGGGACAGATGGATTTTACTCATGTTGTCCGGCGCAGAACTGTTACGCAGGGCAAGGGTGCATAGACCCAGATGCCGATGGCGACCAGGAAGACACTGCTTATCATTGTCCAGAGTGCGCCGCAATAGAAGGGGTTTGGCAAAAGCAGGCTGGGGATTGCCCGACTCCTTGGGATACTTTGGTTCTGGAGCGAGACCAGAACTACCCCTGTCTGTTGGTGCTGTATAAAAACAGTGCGGAATGGAGCAATAGATTGGCTGATTTGCGACATTGTGAGAAACAGTCGATTCTGTTCTTCGAGAACATTGGTGCTTACGATCAATGTGTTCTTTTCTTGAACAAAGCAAGCCAGAAGTTTTCATATCATTGCAGCGGAAACACTACCTGCAAAGTCGATTTCATAAAACAATAGAAATTCTATCAGGAATATTGCCATTTATGTTTGTTAGCTGTAAAACATTTGCAAGTGCTGGACTTGGTTTAGCAGATGTTATTGGTGAATCGTTCGCTTGAGAAAGGGATGCATAATGAAGGTAAGTAATCGCAAGCTGTTTTTTGCAATGTTGCGCAGTCGCAAGGCCATGGGACTCAATAAAGATATGGTTGGGTTTGCCATTGAAGATACAGTCGGGCCTGTAACACGCGAAGATGCGATGGCTTACGCTCAAGCTACTAACGATGAAAACCCTGTTTATGCCAAGAACGAGGCTCTTATACCGCCTTTGTTTCTCGCCAAGTTGGTTCATCCGCTTTTGATGCAGTTGATGATAAACCGCGATTTAAATATGAACATCCTGCGTATGGTTCACGGTCAACAATCTTTTAGATGGGTCGAGCCGATTGAAGTCGGCGACACTATAGAAGCAAAATTGTTGATTGAAGATCTTAAAGAAACAAGTGCCGGAGAGTTGCTTGAACTGCGTTTTACTGCCTCCAAAGGCGACAAGCTTTGTGGCGAAGCAAAAGTTGGCTTGATGGTACGCGGAAAAAGCAGTGGTGCAAAAAAAGCAAAAAAAGAAGAGCCGGTCAAGCCTGAACCCGTATTTACAATAGAGATTCCAACGACCGACGATCAGGCGCTGCGTTATGCTGAAGCTTCCGGAGACAAGAACTTCATACACACCAGCAACTTCCTTGCAAAGATGGCGGGACTTCCACGCACGATTCTTCACGGCATGTGCGCCTTGGCCATGTCTACAAACTCATTGGCCGCTCAATTGGCAGATGGAGACATAACGCGCCTGGACGAAATCTCCGTCCGCTTCGCTTCCCCATCATTCCCCGGTCAGCCTTTAACCATTATCGGTTATCCTGAGACTGAAGAAGGCATCCCCTTTGAAGTACAGAATATCAAGGGCAAAGCAGTCTTGAAAAACGGTCTTGTCAAAGTCAAAGACTGATATCGCTGCAGCTATATTCGGAGTTCAGAGTTTTGGAGTCAGATCTTTGTCTGGCTTCAATGATGCTTTTCCAATCTGGGGGCGGTCTCCTTCCGGTTGGCGTGGCACTTTGCCCTCTTTCAGATATTTATCCACCGTCACCTCAAGAACTACCGGCGTCGTATCTATAATTTCAATGTCTCGTGACGCCAGGTATTCGCCATTGATGACGTTGATTTGATGTGTTCCTTTGGGAAGATGCAAATCTATCTCATGGTTCAACATGCCTGTCTTGGTCAGTATAGGGTTGTTGTTAATCTCGACAATGACCATCTGCGTACCAGAGCTTTTGCTCAGCAGGTGATAGTTCTTGACCAACAGTCGTATGAAGGCAGTTTCAACAAGAAACCCTACATTTACATCATGGCGAGACTTGTCATTGACCAGAATCTCTTTTTCAATTTCTACTGTTCCAACGGGAACTTGGTTCTTGACATCTATCTGTATGCCTGAAACGTAAAGGTGATAGAGACCCTGCGGTATATTCTCGAAACGCGCTGCACAGTGCCTGGCTTTTACAATAAACGGATTAAGAGTGCTGAAAAATTTCGATATCATTCCTTGACTGCCATGCTTTTCTATCCTGCTTCGTTTAAGTATTTTTTCATCTTCAAATGCAGATGAAAGCATTGACTTGGAAAGCCTGGCCATGAAAAAGCCTTCGTAAAAGGATCTGTCATATTTTATATTGACTACAACAACACTTGAGCCGGACAACCTTCTGTAAGTGTAGAGGGCTAATATTG
>CAYTHG010000405.1:0-3566 GCA_964437525.1 uncultured Myxococcales bacterium | reverse complement strand
GTTCGATCTCAACAAAGTTGCAAGTTTCATATGGGAACATGCGGATGGAACAAAAAGTCTGAAGCAAATAGCCCTGAAAATCAGTGGGGAATTTGAAATAGACGAGGAAACGGCAATCTCAGATGCTTATGAGCTTGTTAACAGACTGAGTAAGCAAGGTTTATTAAGTCTTGAAAGCAAAGCTCAATAAGGTTATTGTTTGTAGGTGCCAATGGGCAGTTGGTTTCAAGTATCTTACAAATGAATTGGAAGCAGAAACAACTCGAAGAGTTTTCTTTGAGAACGTTTTTTTTGATCGTGCTTTAAGGTTTTTGGACAATTGATTTCAGGGTTGCCCCTATGGAGAGAGCATCTTCAAAGGTGATAACTTGCGAATCGGCTCGGTGGGCAGCAGAAACTTAGATCAGCTTTTAAAGAAGTTAACATAAATCGTTTAATATTTTTTAGATACGTAGTGAAAGGAGACAGGGAAATGCACATAAGAGCACTTTTCTTATCTGCAATACTTCTGGCAATGTTCCTGCTCGTCACCGCTTGTGACGACAGCAGCAATGTGGAGTTTGGCGATGGTGACCCTTCTACTGATGGCGATCAGGAATCGGACGGCGATGGCGATAGCGCTACCGCCAATTGCACGATCCAGATAACCTCACCCAAAGATGCAGCTTCTACAGCAGAATCCACCATTGACGTTATTGCCAATGTTGACGATGCCGATGAAGCATCTTTGGTTATCAACGAGGGCGAAGCCGCAGCCGCGGATGTTGTTGACGGAGTTGCTACCTTCTCCGATGTGGAACTTGAGCTTGGTGAAAACACCATCAAGATCAGCGCCGAAGGCGAAGAAGGCCCGTGTGATACCGAGATCACAGTGGTGAGAATGCCGGTGCTTTCTTTCGACAATCTCGATTTCACATACGAAGACGACACATCCGCTGATGCTGGGGTACAGGTTGAAGTTTCCCTGACAGGCTCTCCGGGTGCCAGTGTCGAGTTGACCGTTTCTGGTACCGGCTATGCTTCTCAGGAAATAGGAGAAGACGGCACAGTCGTATTTGCCGATGTAGCTCTGGATCCTGGCTTTAACGATGCCAGCGCTATTGTCACAAAGAGTGGAGCGCAGGATGAAATCAGCGACCAGCTCAAACTCTCGGGTTGTCGCCTGATATTCGCCGAGATGCCTGCTTCGTTGTCCGATGCCGGTGGAGACTGCGAAACCACCTGCGGTGACGACCTCGACTGCAACGCACCCAATCTGCAATATAACGTTGTCGTCTCGACTGAAAATATCGGTGCAGGCGAAACCGCCTCGCTGAAGATCAACGGTGCAGGACCGTTTGACGCAACAGTCGGTAACAACGAAGTAAGCTTCGATATGGCTTCTTTGCCTGACGGCACAGTACAGCTAATCGTTACGGCTGAAGCCAGCGAAGGCGATACCGGATTGACATGCGAAGCTGAATTTCAGATTCCCGTGGAAATTACCTGTGATTGCCACTTGGTTGTCACCCCAGTCCCCGAAAACTATTCGAGTATCTCGGAAGACCAGGACACGGAAACCGACGGATTCCAGCGTATTTACACTGTAAGCTCCGACAATTGTCTGGACGGCTCACAGATCGAACTGGATCTTGACGGAACGACCAGCGCCAAAAGCCTCGCTTCAGGGGAAGCCACATTTAAGGTAAGCCTCGAAGACGATGCTCATGTATTGTCATGGAGCATCGCCGAGCAGGATATCGGCGGCACAGCAACCGGTCGCACTGGTGCTGCTGGCCCATACAATATTAAAGTTGACCGCACTGCCCCGACCTTGAGCGTTAACGAGATTCTCGATGGCGGGACAGTCAACATCAACCACGATATCGACCTTGATATCTCCAACGGAATTCAGATCCGCCTGACAGGAATCGCCGAAGGCGTTGAAGAACTCACCCCGACCTTGGAAGTCGCTCTACATGTGGAGACAGTCGTCCCCGCAAGAGCCGACGACTACACCGCCCCGGTGCAGGCCAATGGCGCTTTCGAGTTTGCAAGCGTAGACCTTGCCAAGTCGGAAAGCGGCGATCCGCAGGAGTTCGCACTGACTTTCTCCGTTGCTGATGAATTGGGCAACTCTATCGAGCAGACAATAAACATCACCGCTCAATTCACTGAAGCCGGAGTTGTATTCACGACCATAGACGGCTATACATCTCCTTTCACACCGCCTCTGGTGTTGAATGTCGAAGACGATGACGATACGGAAACCGAACTGATGCAGTTTGCCGTAGCCATCGACACTATCCAAGTAGACGACGGCGCAGTTGCACAACTGGTTATCGACAGCGGAGCCCCTGATGAAACGACGGTAACATCCAGCGAAGCCTCTTGGAACGTAAGCCTTGATAACGGCGAACATACACTGCTGGCCAAAGTCCAGATCGGTGGCGAGAACGGTGCATTTATTGAAACGGACCCAATCGACATATTGGTCGCCTGGAGCCTGCCGCATATCTCAATAACAGACCCGACCGACGACACTTGGTTCAACGCCGGACCTATCGACGTTATCGCCAACTCGGATTTGGGAGAAGGCAAAGAAGTCACCCTGACCATAGCCAAAGAAGGCTTAAGGCAGGAAATGACAGCCACTCTGGATTCCGACGGTCTGGCACTGTTCGAAGATGTGGCATTTGAAGAAGGTGATGGCAACTACATCCTGACCGCATCGGCAGAAGACATCGCAGGGAATACCGCCGAAGATGCAGTAACCATCCACCTCGACACTGTTAATCCGACACCTGCAGTAAGCGCCCCGACACCCGGACAGGAATTTGCAGTAGATAACGATATTACCCTTACTGTGGATCTAGCCGGAGAAAACGACGGTCTGCCTGCTACAATCGAACTTTACAATGTCAACGACCTTGGCAATCCATTGTTCATCGCCAGTGTCGCACCGGAAACAGCAAGTGGAGAAGCAACTCACGTCTTTGAGAATCTGCCAGATGCATCCTACCGTGCAGACGTGGAGTTCACAGACGAAGCAGGAAATTCAGGTTCGACAACAATCAGCTTTGTGGTAAATCTCGGTTGCTGGACTGCAACCATTACCACGCCGTCCAACCACTCCTACTACGGCATTTCCGATGCCTATGATGGCAATACCATTAATGGCGTTATCGTAGACATTACAGTTGACGCCTCTCAGGGTTCGCTTCCTGCAGCGCCCTTTACTGCTGTCACCCTATACCGCGACGGTTCACCGCTTTTGAACGGTCTGCTTGATGGCAGCAGCATGTATACTTTCTCCAATGTCCCCATGCCCTCTCAAGGAGAATACGAATTCAGCGTGGTAATCAACAAGGAAGGTATCGCCGACAATTGTCCGGCATCACCGAATCCACTTACACTAACAGTTGACTTCACGGCGCCGACACTTGCCGTAGAAACGGACTCGGAAAAACCGGATTGGCCTACCGATCCCACCGCAGCAGGAACACCTATTCCTTATTTGGCAGCGGATGACGACAGCGCACCGGGAATCGCCGGATTCCAAAGCTCTTTCACTATCAACAGCAACG
>CAYTHG010000404.1:0-3593 GCA_964437525.1 uncultured Myxococcales bacterium | reverse complement strand
TTGCCGCATTGGACAATAAGAAAAGCATAAGTGCTCCTGAGTCGTTTTCTTATGCAGGTATAGGCGATTCTATTGCAGATGATCTTCCAGAACTTCCAAGTGAGGAAGTAACCGTAGAAGCGCCACAGGAAATACAAGCTCAAGAGAGTCAAGAAGTCGTCGAGGAAGTCTTTGAAGAGTACGACGACATTCTTGTTTCAGAAGATCTTCAGTTTGAACCAGAGCCCGAACCCGAGCCAGAGCCCGAGCCTGAGCCTGAGCCCGAGCCTGAGCCCGAGGAAATTTCGGAAGATGATTTACACGTTTCAATTCTCGAAGAATCCGTAGAGGAAGAGGGAGACTCAGGGAGTGAATTTGTCGTTACCGTAATAGATGAAAGTGCCGAATACAGCGATGAGGAAGAATTGGCTTCCTTGGGCGAAGACCTGTTGGAGATCAATCTTGTTTCCGATGATGCAGATGAGTCTGAAAGTGAAGACGACGAAGAGGAAGAGATTGCTTACACCGTTATAGATAAGGCGGATGAAGGTCTTGAGCAAGAACCTGTAGAGCAAGAGGAATCCGAAAATACTCCCGCTGAAAAATCTCTGGCCGATAAAAATGAAGAGATGGTCGAAAAATTCTTCGGTTCCGATCTGGAAGAAGAGCAGGAAGATGCAGGCGACCTTGAAGAAGACCTCAAGGCCGATGTGGATCTTGTGATTTCGGAGCTTGAAGCGCAGGGAGATTCTGACGGCGAAGAAGTTGCAGAAGATTACGAAGATCTTGCTTCTGAAGATAGTCAGGCTGGAGATATTGAGGAAGATTCACCGGACGAAGAAGATTCGGACGCTCTACTTGAAGAGGAATCCTTGGATAGCGAGTATGACGAGGAAGACAGCGAAGACGAGGAAGATGAGGAAGACGAAGACAGTGAAGACGAAGATAGCGAAGACGACGAATATGAGGAAGATGACGAGGAAGAATGTTTGGATGAAGTGTCGTCTGAAGTCGAGACCTTATCCGAGTTGGAATACGAAGACACAAGCCGACATGATGACCTGAGCGAACAGCCTGCTTATTCGGACTTCCACTACAACGACTCGGTGGGTGAGCCTGTGGAAAGCTCTCAATTTGAAGAAACGATGGGATTGGCAATTGTTGAGACTTCTGATGCGGGTACATGGGATAACGTTTCGGGAAGGTTGGCACCGGTTCCCGATATGAGTGAAAAAGATCTTCTTATACTAAAAGAAGATGAAGTCCTTCGTAGCAAAGCTGCTAAAGATTACCATAGGCGTCAGTTCGAGACTATGCAGATGCGCCGTGAGGAAGAAAAAGTATTGCGAGAGGATGTCTCGGAGGAAGATTCCGATATCTTTGATGACTCCGATAAATCAGGAAGCGAATTATCTAAATTCAAGCGAAATTTGGCAATCGGTCTAACATTGTTAGCGCTTGTGGGTTTTGCTCAGGCCGTTTTATATTTCCTTTCAAATGGGCAATAGATAAATACACATTATTTTCCTTTTTTCCTTTTTTCCTTTCAATACCCAAGTATAATGCATTTCAGATTCTTTATTACTTGGATCTTTCAATCGAAAATTAATAGGACGGGATCGGACATTCACTTGAATGATTCCGCCACTGGTGAACTGTTGGCAATTGTGAATATAGCTGAGAAATTTATAAACCTGCACATGCGCATGTGCATATGTATAACAGAAAAAAAGCTGTCTTAAACGGCTTTACCTACGGCTGGAGACCAAGTGTCCCAGCCGTTTTTTTTTGTATGATCCTAATCAGGAGGAAAAGAGAATGCCGGAAGTATTGAATTTGGACGCTATTTTGAACCGTAGTGCAAACGAGCCCGAATTTCATCAGGCCGTGCATGAGGTGTATGAATCGTTGAAGCCTGTTCTGGAACGTGAACACGAGATCAGACGCGCAAAAATATTTGAGCGCATCTGTGAGCCGGAACGCATGATGATGTTCCGTGTGCCGTGGGTTGACGACCAGGGCGAAGTTCAGATCAATCGTGGATTCCGCGTTGAGTTCAACAGCGCTTTGGGACCTTACAAAGGCGGTCTGCGTTTTCACCCCTCCGTAAATCTCAGCATCATCAAGTTCCTGGGATTTGAGCAGATCTTCAAAAACTCCTTGACCACTTTGCCCATCGGCGGCGGCAAGGGCGGATCGGACTTCGATCCCAAGGGCAAGAGCGATCTGGAAGTAATGCGCTTTACCCAGAGTTTCATGTCCGAGTTGTACCGTCACATCGGTGCCGATACCGACGTGCCTGCCGGTGATATCGGTGTTGGCGGTCGTGAAATCGGCTTCATGTTCGGACAATACAAAAAACTTACAAACCGTTTCGAAGGCGTTCTGACCGGTAAGGGCTTGAGCTACGGCGGTTCTCTGGCGCGTACCGAAGCCACCGGCTACGGCTTGGTATACTTTACCCAGGAAATGTTGAAGGCTCAAGGAACCGACTTCACTGGCAAGACCGTTGTCGTTTCCGGTTCCGGTAACGTCGCTATATATGCCACCCAAAAAGTTACCCAGCTTGGCGGTAAGGTTGTCGCTCTGTCCGACTCCAACGGCTACATCTACGATCCGGCTGGAATCGACGCCGATAAGCTCGCTTATGTCAAGCAGCTCAAGGAAGTCGAGCGCAAGCGCATCAAGGAATACACTAACAAATATGATGGTGTCGAGTACGGTGAAAACTGGCAGGACATCTGGAAGATCAAGTGCGACGTGGCTCTGCCGTGCGCTACTCAGAATGAGTTGGGCGAAGAGTCCGCGCAGGCTCTGGTAAACAACGGTGTTATGGCCGTTGCAGAAGGTGCCAATATGCCTTGCACCCCCGAAGCCGTTCACGTTTTGCTGGACAACAAAGTTCCTTACGGTCCCGGTAAAGCCGCCAACGCCGGTGGTGTCGCCACTTCCGCTTTGGAGATGAGCCAGAACAGTATGCGTTATAGCTGGAGCTTCGAGGAAGTAGACCAGAAATTGCAGAATATCATGGTCAGCATTTTCAAGGCTTCCGAAGCCGCTGCTGAAAAATACGGACATTCGGGCAATTACATGATGGGCGCCAACATCGCCGGATTCATGAAGATTGCCGAGGCAATGCTGGCTCAGGGTGTCGTCTAGGCATTCAGGGCATTTGCTGGAATATCAGGCCCCCGTTCCGGCGGGGGCCTTTTTAGTTTCGATTGTTTTTGATCTGCGATATTCTTAGCGGATAAACAATTTTGTTGTATTGGGGAATGGCCGAGATGAAGCATTTTGACGAATATCAGCCGCGTTTCGATTCTTATAGATCTTTGATGCCTCACAGGGTGAGGGAGATCCTTCTGGTATCGAGCCTTTATGATGCCTTTGTACTTGAAGAAGACGGCAATCTGTCTGAGCAGATTTGGAATCAGTATATTGGAATGCGTTTGACCGAGCCCCCCAAGGTCAAGCGGGCTTCGTCCATTGAGCGAGCATTGGAAAAACTTGAGCAGGGCAAATTCGACATGGTTCTGGCGATGTCCAGAATCTCCGGCGGCGACCCTTTCAAGTTTGCAGAGCAAGTTAAAAAGACACATCCCGGAATGCCTGTC
>CAYTHG010000403.1:0-3594 GCA_964437525.1 uncultured Myxococcales bacterium | reverse complement strand
TGCTGCAAAGCGCGAACATCAATGTATGTCTTGTTGCGGGCGATTTCCTGACCCAATGCATGCAGCTTTTTATCCCAGGCCAGCTTTTTCTGCCAGCGATCCCATTTGGCATCGCTCATCCATTCCGGCTTGATTGAAACTTTAGCGAGCTTGGCTTCTTTTTCGCCCTCTCCTTCTCCTTCACCGGACTCTTCTACTTCAACTTTACCTTCGGCAAGACTGTATGCCATAGAGCTGTCGGCCTCCTCTATATAATAAGGCAGAATCACGTATTCTTCACCAGCCTCAGTGAAATCAAGCTGGATTTCCTCACCTGGGGCGAAAACGGACACATCCGCAGTGCCTGCACCATCATCTACATCTTCGTCTTTATCATCTCCACAAGCAGGAGCAACGACCAGCAAGATGCCCAACAGCATCACAAAAGAAAACATGTACAAACTATGCTTGATCTTCATAACCATCCTCCATAAGAGCTTCTCAGCCTATAATAACTTTGGTAGTTCTTGAATTCTTTCGAAAAAGACTAGCACGTCCCTTTACGCGCTTTCACTAATGTTAATTCATAAGCACTTGATGTCAAGATAACGCTAAAAATACCTTTAATGTATTTTACTCCTTTTCAAGATCACAATCTGCGGCTTGAAAAACGACAACGCCACGCATCCTCCTGTATACTAAAAAGATTCAGAATCGAATAATTGAATGACAATTCAGTGAATTTAATGATTTCATAATTATTTCAGAGGGCAACCTATACGGGCTATTCTCTTGTATATTCATAAGGATACACGTTATTGCAGACTGATTACTGAATTTTTATTCACTGAATGATGCCTCATTTTTCTCTTGACATCTTTAAATTTCTGGAATAGCTTTCCTAGTAATCGTTTACAGGAAATATCAATGACAAAGAACATGTTGAAAAATAAAAGCAGCGACAAATATGACCGCATATTGCGCGCTGCCGTCAAGGTTTTCGCAGAACACGGATTCCATGGCTCAAAGGTTTCCCAAATTGCCAAGGAAGCCAATGTGGCTGATGGCACGATATATCTATACTTTAAAAACAAAGACGACATATTGATTTCTCTGTTTGAAGTCAATATGGACTGGCTTATCCAAAATCTCATGGATGACCTCAGCAAGACTGATGACATTATCGAAAAGCTGAGAACATGCATTCAGAGCTTCTTCTCGATAGCCAGAAAGAACCGCGATCTGGCATCAGTCATCACTGTCGAGTTGCGTCAGTCTACCAAGTTCATGAAGGAATACGACAACAAGCAATTCGTGCGTTATCTCAAAGTCATTTCGACGGTTATAGAGGAGGGCCAGGAACTCGGCGAACTGCGTAAAGACCTTTCAGCCGGGCTCATAATAAGAGCAATCTTCGGAATGCTGGATGAAATGACGCTGTTCACTGTATTTACTCCGGGACAGCGCAAGCACAATATGAACAAGATGGTTGAAGAAATCAGCGACTTTATAATCAGGGGCTTGACCCTACAAGATTAGTTTCTGTTTTTGTTTTAAGATCCATAACGATCATTTCCAAAAGTTATTAAAAAGACCAGGAGGATAAGCATGAAGATTTTGATCACATGCAAACAGGTTCCCGATCCTGATATCAAGATCAAACTGAATTCGGACGGAACCGGCATCAACACAGATGGCCTGAAGTACGTAGTCAACCCCTTCGATGAAATTGCCAATGAAGAAGCCTTGAGAATCAAGGAAAAACTCGGCGGTGAAGTCGTAGTTTGTGGAATCGGCGCAAAAGACATTTCCACCCAAATCCGCAGTTGCCTGGCTATGGGCTCGGATAAAGGCGTGCATGTCTTGACCGACGAAACTGTCGATCCCAACACCGTAGCCGACATTTTGGTTAAAGTAGTCGAGAAAGAACAGCCGGACATCATCCTGATGGGCAAACAGGCTGTCGATGATGACCTTTCCCAGACTGCTCAAATTCTGTCTGCCAAACTCGCATACCCGCAAGCGGTGTATGCAAGTAAGATCGACGTAGAAGACGGAAAAGCCGTTGTCGTGCGCGAAGTCGATGGCGGACTGGAAACAGTGGAAGTAGCCCTTCCCTCAGTAATCACAGCCGACCTTCGTTTAAATGAGCCGCGTTACGCTTCCCTGCCTAACATCATGAAAGCCAAGCGCAAACCTATCGACGAGTATAGCCTCGACGATCTGGGAATAGCCCTGTCCTGCAAGGTAAAGATGGTCAAGATGACCGCTCCTGAAGAACGTAAGGCAGGCGTCATGGTATCTTCGGTAGACGAACTTGTAGACAAGCTCGTCAACGAAGCCAAGGTTGTCTAAGGAAAACACCTCCAGCAAGGAAGGGAACAAGATATGTCAGTCCTTATTTTAGCTGAACACAAAAAAGGAACATTGATCAAAGCCAGTCTATCCGTAATCAATGCAGGTAAACTGCTGGCGGAAAAAATGGGCTGTGCTTACAATATAGCCGTTATCGGCAATGGCGTCACCGAAGCGGTCGAAAAGTGCAAGTCTTTTGGCGCAGGCAAAGTTTATGTCGCCGATGACGCAAAACTCGCAGATTATCTCGACGAATCCTGGGCAGATGTGCTTTACGCCATCGCTCAGTCCTCAGGGGCTAAAGCCGTTGTAGGTATGGCCAGCACTCAGGGTAAAGCCGTTATGCCTCGCGTGGCGACAAAACTCGATGCAGGCATGGCCTCAGATGTCACCGCCATCACCGACGATGTGCAGTTTGTGCATCCGATCTACGCAGGAAACTTGAACGGCATACTCGAAATAACCACAGATATCAAGGTCATCACAGTACGCCCGACCACCTTCGAACCTGTTGTCGAAGGCGCTGCCGCTGAAGTCGAAGCTGTTTCTGTCGATATCGACCTGGCAGCCTACAATAAGAAGTTGGTCAAGTTCGACGAAGTCGTCTCCGACCGTCCGCCATTGACAGAAGCCCGCGTGGTCGTATCATTCGGTCGCGGAATCAAATCCGCCGAAAATATCCCGATGATTGAAAAGCTGGCTGATACGCTCGGCGCAGCCATCGGAGCAACCCGCGTTGTTGTCGATGCCGGAATGATACACAACGACTATCAGGTAGGCCAGACCGGCAAAATCGTCGCTCCCGATCTATACATAGCTCTGGGACTTTCCGGCGCTATCCAGCATTGGGCCGGCATGAAAGACTCCAAGGTCATCGTCGCAATTAACAAAGACGAAGAAGCACCGATTTTCCAGGCTGCCGATTACGGACTTTTAGGCGACATCTTCCAGACAGTTCCTGAATTGACAAAAAAACTACAAGCCGCAAAATAAAGTCAATACAGGTAAAATCACCTAACTCTAAAAACGGGACCGCCTATATAAGTGGTCCCGTTTTTTTGTGCATTTCAAGAATACTATATCCAATAGATTTTGTTTGACTTTCAGGTGTTACCACGGCAATATTCTAAATGGTGAATTTGTATGGTGCATTACTAGTTAATGGAGGGCTTAACCGCTCTATGCAGGACATATATCCTTTACAGAACCCCAGAACGGCTACCCGTATAGTCGATGGTCAGGCTGTCGTGGTCTTGGCGG
>CAYTHG010000402.1:0-3609 GCA_964437525.1 uncultured Myxococcales bacterium | reverse complement strand
TGAATCCAACCCAAGTAGAGCAGCCCGGTTGCGGGATGCACTGGCCTGCCGATTGGCGATTGCTGGTGATCCGGTACTGAGAAGCCGGTATTTACAATCTGGCGATCGGGATCGAATCCTGCATCGATGAGGAACTGACGCTGATGCGCAAGGGCTACCATGAAAAAGATATTCTCGCCTTGCTGGACAAGTATCACAAATACGGATTCTTTGTGCATGGCATGATGATTTTCGGTTATCCTGCAAAAAAGGAAAACCGGATAGATATTTCCTTGCGACAGCGATTGAAGAGTTTCCATAAATTCATCAAACATCTGGATACGGCTCAAATACTGCTGCCGGTTCCGCTACCGGGAACGGAACTGACTGAACGGTTGGACAGAGAAGGCCGTCTCTACCATCTGGACTATCAATACTACGATGGCCAGTTCCTTCTTTTCGAACCCGATGAGGGAATTGACGCCAAGGAATTGCAAGGTTCGGTAATTACTCTGATGAGCGACTTCTACAGGCCGAAATACTTGTTGAGTTTGATAAACGCCATTCTTATATATTTCCCGGCGCTCATATTCCCTCGCGTTGCAACGCTTTTCACGTTTCGTGTCCGATACATCGTTCGGGCTTTCCGATCCTGGTATCACAAACATTTCCGAAATAATTTAATCCGATTCGCGGGCAGTTTCCTGGTCAGGAAATGGAAATCGTATTTCCGGCAAAGCGATTTCATGGATCAATTGGAACGCGTACGGAGAGGATTTGCCAATAAGCGAGAAACCAAGACAACCCTTCTAAATAGAAGGAAAGCAAATGATGTATAAAAAATGGTCGGTGCTCGTTCTGTTCGTTCTGATGTGGCTGCTAGGTATGATCACGAACACCACATTCGGCGGATGGGTCCATGTTCTACTGATTGCCGGGGCTGTAATGGGCCTGGTATTTGTTTTCCAGGGTCGGTCGCAAGATTCCGCCGCCAACAAGGACAGAAACCTTTGACAATCGAGGCAAGAACGAACCGGAGTCTTGTTCGACAATTGGCCTGAATTGAACTGCTAACCAGGCGGCGTGATCGTGTCCTTTGTTCCAGAGAATTATGGTCAACTTTTTGCGCACCCAAACCATAGACCGTGAAAGGCTGCAAACAGTTGCCAAACAAAGATCAGAAGAAGAGACAGGAGAAGACAAACCAAGCAAAATTCACCAAGAAGGAGCAAAAAGCAAAAAAGAAGGAAAAGAAAAGAGACAAGGGCGAGGATAGCTCCATCCGAACAGAGTAGTTGCGAGCGGGACTATTGACAGGAAATCTTTCATCTCGCCAATATTGGGGCCATGCGCAGCAATTCCGGGTCCAAAGGCTCATAAATCGTCCGGCCACTCCCGTTCAACGGTGTAGCGGCAACCATGCATTGTTCCCGGCTTTCATGTGGCCCTTAGTTTCCGTTGCCGAAAATCTTTTTACGGGCTTCTTCGTTGATCGCGACTAAGACAGGATGTTTTAGTTTCTTTTCTATCGAAATCGCATAAAACTGCACACGCGCATCATCCAGTATTCCGACCGGGGAGACTTTATATCGTTTAAGCAGTTCATCGGCAATGACGGTTGGCGCAGGGAAAAGTCCCATGCCGGACTCTCCGAATACCTTTAAAAGAATGCTATCTTCGAATTCACCGACGACTTGCGGTCGGATCGCCCGAGAATCGAACCACTGGTCCAGTGACTGCCGGATGATAGTGTTGTCCGTTGGCAGCAGAAACGGCGCGCCATCGAGCGACTGCGGGAAATCGCGCTGGTATGATTTCGCTAACTTGGTGGATGCGAATATAGTAAGCCCACACTCTCCCAACAAGTGGTTGTAAGCTTTGATCCGGATCGTCGGATCCATCGGCGCATCTGTTAAGACAACATCGAGATTGTGGATCGCCAGTTCGGCCAACAGCCGTGCCGGTTTGTCTTCTCTACAAACGATATTAACCGGGCTTAATTGTTGAACCGTAGGAGCTAGCAGTAAATGTGCAACCATCCTGGGAAATGCACTTGAGATTCCGACTACTATTTTGGGGGGGTGATTGATCGAGCGGCCTTTCAATACATCCTGCAATTCCTCGCCAAGCGTGAAGATTTCTTCGGCATAGCGGAATACCGTTTGTCCGACCTCGGTTAGTACTAAATTGCGTCCTTTTTTCGTGAAAAGACTTTCCCCGAGAACCTCCTCCAAGCGCTTGATCTGACCACTTATAGTCGGCTGAGCTAAACAGAGCTTTTCGCTCGCCTTAACAATGCTGCCTTCCTTGGCGACAGTCCAGAAGTATAAGAGATGATGATAGTTGATCCATTCCATGCAATAACGATACTTCGAAAATATCGAATATACAAGCTGAATCTTCCTAATAGTCAAACAATGAATGAAACGTCATGATTATGAAGACTGGTTACCGTTGCATGTGAAATCGCTGTGCGAAAGTTACCAGAACTCGGCAGTGATTTTATTAGCTGAAGGAAAATGCGATGAAAATCTCCATTGCCAATGGTGATATCGAGCTTAGCAAAGAGGAAAAGGCCAATATTGAAAGCCGTCTCCGTCTATCCTTAGGCCGATTTTCCTCGCGAATCGCCCGAGTTACCGTGGAGGTATCAGCGATAGACACCCCTCACGTGGGTCATAAAAAGTGCCGGATGGAACTGTTCCTTCATCCAGCACGAAAGATCGTTGTAGAAGATTCAGATCCGGAGATACAGTCAGCCATCGATCGAAGCGCTGCGCAGATGGCCAGGTCGGTCGAGAGAAAACTCAAACGGGAACGAGAACTTGACGGCAACATCTAAGCATGACGATCATATGCGTTAAGGAAATCAGGAGAATATAAATGAAACAGAAAGCATTGGTATACGGCGAAAACCAGCTAGGGAAATTAGATGGAAAAGTCACAAATGGATTGGTAAGACATTCCGACAAATATCAGATCGTTGGGGTGATTGATAGCACCAAGGCTGGAATGGATGCAGGTGAATTCCTTGATGGAACAAAAAACTCAATTCCGATATTTCGTAACGTCGAAGAAGCTCTGAAGATCCTTGAATACACTCCTAAGTATTTCATCTATGGCATTGCACCGCTGGCATCGTATCTCAGCAAGGACCAAAGAGAGGTCATGTTTACCGCCATGAGTATGGGCATGAACATCGTCAACGGCCTACCTGAATTCCTCACCGAGGATCAAGAGTTTTTGCAAAAAGCACTTGAATATGGTGTTGATATCAACGATATCAGAAAACCACGCCTCAGAAAAGACCTCCATATTTTCCAAGGAAGCATTTTCAAAGTTGAAACTCCAATTGTCGCAATATTAGGGACTGATTGCGCCGTTGGCAAGAGAACCACAGCGGTACAACTCGTTGAAGCATTGCAGATGCGTGGGCTAAACACTGCATTTATTGCAACAGGACAAACCGGTTTACTTCAGGGTGCGAAATACGGTGTTGCGGTGGATGTGTTGAGTTCAGGCTTCAATACCGGAGAGGTCGAGAACGAGATTATCAAGGCTGTTGAGACAGATCATCCAGACATAATCGTTGTCGAAGGTCAAGGGGCCTTGAGCCACCCGGCATTCACA
>CAYTHG010000401.1:0-3625 GCA_964437525.1 uncultured Myxococcales bacterium | reverse complement strand
GAACGCCACTTGTAGCGGCACTCGGGACATTCGTATAACAGCAATCCACTATTTATTTCTTGCATCCCTCTAACCTCCTCTCGGAGCCTCAGACGTTGCAGTCAAAGGTTCCGAGGCGAGGTGCCTGCCGGGGGAGAAAGTCCCGACAGGCACAGGGGTCAATACCTCGCCACCTCTTCCCATTCTTCGCTACGGGAGGGACGCTCCTCAAGCACCATGTAATCGCGGCTATTTTCGACGCGCTTGGCAGCTTTGATGATGCGTTGAGCCTCGCGCAGACCGGGATCTTCCATTGTCAATTCAATAAACTGCTGCACTGCTGCGTTCCACGTGAGCGTTTTGCGACCGGTAAACACGGACCGCAGGACTTCAAGAATGTTGCGTGTGTCGGTGTCGACACGTGTTTTTGTGTGCTCTTCGATGTAATTGTCGATCTTGCTTTTTGCCGACCACGCCGAGTCTTCCAGCGTGATGCGGGTTTGATGCTTGATTGTGACCCTGCGAAGATTGGTCGGGTCGGAGAAGGTCACTTGTTTGCGGCCGTCCTTTTTAGCCGCCTTATATGCAGACTTCAGAACCTCTTGTACGATATCTTCAAGCTTGTCGCGCTGGCCGACAACCTTGCCAGCCTGCTTCCAGATCTTCGCCATCATGCGATCTTTCTGGCGCTGGCCGGGCGTCAGCAAAGCCTTTGCGATTTTCTCTCCCGTTGCAAACTGATACGTCCCTTCGGTGTTAGCCATGCTCATCACCTCACTTTCCTAAATAGTTTTTATTGATGAAGTCGCGCCATTGGCGGTCGAGGACTTCCTCGTGTACCGCGCCTGACAACGCTTCGAACTTCTGGTAATGCAGCAGGAGCCCCGTGTCCTGCAACAGGATGTCCTGTAATCCGCGATAACTGCGCAGCTTGTGCATAGTGACGTCGCAGGTACCCTCGTTGTTTTCAGCGCCGATTAAGGTCAAGTGCGCGATGTGCGGGTGCGTGTCGCGAAACTCGGAGTTAGTGTTCGGCACCATCTTCACTGATTTGATCTGCACTCTCATTTCGACCTCCTGCGCCTGACAGCGTCTTGAACGTGCTCCACGCCCTCGACAGTCACCGTTGACTCTTCATACTGCGCACACCAGTTGATAGCCTTTGCAGTCAGGTTCTCAACGGCCCTCGGAGTCGGAGTGGATACCATTGCCAGGAGTTCTACCTTGGCATTCAAAGCGTCGCGGGTTTCCTTGGGGAACATCTTTGTGAGTTGATCTCTGGACATGCCTGCTCGACGGAAACGGAATTCGATGTATGACCATGCGTTGTTTATGGCTGGCATCTCGTTAATTTCCGAGCGGATAACAAATTGCCTGTTGGCTTCGCTATCAAAGTGCTCGCGTATTGCAGGCTGGCCAGTCATAACGACACGCACAAGCTGTCTCCAGCCTTCCGTCATTTCCGACAGACGCTTCATTAAGATCAAGCCTTCGTCAGTCAGATCCTCAGCCTGATCGACCCAGAGAAGGCATCGGTGGTTTTCATTCAGGATAGATAAAGCCTTCTCTGTTTTGGATGCACACTGCTGCAAGTCACCGGGGCAGACGCCCTTGGTAATACCGGCAGCATCAAGCACCATGCGCTGTATAGCTCTCTCTGTCAGCTTGGCCATATTCAACATGGATGGCTTTAAGATCTTAAAACTCAACTCGGATTTGAGTCTTTCGGTTAAACGCTGCATCAGAGTCGTCTTACCGACGCCGGTCGGCCCGATGATAACGATCATGCTGTTTGTGCCGTTGATACTCTCGAACAGATGCTCTTCGAGTTCTCTCAACTCCGGCCAGACGTAGCAATCACCTGCACACGTCAACCCGCCGAAAGGATCGCGTTTTAACCCAAAATGCCTCTGTGCCTTAACACTGATAACTTCGTGCATATCGCTTGCCCCCTTTATTGACATACGGTTTTGTTCAGTCGCAGGCGCGACTTTCCCTGCCTCTACCAGCTTGGCCATACACTCTGCGGCCTTTCCGCCTGCATCCAATGTGTGTTCGATCATCCCGGCGATAGCGCCATCGTCGCAACGCAGTTGCTTCAACTCGCCTATAATGGCAAGCTGGCGCTCGGCGCTTTTGGGCGCATCGCCTGCAAACCAGCGCGATACAGCAGCAGCACTGGTACCGGTGGCTTTTGCTACAGACCTGTAGCTGCTTCCTGCGCGATTGATGTTGCCTTCCAGAATGACGGCCCACCACGATTTACTCTTGCTTTTGCTCATGTGGCCTCCTCGGCTTAAACTTATGCTTTGTTCGAAAGATAACTTGGTGCGATATCGCGGATGTGATCAATGATGGTATTCCCATCAAAGCCGGACTCCTCCCCAACCAACAAGCGCTCTCTCCAATATGCGCGGGTAATTACGTAATGAGCGCCTAAATGAAATTGCGCGTCGTGCGCAAAATCACTGTAGGACTCACAGGATCTGGCAAGTCTCTCCAGCACTTCATCGACGTGTGAATCCTGACAATCAAAGAGATCGACAATCTCTTCCACGCGCTCTTCTATTGATTGTTTCGGTTTGATTCCTAAAATCCTTAGAATGCTCATGTGGCCTCCTCGGTTACTGTTGATACTGCTCCATCCTCATGCCACGCCACGCCGGTATCGTCTTCCGGCGCACGCAGCGCATCTCCGTAACGCTCCGTGTACACAGCCTTAGCGACCGTCGGAGCACAACCCCATGTGCGCACATACACATCCCACCAGTTCGCACGTGAGATCTTCACTCGCGGAGTATCTACTTGCTTCTTGTTCGGGTTTACATCGTCCCGGATCGGCACGATCTTCTCTATGTCGCTCAAGCTGGCTGGCACCGGCAGCTTGAGAGCTTCATTACGAGCCCGCGTTTTAAGGCTCTCAGGCACGGCCTTGTAGCTTTCCCCGATTACCGGCGAACCTTCGAGCCAGTTGCCGTATTCATCTATAGCCTTAGGCGCGACCGGATGACGATCGCCGTCGGCAGTGAGTACCAGTATGGTCTTGTCGCCGTCCTCGGATCGGGGAGACAGCGCAAAGCGAGCGTCTTGATTTGGCTGCAATTCCGGGTAGTCTCTGAACTCGTGCATCGAGTAATACAAAGACTTCTCCCAACCGGAAGCTTTGTACTGTATCGTCCAGTCGCCCTTGATCTGACGTGTGATGACCTTGCCCAGAGCAGCGAACTGCACGACTTCCCAGTCCGGCGGATATTCGATCATGGCCCGTTCATCGGTGTGATTCGCGTAGTAGTGTTCCCATGTATCAAAAGCTGAGCGACCCCTGCGTTGATTTACCAGATTGCGATTCCAGTCAAGCGAAAACAGATAAGCCAACTCGTTCAAGTCGCCCAGTGTTAAGCGATTCAAACCGCAGGCCATCAGGCGAGCCTCGAACTTAGCTTCCCAGTGCCTGTTGCGAGTTTCGACCAAACCCTTAGCTCTCGGCATTCCGGGCTCATGATGAATGTACTTAGTGCCGAGCGTGTCGAATACCTGCTGCGATCTGGCGGCTGTCAAGCCTGCACCTGCGTCCGAATACACGATGCGCGGGATACCGCCGAGTGGATACTCAAAACCTTTGTATGTCATGCCCTCCCAGAGCAAG
>CAYTHG010000400.1:0-3645 GCA_964437525.1 uncultured Myxococcales bacterium | reverse complement strand
TCCCCACGAAAGCCCCAGCCCCACATTCACCTGCAATCAGGAAGGTGAAATAAAATACTTGAACCGTGCCATGACGGACTTTCTGGAAGGCTACCTTTTCAAAAAAATCGAAAATGTGGCGGAGCTTTTCAAGGATGGCGGCAAGTCTTTCTCGCTGATTACCCGCTCTGTCGGAGAAGATGTGAATTTGACCGACCATGAGTTCAAGATCGAGGAGCGAATTCTGATCGGTTCGGTTATTTCGTACAAGGGCGCTTTGGAGGCTACCGTTTATCTGCAGGATATTACGGAGTTGAAAAAGCTGGCGCACGAAACCCGTGAAAGCAATCGTTTTTTGACCGATACTCAGGAAAAACTCGAATTCCAGACGAAAAGGGCTCTTGAGGCCAGTAAGCATAAGTCGGAGTTCCTGGCAAACATGAGCCACGAATTGCGCACACCCCTGAATGCCATTATCGGTTTTTCCGAAGTTCTCCTTGATGAACCTTTCGGACCCTTGAACGACAAGCAGAAGGAGTATGTGCGCGATGTTCTGGATTCCGGGACGCATCTGCTTTCTTTGATTCATGATATTCTGGATCTTTCCAAAGTCGAAGCAGGCAAGCTGGAGCTTGAATTGTCGGAATTCGAGGTTATGGATATCGTTCGCAGTTCTTTAAACATGATAAAAGAGAAAGCTACCAAGCATCTTATTAAAGTGTCGGTTGAGATAGACGAAAATATCGGCGCTGTCGTGGCCGATCAACGCAAAATCAAGCAGATATTGTTTAATCTGCTTTCAAATGCCATGAAATTCACACCGGACAAAGGTGCTGTCGGTGTCAGAGTCGATAAAATCAGCGATATGGCTCAATTCTGTGTCTGGGATAACGGCATCGGTATTTCCATCGAAGACCAGAAGAGAGTTTTCAACGAATTCGATCAAGTCGATTCTTCGACCACCAGAAAATACGAAGGTGCCGGGCTTGGTCTTGCTATCGTAAAGAAATTCACGGAGTTGCATGGCGGTCAGGTCTGGGTCGAAAGTAAAATGGGCAAGGGAGCGCGTTTTTACCTTCAAGTCCCCATTAAACCTCCCCAGTGGCTAAAACGCAACATGGCGGAAGTCTGATTGTTCATGCAGATATCAAGGCTTCAATTGATCCTTTCATCATTGATAGTCTGCCTTTCTCTGGTTGGCTGTTTCGGAAAAAACATCTCGAATATCGAGTACTTGTCCCGACATGTAGCCGATCCGGTTAATTCTCCTTACGTCAAAGTTTTACAAGCCAGCCTGGATAACGATTCTCACCTGTGGATCAAGATGGAGTTTATGAATTCAAGTGGAAACGAGGTAGCCTTCGATCCGCGTAAATTCATTTTGCAGGATAGCGATGACAATGTCATTCTGCCCAGTTACAAAGGGCGAGGACTAAACCGGGCCAGTAAAATACTCACATCCGAACTGCCTCCGGGGACAGTCGTTGCTGGGCCGATGCGGGGCAAGCTGTTTGCTCCTAAAACGCTCCGTCCCGGTCGTCGAAGCGAAGGAATCCTGATCTTTCGTGTAGATGACGAATTCAAGGACAAGCTGGTAATGTTTTTCCCCAGTGTAAAAGATACCTTGGGGGAAAGTATCGAGATGGCCCCGGTCGTCCTTGAGATATCGCCTGAATAACAATAAAAATCCACATGGAATATTGCTATATAAGGTAGACCGAATCTCACGGCTGTGGTAATCTGTAATGAAAGTTTAGTTTACCGTGTTTGTTGAACAAAGGAGGTAGTTGTGTCGCTCATCAAGCAGCTAATTACTGGCGTTTTGAGCGTGCTGTTGCTCGTTATGGTTTTGAGTGCCTGTTCCGATGACGGATCTGCAGACAATTCCGGTGGTGACAGTGATTTTGAACGTATTCCCTGCAATTACGACGAAGATTGCCTCGAACAAGGCATGATGTGCAGCGTTACAGGGTTCTGCGTTCCTATTCCCGATTACTTGCAACCCTCCGATGGAGATGCAGACGAACCGGAAATAGAAATTGATTTGGGAAATCCTGAAGAACGGCAGCTTACCTGTCCGGTGGAATTGGATTTCGGTGAAGTGATTATGGGCGAAGTAAAGACCCTTCCCGTGTCACTGGCCAATATCGGTACAGAAGATGTCACCATCGGTTCCATCATGTTCACAGATGAACAGACTGGCTTCTCTCTTGTGGATCTTCCTCCCTTCCCTGCCATCATCGAGCCCGGTATGCAGATGAGCTTCGATGTTCGTTATGAACCGACCGTGCCGGGAGAAGAGCGTGCAAACATAAACATCGCCAGTAACTCGGATTCGAGTAACCCCGACCTTTGCAGCGGCACGATTCGTGTAACCACTTCCTACAGCGGTGAAAGTGAAGTAAGCGTTACTCCGGAAAAAATATATTTCGGCAATGTCGCGGTAGATGATGTCGGCGGTGCCGATATTCCTGTGCGCCTTTGCAACCTGGGTACGGGAAACAAAGTCGTGAGCTTTACGGGAGCTACTTTGGCCGGTGGAGACTCCGGGCAATTTGCCACCAAGTTCTCCGGTACGGAACCCAATTATAACAGTCCCGTTTATATTCCGCCCGGAGATGAACCGACAGGCGAAGAAGAAACGGTTCCCGAGAACTGTTACGAGTTTATGCTGAACTACAGCCCGGATGAAATCACCACCTGGCCCATTATGCATATTGCCAAGATGACTCTGTATGTAAATGCCGACAATATTTCGGGTGATGAAATTACTGTCGATATTACCGGGTCTTCCGATCCCGACTCAGTGTACGTGTCTCCCAGCAACATAGATTTCGGTTCGGTTGACATCGATGCCACTAAATTGCAGGAATTGACCTTGACGAACCAGACCGGTGGTCCGGTGGAGATAAAGGAACTCAAGCTTGAGGGCATGGACTGCATAGAGTTCGAGGTTATGAACGCAGAGCATGAGGCTCCCTTCACGATGGAGAAAGACGAAGTCATCAATGATGTCGGTGTAGCTTATACGCCCGATGCCGTCGGACTCGACCAGAACTGTGCTCTGATGATCGTTACCGACCGCGAATGTGCTCCGGGCGAAGAGTGTCCGGCAACCTACATTCGCACTTCTTTGCGTGGCTACGGTCGTGAACCAAACAGCGCCCCGATAGCCTTGATTTCGCGCTCGGCGACTCAACTTATTGAAGTGACTGAGCCCATTGAGGATGTCGATGTGGACCAGAGTATTCAATTAGACGGTGGTTTTTCTTACGACGAAGAAGACGGTTCTATCACTCGTTACGAGTGGGATTTGATCCGCCCGGAGGATTCCGGCGCGCGCATCCTGCCCCATGAGCAAAACTCGGTGGTTTCGATCAAGCCTGACAAGGTGGGGGATTATTTCATTTCATTGACTGTCTATGACAGCGAAGATGTCCCCAGTATCGCCAACGAGATTTCGCTGATCGTCGGCAGCGGTGTCGATGATGACCGTATGCAGGTAGTGATGACATTTACCGGCCAAAGCGATATGAATGTTCAGCTTGAATGGTGGGCTCCGAACAATGAGTTCTGCTCGGATGCGGTAATGAGTTTCCTGCATACCTGCAATCTCGGCGATTACGGTTATGCCACCGTACACGAAAGCACCAGCAGTTTCGACCA
>CAYTHG010000399.1:0-3657 GCA_964437525.1 uncultured Myxococcales bacterium | reverse complement strand
CAGAGGATAACTTGTCCGGCACCTGGGGAATGAAGTTCTCCATCGCCTACACTACCGTCCTGCCCGTTTTCAAGCGCAAAGCACAAATGATATTGACCGGTATTGCAAAGCTCGATGTCACGCACAATGGGCTTCAGTTTGATTTTGTCGAGAATATCTGCGATCTGGATATGAATATTGTCGAAGATATAGATTTTCAGGTGATTTTCCCGCAATCGTCGATTGATGCAGTTCCTGCGCTTGAAAGATCCGCACACTTTGACAGCCTCGAATACGGCACAGTATTTACCGCTGATCCTATACTTGACCTTTACGGCATCGATGCAGAAAATCTCGATAACCCGTTAACCGATCCCCTGCCTTCAGAAAAAGACGACCCGTTGATTCTGGATTTCGAGGGAGACGGCAACCCCGGCGTAACTGCTCGAATAAACGGCATGGGATTGCAGGGCGAGGTTTACGTAGTCTTCCGCATGGTCAGAAATCTTCTAGGTGAACTTGTTAACAACAAGCTCATACAGGGACAGATTGACTCAAGCGTGGAAATGATAACAATTGCAGCCGACCCATTTGTCCTCGAGCTTCAATTGGATCTCGTTCCTCACAAAATACCTGAGTTGAACCGCTTCGAGTTCAGAAAGTTCGATAAGGAGTACACCTGCAAGGAACTGCTTGAAAAAGAAGCTCAGATCTTCGAGTACGATCCCATGGATTACGCTGTCCCATTTGACGAAGATCAAGAATAAAGTTACCCTTCTTCGCCCCTAAACATTTTCTGGGAAAGAGCATGAGATTTCAAATCCGGTTGACCCTTATTGTTTTTGTGTATTTCTGCTTGATTCTCTCAGCAAACGCAAGCCCGCTTGACCTTTACGGTCTTGGATCTCGTTCAATAAGTCGAGGCAATGCGGCCACGGCCTCAGCCGATGATTATTCGGTGATTTTTTACAATCCTGGTCGTATGGGATTCGTCAAAAATTCCTTCGGCGTCAATCTTCTGTTTTCTTTCGACAACGTGAACATCAAGCTTAAAAAGCGCCCTACAGGTTACGACGTGCCGGAAAACGTGTATAACGCGCTTCCTATAGATCCTGACGCAACCGGTATGAAGGTTCGCTACATGCCTACTTCCGAACTGCTGCAAGCTCGCGGCGATACGACCGACGACCCTAACAACTATACCCTTGCAGGCGGCATAGTGCATGACTTCGGATTGTGGTGGTTCAAGGCTGGTGTGGCATTTTCGATTCCCTTGCAATCTTTGACGACCGCCGATTTTCATTATGTAGACGAGCGCGAGCAGTTCTTCTCGAACCGACTTCACTTCCAGTTGTTGAACAGAAAAGCCCGCCGTCCCACAGCTATGGCTGGTCTTGCTTTTCGTCCGCTCGACTGGTTTGGCTTCGGCGCTACCATCAACGTATTCGGAAACATGGATGTAAAAACACGTATGTTTATTCCCGATGCCCTCGACCAGGAAAACATTCATTTTCTGATGGACGCCGAAATCAAATATGACGCTGCCGTCACAGTGGGAGTGCAGTTCGAGCCGACAGACTGGATGGGCATAGGTCTGTCTTTCAGGGATCGTTCGTGGTTCGATGTGGGAGTCGATAACAAGCTTCAGTTCTGGAACTTCGAGATCTATGAAGGTGAGCCGATAACCAAGCAGAGTTTCGATTATTCTTTCTCGTTCTCTCCCCGCGTACTCTCCGGTGGTCTGCGCTTCGATGTAGGCGACTGGTCTATCTCAAGCGATGCCGCCTGGTATATGTGGTCGGAATTCAGACCCGAGTTCTACGAAGGTTCAAACGACGGTTTCAACGACACCTATATCGTCCGGATCGGAACCTGCTATTCTCCTTTGGACTGGCTTGATGTCTCCTTCGGCGGTGGCTGGATTCCTTCTCCCGTTCCCAATCAGGACGGCAGAACCAACTACGTAGATAACGACAAGGTCGAACTTGCACTAGGCAGCAATTTCAACCTGCCTTGGGTAGAAGGTCTGTCCGTAGATTTTCATACGCAATTCCAGATTCTGCTCGAAAGAGAGCAGAAAAAATCAGATACAGCCTCCAATTCCATAGTCGATGAATTCCCGGATGCCCGCGATATCAAGACCGATGAGCCTCTTGTTGAAAGCGCAGGCCTGCAAACCAACAATCCCGGTTTTCCCGGCTATACCTCTTCGGGCTTTGTCGGTAGTGTCGGCATCGGTGTCAATTACGCCTTTTAAGCTGTTGGCTTTTCTCCATTTCAAAGTTTATAATGTTGCCGACGCAAGCACGCGATGCAGATACTTTTATGCATTTCGTGTAATTCAAGAATTCTCTAGATCTTATGAGGCTTGAAATGAAATTTGTAAAAACCGAGGCTCCTTCTTTTCCCGATGTAGATATGAACAAACTTCTCAGTATCAAGCCCGGCGAGCGCTGGCAGGTCGTCTGCGGCGATTCTGGACATTGGCGCGTCGGTATTTATTCTCCGGGAGAAGCCAGCCCCGAAGACATACAGGAACTCGAAAAGCACGATTGCCCCGAGTTCTTTCTGCTTCTGTCCGGCAAGATGTCCTTGAGGCTCAAAGACGAAAACGGCTTGCGTGATCTGGTGTTAGAGCAAGGCAAGCCGACCTTGATAGAAGCTCCGCATTGCGGGTTCTGTCCCGAAGGACCGCATACAGGTGTGGCGCTGGTTGTCGAACGCGACACCTTCGACACCGAATACCGAACCCCTCAGGAGTGGTAAGCAACAATGGCTGACACAAATAATCTAAAAGTGCTGGTCACAGGTGGCGCGGGTTATATCGGTAGCATGACAAGCAAACTGCTTTCAAGCGCTGGCTTCGATGTAACCGTCTTCGACAATCTCTCAACTGGCCACAAGTCGCTTGCTAAATTCGGCAACTTGATAGAAGGCGACCTTTTGAATCCGGGTGATATCGATAGCGCTTTAAAAAACGGCAAATTCGATGCCATTGTACATTTTGCGGCGCTTTCGCTGGTCGGTCAATCCGTTAAGCAGCCACTCTGGTATTATCGCCACAATATCCAAGGCACACAAAACCTGCTGGATTCCATGACACGTCACGGCATCGCCAATATCGTGTTTTCTTCGACGGCTGCGACCTACGGCGAGCCACAGCATGTCCCCATAGATGAAAACCACCCTACCCGCCCCATCAATCCATATGGACGCTCCAAGCTTTGCATAGAATGGATGCTGGAAGACATGGCGAGGGTCAAAGGCTTGTCCTATGTGGCGCTCAGGTATTTCAACGCAGCCGGAGCAGACCCAGAAGGCGAATGTGGCGAATGGCATTCACCTGAGACGCATTTGATTCCTAATTTGCTTTTAGCGGCAAAAGGTCTTGCCCCGGAATTGAAGCTCTTCGGCACGGACTACCCGACCCCGGACGGCACCTGCATCCGAGATTACGTCCACGTCTACGATCTAGCAGAGGCGCATCGCCTGGCACTGCTGCATTTGGTAAAAGGCGGCAAATCCGATTCGATCAATCTCGGCTGCAACAACGGCACTTCGGTAAAAGAGATGTACAAGATTGCCTGCGAGGTTACCGGCTGCAATATTACCATCAGCGAAGAAGGCCGCCGGGCCGGAGATCCTGCCATACTGGTAGCCTCACGCGACAAAGCATCC
>CAYTHG010000398.1:2621-3693 GCA_964437525.1 uncultured Myxococcales bacterium | reverse complement strand
GTCTACGTTGCAGGGATCACCTAAAACTTCGCCAGTGCACTGGCCTGTTTTGCAGTTTTGTCCGGTTTCAGAGCAATCCTGCCAGATTCCAAAGGACGAACCGTCTGCTGAGCATTTTTCGACGGTGCTAGTGTCTTTGCACTGCAGTGTGTCTGGAGTGCAAAGGGTCTCTTCGCCATCGCCGTCTTCTTCGTTTGTGCATTTGCCGTCTACACAGGCAAATGTGCAGGTGCGGTAATGATCGAAGTCGGTTCCCTTGGCATTGCAGCTCTGCACGTCAAGGCCCACGCATTTTTTCTCGTCGGGAGTGCAATAGCCTTCGACGCCCGGTTCTTTGCCGTTCTCGCCGGAACAGGCGGTGGGGGACATGCAAATACCGGAGGTGCTGCCTTCGAGCATCTGGCAGCAGGAGCCGGGATAAGCCTGAACGCATTCTGCATCGACTGTGCAGTTCAATGAGCAGAATCTGCTGGAGTCTGAGGTCCAGCATAACCCACTGGCACATTCATCGTTTGTGTTGCAGGGGTCGAATGGGCCGAGTCCGTCGTCGGTACCGTTTTCACCGGAATCATCTCCGCCACAAGACACCATAAACAGTAGCATCAGGCACGCAACAATCGCTGCCATCCAGAATGCTTTGCCTTTCATTGGTCCTTCCTTTCCGCACGTTAATTCTAAAATAGAAGGGGGCATACGCCTTATTTGCTTTTTGTAGCTGGTCTTCCAACCATCTTCTTATTGTATTAGGTAAAGAGGGAATTGCAACCTTTTTTATCGGGGTGATCCGGCTAGATAAGCATGGATTAACATCGTACCTGAGTAGTCCCCAATTCCAGTAAGTTATCTTTTTAAGCTAATGTCTGTGAGACTCAGCTCTTGGTGAGTGATTTCGCGTAGCGGAATGAGCATACTGTATCAGCGGAATTGAGAGGCAATGACAACGCGATTCTTGCCGGTGTTTTTGGCTGAATGGATTCCCCGGGTTTGTCCGGGTGGAATCTATGCTTTCTTACGGGCTTTTTGAATTAAATGTATGATGATCGGCATTGAAGAAACCAGTACGAAAAGCGCC
>CAYTHG010000398.1:0-2611 GCA_964437525.1 uncultured Myxococcales bacterium | reverse complement strand
GTTTTTGAATCATACAGCAGGCTTAGGTCATTTTCTGTGAATGCTCGTCTGATATTGCCGGTCAGGTAGGGCAGGGCGAAAGATGCCGGCAGGATTCCTATTACCGTACCCCAGAAAAAATGTCTGAATTTTATGCTGGAAAAGCCGGACGAGAAATTGACAATCATAAAAGGCACGAAGATCAGTCTCATGTAGACTACCGCAGCAAAGCCGTGAACCTCCATGCCTTTGTCCAGTTGCAAAAGTTTCTTCGGCAGTATCTTCTGTATGGATTCTCGTCCCAGAAAGCGAGCCAGCGCAAAGGCCAGCGAAGCACCGATAACAGCTCCCGCAAGAGACAAAGCCGCGCCCCAGATCGGTCCGAACAGGAAACCAGAGGCGGCAGTCATTATGGAAGGCGGTAAAAGAAGGAAAGGCAGGCTTACATAGAGTGCAAGAAAAATTAGCGGTGCCCATTCGCCCTGTTGCAGCAGGATCAGGTTTATTTTTTCACCGCTTGAAAATTTATCTGTAAATCCCGATAGCCAAGCAACAATCATTGCCGCTACAAACAGCAGCAACAACATGGGTTTGATCCAGATTTGCTTGGCGAGCCGCTTCATTTCAACCTTTCGGCAATGGTTCATGACTCCACAGAGCGCTTCCGAAGCTAGTCAGAACGGCCTTAACACGTCGGAGATAATTTTACTTCTATATTCGAGTGTACTTCAGGGTCGGAGTTTTGTCTATAAACGGGCTTACTTGTTGCGGCAAGTGACGCTTTGTCTGCGTCTTGAGACCAAAAACGCAAAAGCAAGCATCATCAACAACAGAGAGCCGGAAGTTCCCGAACTGTTGCAACCTCCGCTGCCATCGTCCAGTCCCCAGTCTTTGTCGTCTTCGTCATCTTCATCATCGTTGTTGCTGTCGCCGCTTCCGGAACCGCCTTGATCGCCGTCTTCGGGGTCGATTTTGTCGCCGTCAACGTTGCCGCCTTCATCGCCGTCAACGCCTTCGTCGCCATCGGGAGGATTGTCCGGCTTGCCGTTGTCAGGGCAACCATCGTTGTCTTCATCGTTTTCGTCTGAAGCGTATTCTTCGGGGCAGTCGTCGTCTTCATCGAGAATGCCATCGTGGTCGGCGTCGTCTTCGGGGCAACCGTCGTTGTCCTGTATGCCGTCTTCGTCTTCCGCCTCATCCGGGCAGCCATCGAAAATGTCGTCAATGCCGTCGTGGTCGGAATCGCTGATGGCGTTGACTGTCAGCATGTCATCGAATACTGCCGTGTTGTTCATTTCGTTGTATTCGTCTACATTTCTATCGCTGTCGAGTTTAACGATTATGTGGTAATCGCCCGAGGGAATGCCGCTCGGGAGAACTCCGCTCCAACCGGCTTCGGCTTGTACGAAGGGATCGACGCGGACGATGGTTGTGCTGCCGATCAGATAGTCGTTGCTGTCCCATGATTTGTTGTAGGATGCGTAGTAGCTGACTATGAAAGTCGAGGCTGCCGAAGTGCCGATGTTGGTCATTTTGCTTTCAATGGAGAAGGGAGAATCGGTGGACGTGACCTTGGGAATAAACTTTCTGAAGCTGCTGTATTTGTCCGTCAGGTCGGCTTTGTCCGCTGGAACGGCGTCGCCTGCACGCCAGCTTGCAATGTCGCTGATGCGCTGCGTGCTGAGTCTGGCTGCTCCGTTGTATGCGGAATATCCGTATCCTCCTTGTACTCCATAGGAATTGACACCCTTGGAGCTGACATCGGTGCCGGTCATTTCATAAAGAGAAGAACCGCTTGTTCCTCCTGTGGTGTCCAGGTAGTGATAAAGCTGATGGGTGTCCGTGTTGAAGATAAGGCCGGTCATGGTATACATGTTCATGCCGTCATCAAGGTCTCCGGGATAACCGCTGATTGTCAGGTTGCGATTGTTGAAGTAGTTGTCGGATTCTGCCTTATAACCGAAATATCCGATTGCGTTGCCTATGGGGCGGTCAAGCGCGATGATGGCTACATCGTAGTTGTATTCGTCGTTGTTGCTTATCCACTGCTGGTAAACATGGGCGTCAGTGTAGCTTATCATGCCGTAAGGGGCTCCGGTCTGGCCGAATCCGGCTGGAATTGCGAATATGTCCTTTGCCCAGCCGCCGCTTTCATTTAGATAAACGCAGTGTCCGGCTGTCAATACATGATAAGGGCCGATAAGCGCACCCGAGCAGGAACCGTAGCCGCCTTCGACTTCCATCAGAAGGTGGACCGCCGCACGATGGGGCCACTGCGTGGTATCGCTGACCTTGTGTCTGTCGTCACTGCCGATAATCTCCTTAGTGGCGACGGACAATTCGGCTCCGAGACTGCCGACAAAAGATTTGTCCCCCATGAATCCGGGAATGATTTCGGATTGTTCACTGATGCTGATGTCACCGTTCTTGCTGTGAGTGACCACTTTTGTAGAGACAGGATTATAAGGATTGGGTTTCCAGCCCGGCTTGGCCGTTATTGTAATCTCTGGCGCTCCAATCAATTCTTCGGGGATAGTGAAAGGATCTTCCATGGAATTTACAAGCTCTTCAAGATTGCTCGTTTCCTGAGCTTGCACCGCGAATACAGAACCGAAAAGAATTGAAAGGCTCA
>CAYTHG010000397.1:0-3706 GCA_964437525.1 uncultured Myxococcales bacterium | reverse complement strand
GCCTACCCCTCGGGTATTCGTTTCCTTTTTTCGAAAACCCGGGCGATTAGAGGCGACCTTACTAACCAGCTGGGTGTCGATATGCTTGGAAAGCGACCAGCCGACGATCCTGCGGGAAAACAGGTCCATTACCGCTGCAAGAAACAACCAGCCTTCACTTGTTCGGACATAGGTAATATCCGCCGCCCATTTGCGATTCGGACGATCTGCCGTGAAATTCCTATCCAGTAGATTCTCGTGTCTGGGATGCTTGTGATCGCTGTTCGTCGTCACAACAAACTTTCGTTTCACCTTTGATTTCAACGCTTTTTCGCGCATGATCGAGCGAACGGTCTCCTTGCAGACCTCGATCTTCTCTTCCTGCACCAGATCCTCATGCACCTTACGATAACCATAGATCTCATGACTGCCGTGAAACGACTTCTCCACGGATTGAGCAAGCGCTTTCCTGCGTTTCGCCTGATTGGACGGTTTACGCTTCAGCCAGGAATAATAGCCGCTTCGACTCACTTGCAGAACGCGGCACATGACAAGCGTCGGGAACTCGGTGACATGCTCCCTGATAAAGGCATACCTCACAGCTTGTCTTTTGCAAAGTACGCCATTGCTTTTTTTAAGATGTCGCGCTCCATCTTGACTTCGGACAGCTCCTTGCGCAAACGTTTCATCTCCTCCGCCTCTTTAATCTCTTCACCCGGAGGCGGCAGAGTCCCGTCCGAACGAAACTTCCGTACCCAGTCGCGCAGGGTCCAGGCGTTTATGCCCAGATGCTCGGCGGCCTTTTTGAAGGTGTAGCCCTGATCGGCAACCAGTCTGGCTGCCTGCAACTTGAACTCTTTAGAATGATGAACTCTTGATCCCATGACGAACGCTCCTTTCGAAGATGGACGGCAGTATACACCCCCGTCCAGTGTCCGTCATCTTTAGGGCACGTCAGTGTCGCAACTACGACACCGCTCACACGTAGGTTAATTCACCCCTGAAGTTAAATTTACCAGAGAATCTGTCACAAGGTTAGTAGCGGAAGTTTTTACTCGCCTGCGGGCTTACCGCCCCACCAGCCATCTTCTCCTGACTGCAGTGATCATCATACCGAAGATCAGGATGAGCAGTGTCTGCAGCGACAGCGGCGCAGTGGGTTGGTTGCAGCCCTGGCAGCCATCGCCGGAACCGGTAGGGTGTAGGATGTCTGACTATGCTGAGTCAGGCTCTGGTTGTGTAGCTATTTAAAGGGCCACTTTTTCGTAGTGCCCATCCTCTTCACCCCGGACTTGATCCTGGGTCTATACGGGCCGGACAGTCATGTAATTCCGGTCTGGTTAATAATTGTAGGGCAGAACTTGTAGTTATTCGCACTGGACTGCAATTCCTAGGTGTTCCCCAGTAGATGTTGTTTTAATTGCTAGATTCATTATTATGTGCAACCCCTAGGTGCGGTCGGAGAAATTATCAATACCAACGAGCGAATCACTCAATTTCACGGACCATTCCGCATGCAACGTGCATAGCCGTGTTCTGCCTGATAGCTGTGGCAAAACACGTTGCCAGTATCAAAGTCTATTCCCCACATCTGGGGCCAAATATCACTATGATATGATGATGACCAATACCAGGAACAAATACCGCTAAATTCGTCCGGGTAGAAACAGCCATTTGGACTACTCTCGTCAGAGCAGGAGCAGCTACTGCCTTCCCAACATCCATTGTTTCCTAGACAAACATCTGCGGAAAAATCACCGCAGATCATACATTCGTCTCTTACACCGCAAGCTCCACCAGTTTGTATGTTCGAACAATAACGTACAATAGAGCGCAGTTCGCTAATATTTGGCAGTCGCCAGCCATTGCCGTCAAGCAAAAGATTCAGACAATGGTTTGATGCAACATCCCAAGCCATTTCTGCACCTGATGGCGTTTCCTGCCACTCAAATCCGGTTGTAGGATCTGTGCATACGCCGTTCGAGCATGTGAGAGTATATATTTCTTCTTCTATTTCTGACTCCAGCCCGGGGTCGAGGTCAAGATCACTTTCAACCTCCTTCTCCTCCTCAGCACCCACTTCCTCGTCCACATCTCCATCCAGGTTGCCGCTCTGGCGAGACCTACAGAGACGGGCGCCGACGTTGTCGGAGCGACTGCCGGGCGAGCCGGACATACGGTGCGCCGACCGGCAGTACCTCGCGTAGTAGCCAAAATTGCCGCCACGATAGACACGGTGCGAGCCTGATACCGGTCCTACAGGGTCGGATTCTACATCGTTCTGATAGCCATAACTCCAATCCCAGGTCCATTCCATAAGGTTGCCACTCATGTCATACAAGCCCCAGCTATTCGGAGCCTTGCCACCAACAGGCTTCGTGCCATAAGTAGGTGTCCCTAATGCACCGTTGTTGCCACCAAACCAGCCAATCAAATCCAGGTTCGGATCCATGGGACTTGTTTCTGTATACGTTATCGTCCCGTCATTCCCATCGCTCTGATGAAACGCCGTATACTCACTCCCTGAACGGATTGCATACTCCCACTCCGCCTCCGTAGGTAAACGGTAGCCGTCGCAGTCTTGAGGCTTTGCTGCTCCTTTATCCAGCGTCACCGTCGCGCTGTCGATCCCGCCGAAGGTCGAATCGCTATCAAAACAATCCATGTAATCAGAACCCACATTCCCGCCATTCTCACAACCTACATAACTAAACACATAACAGGCCGTCAATCCTGCATCCAGCGATAACTGGTTGGCGTAGGCAAGCGTGTCAAACCAGCTTATGCGCTTCATCGGATGATTATCTTCGCAACCACATGTACAGTCCGGATCCCAGGTATCATTCGCATTCCAACCCATCAGGCCCTCGAACTCAGACTCTGTAATCTCATAACGGCTCATCTCGAAATCATAGGTCAGGGTTACCTCGTGAAGGGTTTCCCAGTCGTAGCGTCCCAACTCAGCCGTGCAATCACCCGGATAGGCCGCAGGACAGGTACCATCCGGAGAACCCATCCAGAAGCTGCCGGCGGTTATTGGCACGAAGACGGGGGTGGGGATTACACACGCATCACACGAACCGCCACAGTCCACGTCTGTTTCATCGCCGTTCTGTATGGTGTCATCGCAGGTTGGCGCGGCGCATATATTGTCCAGGCCACACACACTGCTTATGCAGTCGGAAGCTTCCAGACATTCTTTGCCTGTAGCGCAGGCATCGCAGTCTGGCCCTCCGCAGTCTACGTCAGTTTCATTGATGTTATGGGAGCTATCGTCGCATGTGGGTGTAGTGTTAAGGCTAGACCTACAGAGACGCGCACCGATGTAGTAGGAACGAGTGCCGGGCGGCCCGCTGCTACGGTCCGCCGACCGGCAGTACAGCGCGTAGGCGCTCCAATTGCCGTTACGCCCGACGCGTTGCGAGCCCGCACTAGGCCCTACAGGGTCTGTCGCCACATCGTTCTGGTATCCGTTCCGATACCAATCCCAGGTCCATTCCATAAGGTTGCCACTCATATCATACAAACCCCAGTCATTTGGAGCCTTCGTCCCAACTGGTGCTGTTCCACCTGAATCATTTGCACAATAAACGCCAATCTTATCCAGGTTCGGATCAATGGTGCTACTTGAATTCGGTTGTGTTATCGTCCCGTCATTACCCTCGCTCTGATAAAAAGCGGTGTACTGGTTTCCAGCACGAATCGTATATTCCCACTCCGCCTCTGT
>CAYTHG010000396.1:0-3712 GCA_964437525.1 uncultured Myxococcales bacterium | reverse complement strand
GGCCAGAACTTCATGCCGTAACAATCTTCGGCAAATGCTTTGAAGTCGTTACAGATTGAAAGCTCGTCGGCGGAGCATTCTGAGGCAGGATCGGGAGGATCGTTTGGGCATTCACCAAGCAAAAGATCGTCGCAGACCATGTCTTCATCGTTCAATACTTGTTTTTCCACAGGAGGGGAAACATCGTCATCGTCGGGGTCGCTGGGGTTGATGTCTTCTACGTCTTCGTCATCTCCGGGATAGCCGGGTTCGCTGGAGCCTTCGCCGCTGCCTTCCCCGCTGCCATCGGCGCATTCGCAGGAATGATAATCCTTGTAGATGGTGCAGGCTCCCTTTTCCGATTCGCAGGTGTCTATCGGAACCGAAGATTCGCACATATCGGTCAGCATCTCCAGGCAGGCTTCTTTGCTTACTTCCATACTCTCGCCGCTAGCGCCTTCGCCTTCGCTGATAGTGCCACCGCCTACTGCGACATTTGAATCTCCGCCACCGGCGCATTGGCATTCATAGCTGTTTTCGCTCATTGTGCATGTTCCGTATTCGTTCTCGCAGGTCAGTTCTTCGGCTATTGCCGAATATGAAAGCAGAACCAAAACGGAAAAGATTGCTATTGCAAAAGTACCCCTCATTATTTTTCTCCTTTTAAATATCTCAAGCATTTATTATCTCACAGTGTGGAGGTATACAAAAGCCAATTTTGGAACTTGCAGTGCTTGCCGTCTGATTGAGCATGGGTTATTCTTAAAACTTGATATCAACTTTAGAAGTAAAAGAGGTTATGGCAATGTCCATCATGTCCGAACATGAAATGCTGAATAGACTGATCAAAATCGGCGTCGCCCTGTCAGCCACACATGACCTCAAGCATCTTTTGAAGCTTATTGTAAGCGAGGCCAGAAGTCTCACTTCCAGCGATGGCGGTAGTCTTTTTTTGAAAGAAGGGGATTTTCTGCGATTTCTTGTTTCACAAACGGCAAGTCTGGATTCAAGAAGATTCTCGACCATGACGATTCCGCTATTCAAAGACAAGGCTATAGAGATAAACGATGAAAGCATCGCCGGTTATGTTGCCGGAAGCAAGAAGACGGAAATCATCGATGATGTCTACACGATAGCGCATGACAAGCCATATCACCACAATACGCTTTTCGATTCATTGGCGACCTATCGCACAAGGTCGATGATCTCGGTTCCTATGCTTGATGAAAAACAGGAGGTGATCGGAGTCCTGCAGCTTGTAAATCATATGGATGAATACGGAGAGGTAGCCGGTTTTCCTGAAAACGTAGTGGAGCTAGCAGAAGCGGTTGCTTCTTTTGCCGCTGTAGCTGTAAGGAATGCCCGGCTTTTGGATCAACTTAGAGAAGTTCAGTTCGATACCATCGTCAGGTTGTCCAATGCCGTTGAATTCAGAGACAATGATACAGGCAAACACGTTCACCGTGTAGCCGAGTATTCCCGTCTGATTGCAAAGGCTTTGGGGATCTCGGAAGAGATGCAGGAGTTGATCCGCGTTTCAAGCCCGTTGCATGATGTCGGAAAAGTTGCGATTCCTGATGCAATTTTGAACAAACCGGGTAAACTGACAGAAGAGGAGTTCAAAATAATGGAGACCCACGCAGAGGTGGGCAAACAGATAATGGCCGGTTCCAATTCTCCGATGTTGAAATTGGGAGAGGAAATATCCTGGACGCATCATGAGAAATGGAATGGCAAAGGTTATCCGCGAGGATTGAAAGGGGAAGAGATTCCGATAGTGGGTCGCATAGTGGCCTTGGCCGATGTGTTTGATGCATTGGCTTGCAAGCGTGTTTATAAAGATGCATTTCCAATGGAGAAGGTGCTTTCTATAATACGCGAAGACTCGGGAACTCATTTTTGTCCCAGCGTTGTGGATGCTTTCTTCAGTGTATATCCAGAAGTAATGGCTGTCCGTAAAAATCTACATGATTGACATAATAAGGGGGCAACTATGATTGACTGGATTGGTATGGCTCCAATCGACTTGGAAGTCGGAAGAATCTTTTGCATGGGCGGTAATTACAAAGACCACCAGAAGGAGATGGACGCTGTACAAAAAACACCAAGTGTGTTTGTAAAAGTTCCCGGTTCTTTAATCAACGGTAACAGAATCATTGAATATCCGCAGGACACCGAGAATTTCCATTTTGAAGGCGAGCTGGTTTTGTTGTTGGGCCCATTGGCTACAGAAGGTTGTCCCACTTTTCAGGACGTAGTCGGTATTACCGCAGGACTTGATCTCACCAAGCGAGATGTGCAACAGAATGCAAAAAAGAAAGGTCGTCCCTGGGAAATGTCCAAAAGCTTCCCCGGTTCGGCAAGGCTTGCTCCTTTTGTGCCGACGGCAGGCGTCGGTCGCTGGAAGGATCTTAACTTAGTTACGAAGCTTGACGGCGAGGTGAGACAGACGGCTTATTTGGCGGATATGATTATGGGGCCGGATGAAATACTTGCCTACATAAACGAATGGATGCCTCTTAAAGCCGGCGACTTGATATTTACCGGCACGCCCAAAGGCGTCGGTCCACTCAAGTGCGGTGAAAACATCTGTGTCGAGTTGGATGGTTACACATCTCGATCCTGGGAGGTCGTTCAGGTCTGATGCCGACATTCTCTCGGTATCTCCGCAATTCGATAAAAAAAGCCGGAGCCATTCAGTATTAAGGGCTCCGGCAAAATCAAAACAAGAAAAAATAAATAAGAGGGGGAGGGCTATATAAACTTGGCTGCTTCGTCAGATATATATGTCTTCGTATGCATTGAAGACAGCCGTTGAGAAATAATCTTAAGGAAAGGGTCACCGGGGAAGATAAGAACCTCCCCGGTGAAGGGGGAAGAGTGGTTACTAGTGGAGTTCGAAAAAAGGGTTCTTTGGCAGGTATATCTGGAAGTGATTGGGGAACTCATTTAAAATGCCATCTCTTTGGAATGTGCCAGACGTCTGATCTCGAAATCCAGCTTATCCATGTCGAAAGGTTTAGGGAGAATTGAAAGTCCCATGTCCTGTACAGCATTAATTCTTGATGTGTACGTATTGGACGAGATGGCTATAATTGGAACTTCATGATCAAGGTCTTCTACTGCAAGCATTAAGTCTAAGGCTTCGTTTGAACCCAGATCCATTTCAGTGATTATCAAGTCAAAGAGCCTGCCCTGTGACTCCTCAAGTAATCTAACAGCTTCAGCAGGTGTGACCTTGTTGGAGCTATTGTAATTGAAGAGATATAATCCGCGTCCCAGGGTATCGGCATTCGAAAGATCGTTGTCAACAATCAGGATATGTAAGTTATCCAAAGAAGGCTTTATATTTAAAGGCTTGTTTGTAGTGTTTTGTCCTTGCCACATTGTCTTGCCTTTCAGTTGTCTGTGCTTCTTAATGATTGCTCCGTACGGTATATCTATCTAGCAAGCAGTGTGCCAAAAGGGTCTTGTCTGGCAAAACCTAGCAATATCAGTACATTATGTTTTTGTGTATAAAGTGGCTCTGGAGATGCCTATAGCATGAATTATATCAAAAGAGATCGGTGTTGTTTGTAAGTTGTTGTAAATAAAGAATAATAAAGTAATGTGTCTCAAAATGGTACGAATTGCAGGTGTATCTAAAAAAGGGACAGTTGCCCACAAATACAAGATGAGACAGCATGTTTATGAGACATGTCTCATTGAGAGTGACACAAATTTAATGGATTTA
>CAYTHG010000395.1:0-3736 GCA_964437525.1 uncultured Myxococcales bacterium | reverse complement strand
GCAACCGTCGGACATGTCAAAGATCTGCCGAAAAAAAGTCTCGGAGTCGATACCGAGGACAACTTTGCCGCCCAATACGAGACTATTCGTGGAAAAGGCAAGATAGTCCGCGATATAAAAAAGGCAGCTAGCGAAGCCGATGAGATCTTTCTCGCTCCCGACCCTGACCGTGAAGGAGAAGCAATCGCTTGGCATATCGCCCAGGAATTGATGACCAAGAAAAACAAAGACAAAAAGATCTATCGCATTGTTTTCCATGAGGTCACAAAAAAGGCGATCATCGAAGCTTTGAAGCACCCGGAAGAGTTGAATCTCTTGAAGTACGAGTCCCAGCAGGCTCGTAGAATTCTCGACCGTCTGGTCGGTTATCAGATCAGTCCGCTTTTGTGGAAAAAGGTCCGCCGTGGTCTGTCCGCCGGTCGTGTGCAGTCGGTTGCAGTAAAGATCGTCTGCGAGCGTGAAAAGCTTATCAAAGCATTTGTCAGTGAAGAATACTGGTCGTTCCAGGCCGAACTCGAAGGCTCCAAGCAGCCCTCATTTACCGGCAAGCTTTTGAGAACTGACGGTAAGAAAATCGCTATTTCCAGTAAGGAAGAGGCCGATAAGGTCACCGAAGATCTGACAAATAATCCTTACAACCTCACCAAGATCGACCGTAAAGAGCGCCGTCGTTATCCGACACCGGCTTTCATTACCTCCAAGTTGCAGCAGGAAGCGGCCTACAAACTCAAGTACTCGCCCAAAAAGACAATGGTTGTCGCCCAGCAGCTTTATGAAGGAATTTCACTCGGAGAAGATGACGAGCAGGGTTTGATAACCTACATGAGAACCGACTCCACGCGCATCTCCGAAGACGCTCTGGCTGAACTCAGGGCGCATATCTCGGAGAATTACGGCAAGGATTATCTGCCAGAGAAGCCGGTTTACTACAAAAATAAGAAAAGCTCTCAGGATGCCCATGAGGCCATCCGCCCGACTTCCATGAAGTATTCACCCGAGTTTGTGAAGGAGTTCCTGTCAAACGATCAATATCGCCTTTACAGGCTGATATGGAACCGCTTTGTCGCCTCCCAGATGATGCCTGCCATTTACGACGTGACATCCTTTGAGATCAATTGCAGCCGTCACACGCTGTCGGCTACCGGTTCGATCACGAAATTCAAGGGATTTACAGCCGTATATACAGAGACAAACGGAAGTGGCAAAGACAAAAAAGACGCGCAGCTTCCCGACTTGGAAGCAGGCGAAGTCCTCAAACTTTTGAATCTCGATCCCAAACAGAATTTCACCCAGCCGCCTGCGCGTTTCTCCGAAGCGACGCTGGTTAAAGAGCTTGAGGAAAACGGTGTCGGTCGTCCTTCCACTTACGCCTCGATTCTCTCCACCATTCAGGACAAAGAGTATGTCCAGAAAAAAGAAAACGCCTTCCATCCCACGGAGTTAGGCGAGATCGTGACTGAATTGCTGGATGAAAATTTCAAGGAAATCATGGATGTCGAATTTACGGCAGGCATGGAAGAGCAGCTTGACGAAGTGGAAGAGGGCAAGGTTGACTGGCACGAATTGCTGAATAAATTGTATGTGAAATTCAAGAAGGATCTGGCAGACGCCGAAAAGAACATGCGCGAAGTCAAGCGCGAGGAGATTCCTACCGGCCTCAAGTGCCCTAAATGTGAAGCCGATCTCAACATCAAGTGGGGCAGGCGCGGATCTTTCATTGCCTGTTCAGGTTATCCTGATTGCAACTTCACCAGTGAGTACGAAAAGCTTGAAGACGACAGCATCAAATTGATTCCCAAACAGGTTACGAATGAAGTCTGCGAAAAATGCGGATCGCCTATGGAAATCAAGACCGGGCGCTTCGGGCGCTTTATTGCTTGTGTCAATTATCCCGAGTGCAAAAACACCAAGCCCATCAAGACAGGAATGAAATGTCCTGAGGCCGATTGCGAAGGAATGGTGGTCGAGAAAGTTACCAAACGCGGCAAGCTTTTCTACGGTTGTGATTCCTATCCGAAATGCAAATGGGCCAGTTGGGATAAGCCCATGAACATGAAATGCCCGGAATGCGAAAGTCCCTATATGGTGGAGAAATCTTCAAGAGATGGTCGTAAGACCGTCAAGTGCCCCAACTGTGGACACGTGATTACCAAAGAAGAAGACCAAGTCAAAGAAGAAGACCAAGCCAAAGAAAAAGATCAAGCCAAAGAAAAAGATCAAGCCAAAGAAAAAGATCAAGCTTGATAATGTAGATCCGATGGAATATCATCTTTCAAACGGCAACATGGTATTCCGCATTTAGTGTTCGATATGTCGATCCGTAAAACGCTGGAGTAAAACGCCTTGCAAAAACCGGAGCTGTACGGCAAGTACCTTTTAATCGACCTGATAAGCGTCGGCGGCATGGCCGAGGTTTTTAAGGCCAAGGTGCTTGGTGTATCCGGCTTTCATAAAATCGTAGCCATCAAGAGGATTCTGCCGACATTTTCCGAGCAACACGAGTTCGTCAAGATGTTCGTGGATGAGGCGAATATCGCCGGTGAACTGCACCATCACAATGTCGCTCAGATCTACGATCTCGGTGAAATAGAGGGTACGTACTACATCTCCATGGAATTTGTCGAAGGGCGCGACCTTAGAGCCATTTTCGACCGACTTAAGAAGCTGCGTGAACCCATTCCTCCGAATATGGCGGCCTATATTTGCGAAAAGGTCTTGGCTGGTCTCGATTACGCTCATAACAAGGTGGGTAGCAGTCACGAGGCTATGGGTATCGTCCACCGCGATGTCTCGCCGCCAAATATCCTGATCTCCTACAATGGCGAAGTCAAACTGGTTGACTTCGGTATTGCCAAAGCCGCCGGTAAAATCTCTCAGACTCAGGTCGGAGTGCTCAAGGGCAAATTCGGCTATATGTCTCCCGAGCAGGTGCGCGGTCTGACAGTGGACGGTCGTTCGGACCTGTTTTCCGTCGGTGTCGTCTTATGGGAAATGCTGGCGGGCAAACGCTTGTTTGTGGGCGAAAACGATTATGACACTCTGGAGAAAGTCCGTCTGGCCGAAATAGAAAATCCGCTTACATTCAATGAGAATGTTCCCGAGCCTCTGGCAAAAATCGCCATGCGCGCACTTGAGCGCGATTTGAAGAGGAGATACAGGAGCGCCGAGGCCATGAGGCGCGAACTTCAGCAGTATTTGTATACCCTGGAGACGCCGTTTACATTCCGCGATGCTGGGAAATGGATGCAGAGCAGTTTTGAAGAAGAGCTGGCGCATTCCAAAGAACGTATGGAAGATATCCGCCAGATGGATCTTTCCGAGTTCGGTATCGACGAAAAGGCTTTGGCTGAAAAGCAGGAAAATCTTTTCCAGAAATCATCCATAGAACCGAAGCCCAAGCTTGTCGTTGAAGTGGATGAGCCTGCCAAAATAGAAAAAGAAAAAGCCAGCCCCAAAAAGAGACCCTCTTTGCTGTCTACTGTGGCGATATTGTCGGCTTTGTTGCTGCTCATTGCTTTGGCTGGATTTCATGTAGTAAACAATATCGGTGGCTCGGTAGTCGATTTTGACGCGGCTGGAGAAGTTACGGATCTAGAAATAACTGCCAACCAGCCGGACGTGCAAGTGTTAATAGACGGCAAGCCTGCTTGTGAGACACCCTGCAAGGTTTTGAATATCCCGGTCGGCAAGCATTCTTTCGATTTTGATTTGCAAGGTTATCTGGCCGATCACAGAG
>CAYTHG010000394.1:0-3745 GCA_964437525.1 uncultured Myxococcales bacterium | reverse complement strand
CACTTTTCTTAGCGACAGACTTTTTCTTGTCCCTCAACGGACCACCGAAGCCCGCAAGGGATTTCTTGGCCTTGCCGCGCATATCTCCTTTGGGATATTCATCTATCACGCGAGTAAAAAGCCTGCGGGCGGATTTTTCATCCCCGAGCACAATTTTTATATTGGCGGCACGATACAAGCCATCGTCGGCCAGAGAAGATCGCGAACATTTCTTAGAAAGGCTGGAATACAGCCTGATGGCCTCTTCTCGGTCAGATCGCAGGCGGCTGACCTCGGCCATGTCGTTGTATAGACGAGCGGTGTTAAAAACAGAATCGCAGGCACGTTTATGCTTGGGATATTTCTTGGTAATCTTCTCGAACTTGCCTATCAGTCTTTTCCATGTCTCGCGGTATTTGTGCCGTTTTTTGTTTTTCTCGAATGACTTCAGTGCAGCTTTGGCATCCTGATAATCGTCTTCGGCACCCGCCCACAGTTGTCCGGGCTGGCAGAAGGCCAGAACAAAAAAGATTAAAGCGATTGTAAAAACGGCATTTTTTGTCATGTTGGGCAAGAACGCTATTGAAGGCCTTTAAAAGTAAATTCAATATATTTTATCATAGTCTTTCGTGAAATTCCAGCATTTACAGACTTTTCGACAAGTAGAAAGACTGTTGCGCCGTTTACCGGAATAAATTAGCATTAAGCGACAGGCGATGCAACCGAAATGGAGTCGGCAGGAACGTCCGCAGCAAATAGAAGTTCCAAGCGGTTAAGGATTAAGTCCGATATGGCACAAGGTGAAAACAAGGATACGGGGCAGAAATCTGTGCTGGGAAAGCTCAAGCGCGGTCTGCCGCCTACACATTACATTCTGCCGCTGCTCTTAAAGTACGGCGAGAAAGCTTTCTGGTTGATAGAAAGCCGTTTGAATACTCTCCCGCAAATTCTCGACAAGCCTTACCTGGCCCTGTCTCCCGATGCACCGCAAGAAAGCCTTAAACGCGCTTTCGATTTGGTGCACAAAAGCGGCAGGCAAGCCGGACTGCTGGTGACGGATTCTCAATTGCCGCGCCTGGACGATTACCTGAAAGTCAGCCCGTCCGATTCGCCCGAGATACTGGCATCCTTTCGTTCACCGCTGAAGTGCCCGCAAGACTTGAGTGCCAAGGCCAAACCTTACACGCTCTCGGCACTCTTGACCTTGCAACTCGGTAAAGAAAACGAATTGAGCGACTGGCTGAAAGACGCCGAAGAATCGAAGTTGAAATTCAGGCGTATCTGGCTGACATTGTCCTGGGATCAGGGTTCAGATAAAAAACTGCAATCCGACACTCTCGGCAAAAGCATTCTTGAGCTTGTAAAGTTCTGCAACGAAGCCGGAAGCGAATTGGCAATAGTTTCTTCATCCGGCCTGACTCCCTGCGTACTGAAAAAATACCCGCAAACATGGCAATCGCTGGAGTTTCCCGTCAAGCCGCAAAAGGGAGCCGCACCCATTAAAGCCTGCGCCGGATGCGCCTTGAATAGCGTCTGCTTCGGCCTGCCGCCTAAAGTAGCCGAAGCGCTTCCGCACGAAGCGCTGCCGATAGACGCCAAAGACTTGCAGGCTTTTACCGAAGCTCCCACAGGTACCAAGCCCGAAGATCTTTTTTCGGAAGAAGAGGCAGCATCGAGAGCGGAGGAAGCCGGGAAGCTCTTGATAACCTTCATCGAAGTCACGCAACGCTGCCCCTTGAACTGTACCAACTGCTTCATCAAACACGGCAAAGGCATACTGCCCGATCCCCCTCTGGAGCAATTGGAAAAAGCTTTCGACAACCTGGCACCGCACACAAGAACCATCTGGATAGTCGGTTTCGGCGAACCCTTGATGCGTAATGACTTGCCGCAAATCATCCGCATGATAAAAGATCGCGGGGCGCTGGCGGGCATCACCACCAGCGGTATGTACCTGACAGAAAAAAAAGCCGAGGCTTTCGCCGACTGCCCGCCGGATTACATGAGTCTCTCGTTTTCGAGTTTCGATCCGGAGCTTTTCTCAAAACTTCGAGACGGCAAAGTCTCCGATATGCAGGCTGCCATAAAAAACGCCCGCAAATACTGGGGAGAGAAAACGCGCTATTACGCAAGCTACCTGACCCAGTTCGAGAACCTGCACAAAATGCCGGAAGACATACTGGCTGCGGCAGAAGCCGGTTTCGATGTTTTCATTCCGCAGCCTTTCGTATCCAGCGACGCGGAAACCGAGCGCGTGTCGGCACCATACAAGGACATGAAGTTTTTGGAGGAAATCGCAGGTAAAGCTCAAAAGGCTGCGGCGCAATCGGGAATAGAACTTTATCCCGTGGCGATAGAACCCCAGGATGTCGGCCCCTGCCGCTTCGAACTTGACAAGCGCTGCATAGTCAGGGGAGACATGAGCATCGGCCCCTGCTGCCCGCAGTTCTCGCTTGCGCCCATCCCCATGTGCTTCAGGGGCGAGGAAACCAAACTGCCGGGGCTGGTCTTCGGTTACATCGACAAACAAACATTGCCGGAAATTTTCGACAGCGAAAAATTTACCCGCTTCCGCCAGCAGGCCATCAGTGACAATCCCCCCGATTTCTGCAAACTGTGCGGCTTCACTCGCGGGGTTTACTCTCCGCTTTAGAGAAATTAAATGAAGAAATTTCACATATCGGCAATCGGCCTTTTCATTTTATTCTGTCTGCTGCAAAGCTTAGCGCCTGCAATAGCACAGGAATCCGCAACACGCATGTTCATCCCGCCCATCGAAACCGAGCAGATCCGCCCGTATGTCAACCGACTTGCCGAAACACTGCCCGATGGATTCGAAGCCCGTGACTTCGATTTGACAGGATCGAGCCTTTCCATCAGTTTCGTTAGAAACGACAGCAAAGAGTTGAAGCTCACCATCCTGCCACCCATAGCGGACAAGGCACTTTGCAACGACAACCTGTGTATGCGCATCGACTCGACCTCGGGAAATATCGACATCGACAAGCTTGAAGAATCTCTCAAGCGCAAAAGCCTTGAAGTTCCCTTGCCGTGGAAATGGAAAACCGAAACTGGCGGACAAGACGGCAAAGACAATGCAAAATCTCAAGAAGAAATGCAGGCCGGAGGAGTTTTCGATTCCACGTTTTTATGGATCTTTTCTGCTTTGTCTTTGATATTGCTGGGGCTGGCTGCGACCTTGCTCGTTTTTGCGAAAAACATGAAAAACAGCGGCGCGCCACTTTCTGAGGCTTACCACTACGCCACACGCAAGATGGCGCTATTCTGCATGTCTATCGGACTGCCGCTGGCAGTGCTGGCGCTCGCGGAAGTGGCGGTATCGCTGGGGCTCTTCAACGATCTGAATTACAGCATGAGAAAAACCGCCGACCATCTGCTTTTGGCGCGCTTACAGGTTTTTGAAGAAAGCCCGGAAATGCTGGCGCTCGACTGGCACGACAACCTGAAACCCAAACTGGATTTTGTAAGCAAGCCCGACCGCCACCTGTCGCCTATGGATACTCCCGACAGGCCGTATCGGATAAAGACCAACTCACGCGGTTTCCGCGACGACGAGTTTGCACCCAAGACAGACGGGACTTTCCGCATTCTGGCGCTGGGAGATTCCTGCACTTTCGGAATGGGAGTAGCGCCTTATGACCGCACCACAGAAGTGCTTGAACGCAAGCTGTCGCAAGCCTTCCCCGAAACTAAAATAGAAATCCTGAACGCGGGACTGGGCGGCTGTTCGCTGGTCTGCGCCGAC
>CAYTHG010000393.1:0-3747 GCA_964437525.1 uncultured Myxococcales bacterium | reverse complement strand
AACGGAGTATTTCAATTCGTTCAATACTTACCTGAAGAAAAGATTTTCGGGAAGAATAGCCAAGCTGTCGCTGGATCTGGGCATCCCCTGCCCCCATAGGATCAAAAATCCTCCCGGCTGTGTCTTCTGTAAGCCTAACGTGATTATGCCCATAGAGAAACTCCTTGCAGGAGAAATCGCAAAGCAGATGGAAGTCTGCATTGCCAAAGTTGGCAAAAGATACGACTGCAAGCAGTTTCTGGCCTATTTTCAGCACGAAACCAATACCGCAGGCGACCCGACCTGGCTGAAAGAACAATTCCAAATTGCTACAGACCACCCACAGGTTGCGGGAATAATCATCTCGACCAGACCGGACTATATCGACAGTGAAATACTGGACATTATATCTCCCATATCAAAGAGCAAGCCCGTCTGGCTGGAGTTGGGATTGCAGTCCATACACGACTGCACGCTTGAGCGCATCAATCGCGGACATAATTACCGACAATTCGAAGACGCTTTGAAGATGGCAACGTCCCGCGATCTTCCCGTATGCGTACATGTCATACTGGGACTCCCCGGCGAGGATTACAACATGATGGAGCAGACTTTCCGCAAGCTGGCCAGTCTGCCGATAGACTCCATAAAGATCCATCATCTTCAAGTGTATCAAGGTGCGCCGCTTGAAAAACAATGGCGAGAAGGCAAGATAGAAACCTTCAAAAACATAGACGAATACATCCCGCTGGTCACCGACATGCTCGAACTCCTGCCATGGGAAATCAAGATCCAGCGCATTGTGGCGGACTCGCCGAAAAATGTTTTGCTTGCGCCGAAGTGGGATCTCAATAAAAATGTCATCATTGAGAAACTCGAAGACGAATTCCGACGACGCGGAACGGTGCAGGGTTCGAGGTCAGAAGAAAGCGCATAAGGCTGAATGAGTAAAATCAGCGAACAACATCTGCCGGTCAAGCCGGTGATAAACTGCTTATACCGAGAAGAGCGCTTCTTCAAGTTGGTAAAAAAGCGCTTTGAAGAACGCTATGGAGCAATAGAAGACGAATTGCCCGCCCTGCCCTTCGACTTCAGCGATTATTACGAAGAGGAAATGGGCCGGGATTTGAAAAAAGCCATGTTTTCCATAAAGGAACTGGCAGCCCCCGAATCTCTGATAGAATTGAAGCACTTTGCAACAGAACTTGAAACTGAATTTGCCACTAAAGAAGGCGATCCTGAAAGACGCCCGATAAACATAGACCCCGGCCACATTTACCTCGAAAGGTTTTTACTGGCCACTGGCAAAAACGTCGCCCGCAGAATATACTTGGGCAAAGGCGTTTATGCCGATTTGACTTTGATATACATAGGCAACTCTTACGTGCCCCTGCCCTGGACGTATAAGGATTACCTGCACCCGGACGTGCTTGCGTTCGCTGAGCGCGTAAGAGAGACATACCGCGGGCAACTGAAGCCCTTGCGGAAAGCCGTTACAGATAAAAAGAATACTCACAAGGAGAAATGATGGAATACGAAGCCGTCATCGGACTGGAAGTTCATGCACAATTGAAAACACAGACAAAGCTCTTTTGCGGAGACTCCATAGAATTCGGCGCGGACCCGAACATCAACACCTGCCCGGTCTGCCTCGGAATGCCCGGCGTGCTACCGGTCTTGAATCGCCTCGCTGTGGAGTACGGCATCAAGGCTGCACTGGCAACAAACTGCACCGTGCATAAAAGAAGCATCTGGGCCCGCAAGAACTACTTCTATCCCGATCTGCCCAAAGGCTACCAGATCAGCCAGTACGAATACCCACTGGCTGAAGAAGGCTGGGTAGAAATAGAAACAGAAGAAGGCGGCACTAAAAGAGTCGGCCTGACTCGAATTCACATGGAAGAGGACGCTGGCAAGAATATCCACCTCGATGGCGAAGATGCCTCGCTGGTGGACTACAACCGCAGCAGCGTTGCTCTGATAGAAATCGTCTCGGAACCCGACATGCGCACATCCAAAGAAGCCTCGGCTTACATGCGTAAGCTGCGCGAAATATTGCGCTATCTGGGCGTCTGCGACGGCGATCTGGAAAAAGGCTCCTTGCGTTGCGACGCAAACATATCACTGCGTCCGGTCGGACAGGAAAAGTTCGGCACACGCACCGAAATGAAAAACATCAATTCATTCCGCTATGTGCGAAACGCGCTGGAATACGAAATCGAACGCCAGAAAGAAGTCCTCGAATCCGGCGGTAAGGTCATTCAGGAAACCCGCACCTGGGATCAGGCGGCAGGCAAGACATTTGCCATGCGCAGCAAAGAGGAGTCCAACGACTACCGTTACTTCCCCGACCCGGACCTGATCCCGCTCATCCTGGATGACGCCTGGATAAAAGATGTACAAGACAACATGCCTGAGCTTGGCGACGACAAGCGCAAGCGCTACAAAAATGAATTCGGATTGCCAGCTTACGACGCAGGCGTCTTGACTGTCGAATCCGAAAACGCCGATTACTTCGAGGCGACGGTAGCCGCAGGCGCGGACCCGAAAAAAGCAGCCAACTGGATCATGGTTGAGTTGATGCGCTATACAAAGGAAAACAACATCGAGATTAATGATTGCAAAATCAAGCCCGCTCAACTGGCCTCGATGATCACCATGATAGATTCGGGCAAGATCTCGGGCAAGATCGCAAAATCCCTGCTTCTGGACATGCTCGAATCCGGCGACGACCCCGAAAGCATTGTGGCAAAAACACCGCAGTATCAGTTACTCTCGGACGAATCCGCCATCGAATCCATCGTGGATAAAGTCATTGCAGACAACCCGTCGCAGGTAGAACAATACAAAGCCAACCCAAGGCTGTTCGGCTTCTTCGTCGGTCAGGTAATGAAAGCCAGCCAAGGCAAAGCCGATCCCGGTTCGGCAAACGCGCTGCTGAAGAAAAAGCTCGATGGCTGAAACCTGTTTTTGCCCGCTTGACGCTGATTGCCTCTCGGCGTAACATCCTAAGGAGTATAGCAAGGCGGAAAAGATTTGAAGAGCAACCGGCCCAAAAGCACAATCAGCCCCGAACGACTGTTTCGGATGCAGCCTCAAAGCAGGCGCATAGAAATCACTTTGGGCTACGCCTGCAACAACAGGTGCCTCTTCTGCACCGAATACTCCAACCGCCACTCGGCAGAAGTACAACAGGCCGTCGCTCAGCTTACAACCGAAAAAGTTAAAAGCATACTCGAAGAAAACCGCAAGCGCGGCGCGGATCACGTCACTTTTCTCGGGGGCGAGCCGACCATCAGGCGTGACTTTCTAGAGCTGGTCAGATTTTCGCGGCACGAACTCGGATACAAAACCGTCTTTCTGACATCCAACGGAAGAATGCTCAAAAATCCCAAGTACGCCGAAGCCCTTGTCAAGTCAGGACTTACGCACCTTTGTCTTTCCCTGCACGGCCACACAGCGCAACTGCACGACGCCACAGTCTGCGTCGATGGCGCCTTCGGGCAAGTCACTCAGGCCATGCAGAATCTGCGTTCGATGGATTTTGATTTCCAACTGACTTCCGTCATCAACAAGCTCAATTATCAAGAGCTTCACGGACTGCTGGAATATCAACTGGAATTGAAACCGACACGCATCATGTGGGCTTACGTGCGTCGTTCCGGGCGAGCGCTTGAAACCATTGACGAGAGAGAACCTGTAAATACGGATGTCAAAAAGCCGTTGTGTAAAGCTATGGATATAGCCGACGAACGCAAGGCTCCATGG
>CAYTHG010000392.1:0-3748 GCA_964437525.1 uncultured Myxococcales bacterium | reverse complement strand
GTTCCGAAGATTTTCCTCGCCCTGGACTTACATTGCAAGGAACGAAAGTTCACGCACTGCAGAATTTCAGCCGACGTTTCAAGATCTCGACTCGGGCCGTTTGTCTCTTTCCGAAGTCGATAATGTATTTCTGGTAATGGGAGGACCGCAAGTGGTCAACTCCAAAGGTGCCAGAGTCTACAACCCGCTTTTTAAAAAGCGTAAATACAAGGGCAATTACCAGATTGCGGTAGGCGATGACGCGCAAGGCTTGATGGAGCTGGCTTTAAAGCTTGGAGTAAAAGGTGCAAGTGTTACCAAGCCTTTGAAAGAAAGCATCTTGCCGTTTATAGATGAACTGGACGGAACGGTTTTGAAGGTCGGCGCTGCAAACAGCATTCGCTGGGACGAAGACAAAAGCTTTGCTTCCAACACCGATGTGCAAGGCGTAATCGGAGCCCTTGAAGAGCTATACGGAAACGCGATTCCCCAACGGATACGGGTGTTGCTTCTGGGGGCTGGCGGCGCTGCAAGGGCGGTGGCTTATGCCCTGACTAAATTCGATTTCGAGGTGACTGTCTCCAATCGCAGCTACGACAAAGCTCAGGCTCTGGCAAGCGAATTCGATCTTTTGTGCCTGGAATGGGAAAAGCGCGGAGATGCTCATTTCGATCTGCTCATAAACGCCACCTCCCTTGGTCTGGACGATGGCGAAACTACTCCTTTCGAGTGGGCGGATAAGCTTTACGGCAAACATGTTTTCGATGTCGTTTCCCATCCAGATCCGACACGGCTTGTAAAAGAAGCTAAGAGCGCAGGTGCAAAAGCCTTGGGTGGAAAGCCGATGTGGATACATCAGGGAATCGGTCAGCTTGATTTCTGGCTTGACTGGGACGTTGACCGCGAGAAGCTGGAGGCCTTGTTGTGAACTGGTCTCTTGTTGGAATGCGCGGGGCGGGTAAAAGCTGGCTGGTGCAGTTATGGGCTCGGAAGTTCAGTGCAACTTTTATTGATCTTGACAGTGAAATAGAAGCAGTGCAAGGCGCTACGATTCCAGAAATTGTAGATGAATACGGCTGGAACCACTTTAGAAAATGCGAAGCCGAAGTTTTGAGGAATATCTGCGAGACCAATAAAGTCGATACAATATTGGCAACAGGCGCTGGCGTGATCGAAGACCCTGCAAATCGTGAGATTTTGAAAGAGTGGGGCCGGGTGCTTTGGGTTGATGTCCCTTTGGAAGTGCTTGAAGAAAGAGTTGCCGCCAGCGACAGACCGGCTGTGATCGGACAAGATGCCGTATTGGAACTTGCCGATCTATATGAGCGTCGCAAAGAAATTTATGCATCTTTAGCCGATGAAGTCTTGAAGCCTTATGGTATGGAAGAGGAGGAAGTTGTTCATGAAATCGAACGACTTTGGCTCATACTTTAAAATATTGACCTTTGGGGAATCCCACGGAAAAGCCATCGGGGCCGTGCTTGACGGCGTTTGTCCCGGTCTGGAAATAGATGAACAAACCATACAGGCCGAGCTTGACAGGCGTAAGCCGGGAACCGGCGACTACGTAAGCTCGCGCAAAGAACCGGATAAAGTTGAGATACTCTCGGGAGTTTATCAAGGCAAAACGACGGGCGCGCCTGTGGCCCTCCTGATTCGCAACGTAGATGCCCGTTCGGAAGATTACGATCACCTGAAAGCCACATTCCGTCCGGGACGCGGTGACTTTGCCTGGTTCTCGAAATACGGAATTCACGATCCGCGTGGCGGTGGCAGGCTGTCCGGTCGTGAAACAGCCACCAGAGTCGCAGCCGGTGCCGTGGCCCGCAAATTGCTTTCGGAGCGTGGTATTAAGATTACCGGCTTTACGCGCAGTATCGGCGAGGTAAAAGCCAAGAATGTTGTTTTTGAAGAGATAGAGAAAAATCCGCTACGCTGTCCAGACCCGGAAATTCTGCCGCAAATGAAAGCTTTGCTTGATGAATTGAAAGAGCAGGGTGATTCTATCGGCGGAACGGTGGAAGTGCGTGTAACAGGAGTGCCTGTCGGTTGGGGTGATCCAGTTTTCGGCAAGCTTGATGCAAAGCTCTCCGCCGCTATGATGTCAATCGGCGGTGTAAAAGGCGTGGAGTTTGGCAAGGGTTTTGAAATCACCACCATGAAAGGTTCGCAGGCAAACGATCAATTCGTTTCCAACTTTCATCTTCAAAGCAACAACGCCGGGGGAATCTCGGGCGGCTTGTCGTCCGGCGAAGAAATCGTGATCCGCCTGGCCGTAAAGCCGACGCCTTCAATCGGTATCAAGCAAACCGGCGTAGATGTCAAAGGTGTTACTGTCGCCATTCCCGGTTGGGGCAGGCACGACCCGGTTTTGTGTCCGAGAGTCGTTCCGGTGGCCGAGGCCATGTGCGCTTTGTCGCTGGCCGATGCCATGCTGGCTCAGGATGCGCTTAAATCAAAAGATGCGACACTTGATGAGTTGCGCTATGCAATCGACTGCGTGGATGATAAAATTCTGCATGAGGTATCGAGAAGAATTGAGCTTGCAAAAAAAATCGGTGAAATCAAGCGGGAAAACGATGTTCCTGTAACCGATGCTGAACGAGAAAAAGCGCTCTTTAAATCGTGGAAAGAATGTGCCGCCGAATCGGGATTGGATCCAGATTTCGCCGGAGATATTTTAGAGCTTTTATTAAACGAATCGAAAAGGTGTCAATAATTGTTGCCCTCTGAATTAATTAAAAAAATGGAACGGGTTTTGCCTTTTGTGCTCAAACCCGCAAGGTATACCGGCGGAGAAGCTGGTTCTGTATATAAAAATCCCGCCGATGTCGATCTGCGTGTCGCCTTGGCTTTTCCCGATGTCTATGAAGTCGCCTTCAGTCATATCGGCTTGAAGATACTCTACAACTCCGTCAATGGTCGCTCTGATTCATGGGCCGAGCGCGTCTATTGTCCCTGGCCTGATATGGAAGAGCGGATGCGGGAGGCCTCGATTCCGCTTTATGCTCTGGAATCCAAGACGCCCATTGCCGAATTCGATATGCTGGGGTTCAGTCTTCAGCACGAATTGAACTACACCAATATCCTCACCATGCTGGATTTGGCCGGCTTGCCTTTGCGTGCCGTTGATAGAACGGACGGAATGCCGCTGGTAGTGGCAGGAGGTCCGGGGGCTGCCAATCCCGAGCCTGTGGCGGATTTCTTCGATGCCATTTATCTCGGGGAGTCTGAAGCCGGGCTTGATCGCTTGTTGGATGCTTTGAAAAAAGCCAAAAGCGAGGATCTGCCGCGCAAGAAAATGCTTGAAGAGTTGGCCCGCGTGCCGGGTGTCTACGTGCCTTCCTTGTGGAATGTCGAATATCACGATGACGGTCGGATTGCTGCCGTTGCCCCTCAAATAGCCGATCTGCCGCGCCCGCAAAAACAGGTAACCGAGAATCTTGATGCTACGGATTACCCTTCGGCTCCTTTGCTTCCCAATGTCGAGCCGGTGCATGACAGGTACGCGGTCGAGATTCAGCGCGGTTGCTCGCGCGGTTGCAGATTTTGTCAGGCAGGAATGATTTATCGTCCGACACGCCAACGCAGCCCGGAAACAATTCTTAAACTGGCGGAGGCAGGTCTGACCGAAGGCGGCCAGGATACATTGGGCCTTTTGTCGCTCTCGGCCAGCGATTACGCATGTCTTGAGCCTTTGATAGGTGAGATTTACGACCGTTATGCCGACAGCAATGTAAATGTGCAATTGCCTTCGTTGCGTGTCGAG
>CAYTHG010000391.1:0-3800 GCA_964437525.1 uncultured Myxococcales bacterium | reverse complement strand
TCAATGCCAGCGCGCCTATGTTTCCCAAAAGGGGAATATAAGCCACATAGACAATGACAGCCGGAGCGACTGCATAGCCTATCAGGTCGGCTGTGTTGTCGAGATGACTGCCTATTGTGTTGATCTTACCTGTGATGCGGGCTGCAAGTCCGTCCAGGGCATCGAATATGAAAGCGATCCAGATGAACAGGGAAGCCCAGGCTATGTTGTTTTCCATTGCCAGAGCAATAGAGACCATGGCGCAGACGACGTTTCCCAGCGTTAGATAATCTTTTAAGTACAGCTTCATGATAAAAAACCTCCAAAAACAGATAAAGCTACATTTGTCTATAATTGCTGGAGGCCCTCCAGTCAATGCCTTTTTGAGTTTTCATTAAAGCAAATTGCTGGCAAGCTCTGCCAAAGCCGATCTTTCGCCTTTAACAAGCGTCGTATGAGCGAACAATTTCTGGCCCTTCATTCTGTCCACAAGGTAGGTCAGCCCGTTTGAATGTGCATCGAGGTAAGGTGTGTCTATCTGGAAAATGTCGCCTGTAAACACGATCTTGGAGCCTTCTCCGGCGCGCGTGATGATGGTCTTGATCTCATGTGGGGTCAGGTTTTGAGCTTCGTCTACGATGAAGAATATCTTTTCCAGACTGCGACCACGAATGAATGCCAGGGGTGCAATATGAAGTTTGTCGCTGTCGAGCATTTCGGTGATGCGTGTGGAGTCCGGGCTGCCGTGCGGGAAGCGATGTCTGATGACGGACAGGTTGTCCCATAAAGGCTGCATGTATGGGTCGAGTTTGGATTCTATATCGCCGGGCAGGTATCCTATGTCTTTGTTGCCCAAAGGAACGATAGGACGAGCCAGGAATATCTGTGTGTATTTTTTGCGCTGTTCCAGAGCCGCAGCAAGCGCCAGCAGGGTTTTTCCGGTACCGGCCTTGCCAGTGATCGTTACCAGCGGGATATCGGGTCTCATCAGCGCATCGAGTGTAAATATCTGCTCCGCGTTGCGGGGCTCTATGCTGTAGGCTTTTCTCTTGTATACACGCTCTATGGTGTCGCTTTCTTCGTCATAGCGTGTCAGAGCGCTTGACGAGCCGTTTTTCAAGATGAAATACTGATTGGTGATGGGTGGTTCTTCAAACGGAACTTCTGCACATGGCACACTGCCGGGATCTTCGTAAAAACGTGAAATGACGCTGGAGTCGAAACCTTCTAACAGTGTATGGCCTGTATAGAGAGCTTCGACGTTTAAAACTTTGTCGTTCTCGTAATCCTCGGCCTGGATTCCCAGCGATTTTGCCTTCATGCGCAGATTGATGTCTTTGCTGATGATTCTGACAAGATGATCGGGGTATTTTCCCCTTAACTGGTCTGCCAGGGCGATAATACGATGGTCGGGTTTGTTTTGAGTGAAAGCGTGCTGAACCAGATCGGAACGAGGTTCACTGATCTCGATAAACAACCTGCCGCCTTCGGGGGTGAGTTCCACTCCATTGTCGAAAAGTTGCTCTCCCGACATCCCGTCGAGTTCGCGGATTACCTCTCGGGCCTGGAAATTGATCGAGTCGCTTCCTTTTTTGAATTTGTCGAGTTCCTCAAGAACCACAATCGGGATGACCACATCGTTTTCTTCAAAGCGCGTCAGGCATGTGTGGTCGTGCAAAAGCACGTTGGTATCCAACACAAAAAGCTTTTTGCGGGCACGGGAATCGTCACTCATCATTGCCTCCTGTCTGACGGTGGGTATTCCAAACATCACCTAAAATCATACCTAAAATTCAAAGATAATCAATATATTGAGTTGAAATGTTTGAGTTTTGTCGCTATCGGCTTGCCTAAGGGTATCTTAATGAATTATGATGCCGGGTGATGTTTTTGAGGCTTCTTGTATATTTGTATAGAAGCCGACCACCGACTATCAAACGGTGTAATATTAAAAAGCTGTAGGAGGAAACAATGCTGCCCGAAGGATCGTACACTTGGATCGACTTTGACTTTATGGAAAAATTCATGATTGACGTTTTCAAGGGACTGGACGTTCCCGAAGAAGATGCCAAAACCTGCGCCGATGTACTCATAAGCAGCGACAAACGTGGTATTGACTCCCACGGTATCGGACGCCTGAAAACCATCTATTACGATAGAATCAAAGCCGGTATCCAGTTTGCCAAGACCGAGTTCGAGATTGTCAAGGAAAGCGCTGCTACGGCGGTTATCGACGGTCACGACGGTATGGGCATGGTAGTTGCCACACGCGCGATGCAAATGGCTATCGACAAGGCCAAGGAATTCGGTCTTGGAATGACCGTCGTCCGCAATTCGACTCACTACGGCTTCTGTGGATACTATCCGATGATGGCCATTAAAGAAGGCATGATCGGCATTACCGGCACCAATGCCCGCCCGTCCATAGCTCCGACCTTCGGTATCGAGAATATGCTCGGAACGAATCCATTTGTATTCGGATTCCCGACCGACGACGAATTTCCCTTTGTCATCGACTGTGCCACTTCTGTCAGCCAGCGTGGAAAAATCGAAGTCTACGACCGCGCCGATAAAGACCTGCCCGAAGGTTGGGTAATCGGTGAAGACGGCAAGTACCGCACCGACACCAAACAGATTCTGGTTGATCTGGTAAAAGGTACCGCAGCACTGACGCCTCTGGGTGGCTTGGGAGAAGTCACCGGCGGTCACAAGGGTTACGGTTACGCCACGGTAGTTGAAGTGCTTTCCGCCGCCTTGCAGGACGGTTCTTATCTTAAAGGACTTCTGGGATTCGGCGAAGACGGCAGCCGCCAGCCTTATCACCTCGGACACTTTTTCATTGCAATAGACATCGACAAGTTCGTCTCCGTCGAGCGCTTCAAAGCCATCGCCGGCGATATCATGCGCCAGTTGCGCGAGTCCAAAAAGGCTCCGGGCGAGGATCGTATTTACACCGCAGGCGAAAAAGAATTCGTCGCTTGGGGAGAACGCAAGGACAAAGGCGTTCCGGTCAATACCAATCTCGCAAAGCAGATGGTTGCCATGCGCGAAGAGCTGGGCCTGACAGGATACAAGTTCCCCTTTGAAGAATAAGCCAGTACTATTATCCATGCGCGGAGCCGCCGTTATTCGGCGGCTCCGCTTGATATATCAGTGGCAGTGAGCAAACCTTTTTAAATTGTTTGTTGTGTTTGGCAAAAGGTTTAGGGTAGCTCTAAAAAACCGAACAGCCTTGACGGATAGTTTTGTCTGAAGGAAAAAATATGGATTACATTGGAAACATATTCCGTCCGCCGTCCGAGGCACGTTCGCTGCTGGTGCAGGTCACGGTGGGATGCAGTCACAACAAATGCACTTATTGTTCCATGTATACGGACAAGCGTTTTCATGTCAAAGACTGGGAAACCGTCAAGGCCGATCTGGACGAGGGACTGTCGCAGACAGACTACCGCCGCCTGTTTTTGTGCGACGGCGACGCCCTAATCCTCTCTACCGATAAGCTTTTAAAGATACTGCGCTATATAAAAGACAACGGCCCGCACATAGAGCGGGTGGGAGTTTACGGCGATGCCCGCAGCGTTTTGAACAAGTCCGTCGAGGAATTGAAAGAGCTGCGCCAGGCAGGACTGGGGATTGTCTATCATGGTATAGAATCCGGTGATGAAGAGGTTTTGAGGCGTATTAAAAAAGGCTCGAATGTCGCCGGGCAACTTGAAGCCGCTTTAAAAGTAAAAGAATCCGGTTTGCTGTATTCGGCCATAGCGCTTTTAGGCGTTGGCGGAGTCGAGCTTTCGGAAAATCATGCAAAAAACACCGCTGAG
>CAYTHG010000390.1:0-3803 GCA_964437525.1 uncultured Myxococcales bacterium | reverse complement strand
GCGCGTCGTAGCCCACGTTGTAAAGCTCGTTGAACATCTGTACTCCGCAGTGCGAACTGTTCTTCTGCAAGCCGATGGCGTGGTTGCCGATCAGGTAGTTTTGTGCGCGTGTCAGTTCGTTCTCAGTAATGCCGTCCTGCAGGACTTTGTCCAACTCCTCCATGATGCCGCGCTCGGCGACCTCAAGCTTGTCGGGGCTGGTGCCTATGTATACCGCCATGAAACCGGGATCGAGCAGTGCCAGCGAGTAGAAATATACGCTGTAGGCCAGACTCTTTTTGTCGCGCAGTTCGATGAAAAGCCTTCCACCCTGTCCCGATAATACAGCGTCTAATATCTTGATGGCGTAAATTCCCGGATCGTTAAGCTTCATACCCTGGAAGCCGACGATTAGATGGGCCTGTTGCTTTGCAAGGTTTATTTCAGTTCTTCGAGGCTCTTTTGGCGCTTCTTCCGTGATTGGAGCGATACGTCCGATGTCAGTTTGGGGCAGATGGCCGAAATTCTTTTCTATTTGATCGATAGCCCTTGCTGTGTCTATGTCTCCGACTATAGAGAGTACGGTTTCGTTCGGGATGACGAAGCGTTCGTGGTAGTCTTTCAAGTCGCTTGCCAGGAGTGCCGAGACGCTTGATTCTTTGCCTGTAACCGTCATGCTGAAGGGGTGTTTTTTATAGAGCGTTGACTGGAAAAGATCGAAGGCGGCGTGTGCCGGATGGTCGTTGCGGGTCTTGATTTCCTCGATGATAAGCTCTTTCTCGCGTGCCAATTCCGAATGCTCGAACGACGGCGAAAGCAGGCAGTCGGAAAAGAGTTTCAAGCCCTTATCGAAGTTTCCTGAAAGTACAGTCGAGCGCAGGCCCAGTGAATTGCGGCCCGAGAAGCCTTGAATGCTGCCGCCCATGCCGTCTATGGCCTCGGCGATTTCCAGTGAGTTTTTGTCTTTTGTTCCCAATGTCAGCATCTGGCACAACAGATTGTTGATGCCGTTGTTTGATTTTGTCTCGAAGCGCAGGCCCGCCAATAGCGAGGCTTGCATGGATACCAGAGGCACGTTGCGGTTTTCGCGCAGCAGGACGCGCAGACCGTTGGGGAGCTGTATGCGTGTAATGCCGTATTTGTCTGCCTGGGGCGCGGACTTGCGGGCTTTTTTGCTTTCCGTTGCAATCGGGGATGTCAGGTCTTCTATGGAAGGCTTATTGTCTTCGCCCTTGGGCCACAGAACCACTGTGTTTTCTTTTTGTGGCAAAAGATAGCGGACTGCGGCATCTTTCAAGGCCGCGCAATCGAGGTCTTGAACGGCTTTTATGTACTTGATGTGGAACATGGCGTCGCCGGTGTGCGTCTTGAAGTGTCCCAATTGTTGGGCTTTGCCTTCGACCGTCTGCGTGTTGTATATGCGCTCGGAGAGAACCATGGTCTTGGCTTTTTCCAGTTCTTCTTCGCTTATTTCTTCGAGCGCCATGCGATAAGTTTCTTTCAAAATCGACTCACGGGCCAAAAGCGTCATTTCCGGCGGAAGGTTCGCTTCTACCAAAAACATGCCGAGGTCGCGTCCTGCATAGGGATAACAGATGATGTCGGATACCAGTCCCTGTTTGCGCCTTAAAAGATGCACCAGACGCGAACTGTCGCTTTGGCCCAATGCGATTGCCAGTACATCCAGTGCTGCAATGTCTTCGCTCTTTATGCCAGGCATTTCCCAGCCTATTGCAAGGTGAGCTTCTTCCAGGGTTTCTTCTTCTATGCGGGCGCGGGGTTTGTCCTGTGAGGGTTTGCCGCGTTTCGGATGTTTGGGTGGCTGGCCGTTATCTTCTGCGCCGAAAAGCTTTTCTACCTTTTCACGCGCTTCTGTCGCTTCGAAATCTCCGGCCAAGACTATTGTCAGGCCCGATCCGCGATACCAACGCTTATAAAAACTCAACACCTTCTCGTGATTGAATGACGCTACCGACTCGGGTGTACCGATAACCGTCCTATGGTAGGGATGTCCCGATAAAGCCAGATCGAACAGTTCCTCGAACAGCCTGTGTTCGGGGCTGTCTTTACCGCGCTTGATTTCTTCCTGAATCACTTCCAACTCGTTAGCCAGCTCCTGCGCATCTATCTGCGAGTGGTTGACGGCATCGGCAAGAATATCGAGTGCTTCTTCATAGCGGCTGGCTTCGATGGCGATGTGAAAGACCGTGCGGTCGAAGGATGTCCAGGCGTTGACGACACCTCCGGCTTCTTCGACTTCGCGGGCTATTTCGCCGGTGGCGCGTTTTTCGGTGCCTTTGAAGAGCATATGCTCCAAGACATGCGCCAGACCGAATTCGCCTTCTTCTTCGTCAGCCGAGCCGATATTGACCCAGACCTGTACTGCAACCACCGGAGCGAAATGGTCTTCGTGCAAAAGCACGTTTATGCCGTTATCAAGTTTAAATTCGATAGGGAGAGATTCGTTTGTATTCAGACTTTGGGGTTTCATATTCAGATCCCTGATAAGTTTCGGTTTTAATGGATGTAGCATTACACCTCATGGGGATAACTGTCAAGAAAGACGACAAGAGCGCTTTACATCTTGAATGCAAGGGTGGTATAAACTGTCAATCTTGTGTATTGGGAATCGTGTTCGGAAAGGAACAGACATGAGCGAAAAATCTAGTAAACCCTTCGGGGCTTCAATAAACGAAGTAATGGTATCGAAGGCTATAATAGATAGCTATTTCAAGAAGTTGAACGATCATCTGGTGATGGACGTGGCCATTGTCGGTGCCGGTCCTTCCGGTTTGGTATGCGCTACCCGCTTGGCTGAAAAAGGCTACAAAGTAGCTATTTTCGAGCGCAAGCTCTCGCCCGGCGGTGGCATCTGGGGCGGTGGCATGTTCTTCAACGAGATAGTAATTCAGGAAGAAGCCAAGGCTACAGCTGAGTCCTTCGGTATCGAGCTGGTGCACTACAAAGACGGATTCTATACCATGGATGCCATAGAAACAGCATCCGCTTTGATATACAGGGCTCGCAAGGCCGGTGCTGTGCTCTTTAACGGTTTTGCTGTCGAGGACGTTGTTTTGAAGGAAGATCGAGTATCCGGCGTGGTCACCAACTGGGCTCCGGTGGATGCAGCTAAGATGCACGTCGATCCGCTGGTATTCGCCTCCCGCGCGGTACTGGATGCGACTGGCCATCCTTCTGAGATTACTCACAAGCTTGTCAACAAGGCCGGTGTTAAAATCGACACTCCCAACGGCGCTATCATGGGTGAAAAGCCGATGTGGATGGATGTCGCGGAAAAAGCGACAGTAGAAAATACCAAATCTATCTATCCGGGGCTTTATGTTTCGGGAATGGCTGCCAACAATGTTTCGGGCGCTTTCCGTATGGGTCCGATTTTCGGTGGAATGTTCCTGTCAGGCGAAAAAGTCGCCCGCCTCATCATGGAAGAGTTGGGAGAGCCAACCGCCTGATTGCAGAAAAATCAAGTATATATAAAAATGGGGCGCGGCCAATGGCCGCGCCCCATTTGCTTTGAGGTTATGAAAGGTTAAAATCCCTTTTTCCACTCGGCGATATAGGCGTAATATTTTTTGTATTCTTCCGGTTCGATCATCCACCACCAAGCCAGAATCATGTACAGGAACATCCAGAACAGCATTCCGTCGTGGAAGAACGCCAGACCGAAGCCCAGGAAATAGGCTGCAAGGCCGAAAGCCCAGGTGATGATTACCAGAATGAAAAACATTCTTTGGAACCAGCGCAGTCCTTTGTGGTGGCGTCCCTGGTATCCGATGGTGGTTATTCCGAGGAAAGAAGGAACCAGA
>CAYTHG010000389.1:0-3823 GCA_964437525.1 uncultured Myxococcales bacterium | reverse complement strand
TTTACAATAGAATGCATGCTCAAAGACAATCAAATAGGCAAAGGCCAGGGACGCAGCATCAAGCTGGCAGAGCAGGCTGCTGCTAAAGAAGCTCTGACAAGTATCATGAAGGAAAAAGATTGACAAAACTTTTCATAATTCCCTTTTTCCTGAGAATGGAAGGCTGCCGACAACGTTGCATATACTGCCGACAGGAAGCCGCCCAGGAAGAAATAGTCACCAGCGCTACACAGATAGCGACACTCCTGAAAGAAAGCCTCGCATACAAACCGGCGGGCAAAACCTGTGAAGCCGCTTTCTTCGGTGGAAGTTTTACCGCTCTACCCATCGAACGCCGCAAAGAGCTTTATTCAGTAACAAGGCCATATCTCGACTCAGGAGAAATCGATTACCTGAGAGTATCCACCAGACCGGATCTTATCGATGAAAAAATCGTTGAGGAACTTGTTTCAAACGGAGTAAAGATAGTCGAGCTGGGCATACAGTCACTTGACGAAAATGTATTGGAGTTGGCACGACGCGACCACGACTCGAAATGCCCGTATACAAGCACGAAGCTATTGCAGGAGGCGGGAATCCAGACCGGTTGGCAACTTATGCAGGGACTTCCGGGCAGCAGCCGTCAAAGCGATCTGGATTCACTTAAAAGAACCCTCAATGCCGGCCCGGATTTCTTGAGACTCTTCCCCACCGTTGTTCTCGATGAAACGCCCTTGGCCGATATGTGGCGCAAAGAAGAGTACAAACCGCTTGAACTGGAAGATGCAGTGGAGCGTTTAGCGGAAATGATGGAACTCTGCGATGAAAACGGAATGACCGTTATCAGACTCGGCCTGCACCCTTCGCCCTCTTTGCGAAAGATAGTACTTGCCGGTCCTTTCCATCCTGCCATGCGACATAAAGTGGAATCGTTGCGCCGCCTGAAACGCCTGGAAGATCTGCTTGCGAAAAACAAAATCTCCGGCAAGCGCTCACCGACATTCAAAATCAAAAGTGGCTCTCAGTCTTTGTGGCGCGGCCTGAACAACTCCAACACCAAAGATATTTGTGAACGATTCAATCTGGAAAACGTATCGTTTGAAGAAAGCCCGGATATCGGAACTTTGGATATAAAGATCAAGATTTGAATCTGGAGAAGGCAATGTTGAAAACCATAGACGTAAAGACGCCGGAACGTGAAACCTTTGTGGACCTCACCTCCCGCTTACAGCAGATGGTAAAAGAATCGGGAATAAAAAGCGGTTGCCTGACGGCATTTGTGCCACATACCACAGCGGCAATCACCATCAACGAATCCGCCGATCCCGACGTTCGCCGCGATCTTGCCGTAACCTTGCGCAAACTGATACCGTATCAGGGAGATTATCATCACGCCGAAGGCAACTCAGACGCCCACCTGAAAAGCAGCCTTTTCGGTCCGTCATTGACGATTCTGATAGAAAATGGAACACTGTTGCTGGGAACATGGCAGGCGGTATATTTTGCAGAATTCGACGGTCCACGCTCCCGCAAACTCCACATAAAGCTATTAGCGGATTGAAGCATCCGGCACACCTCTTGACAGAAGACAAAAAAGAGAAGAGAATTAGAGATTAATTGTTTGATTGGTCAATTATATATCGAGGTGTAAACATGCCAGGAAAAGCTCACAGTCTCTTTTTAGCTGCAATTCTGGTATCTTCAGTAATATTTGCGGGGACCTCCTACGCTCAGGCGACGCCCACTCCGACTCCTGCAAAACAGGCACCGGCAGTAAAAACACCTGCTAAAGGCGATGTACCGGCATCGGAAGAAGAAACAAAACATCCAAAGCCGGAATGCGCGAAGATAATACTGGCCTACCTGGAGGCTTACGACAAAGCAAATTGCAAACAGGCCTATGATTTCTTGGGTCCGCTCAGCAGAAAACATATGCCCTTCAAGGAATTCATCGCCGAATGCAACCCTCAAAACAAAAGAGAGAAGAACTTAAAAAGGCTTCAGGTTCGTTTCAATAAAAACACTGTTTTATCATGCACATACAACGCCCTTGAAAACCCGAAAGCCCTGGTTGAAATAGCTGCACCACTGCAAATTGACCCAGTTCACCTCCAGTTTACATACGGCGAAGACAACGCGGCTTCTCCGGCAAAAGCAGTCTCCAGACTGGAGCAGGAAATACAATATGCAGATAAATTGTTAAAAAAAGATGAACTTCCGCAAGATCATTATCAATACTCCAGACAGATTTTCAGTTTTTCCTGGGAAGAAGGAGTCTGGAAACTGGAACCTCCCAAGTACTATGGAGCAAAAAAATCCTCCAAAGACATAAATAAGATCCTGGATCTGGTAAAAGCGCAAAAGATCCAGGAAGCCGACATCGAATTGAGGAAAAAAGACCCTAACCTCTGGCCTGTAAAAACATTAAGCAATCTTAGCAATCTCATCAAGGAAAAATATCGAGCTGAAAAAAAGAATTTCCCAGTTGAAATCAAGAATTTCAAAAGCGACATAAGATCCAATAACACCACAATCAGCGGTCAAATCGTCAATACCTCGAAAAACCCGATAACCGGCCTTATGATAAAGGTTTACTACCTGGACTCAGAAAACTTGCTTGATATATTCGAAGAGGTTCTTCTACTTTCAAAAATAAAAGTCACCTTCCCCAGAATCGTCGGCGAGATCCCGGCAGAAGGACAACTACCCTTCAAAACGAAGTTGCGATCGATACCCGAGAACACAGAAGAAATCTATGTGACCATTAGCGGCGTAACACAGTAGCCAATATGAAAGAAGTGAAAATGCCCCGCCTGACAACAACCTTATCCGTAATTTTTCTGTTGACGATTTCGCTGGGAATTTATGCCTGTTCATCTTCGGATGAAGAAGACTCAACAGGTTCCGGTTGCAATACAGACACAGATTGCGGTGGGGGAATGGTCTGCGAGTGGGCTAAATGCATGAACTTCTGCGTTTTCGACAGCGACTGTAAATCCGGGCAATATTGTCATGCAAAAGGCGTCTGTACTGCCTGCGGAGTAAATGCCGACTGCCTTGAGAACCAATACTGCCTTGACGGAGAATGCGTTGCAGAATCTTCACTTGATACCGGCAAAGAATGTGTAAACACCTTCGAGTGCGACGCCGGGCAAGTCTGCCATGAAACTCATTGCACACCCACATGCCAGAGCGACACCGACTGCCCTGCCCCGCTGCTCTACTGCAACGAAATGAATCTGTGCGTCGAATGCATAGATACCGAAAACTGCAAGGCCGGTTTTGAATGCTTAGACCAGATTTGTATTGAGAGCGGAGCTGAAGACGGCGATCTCGGCGAAGAAGATGGCGATGACACCCCGGAAACCGGCGTAGGCGCTTTGTGCGACCCGGAAACCACAGAGGGTCCGGCCTGCGAAACGGGGCTGGAATGCATAGAGATGGGCGACAAATCCTTCTGCTCCCACGTATGTTTAACAAGTCTGGCCTGCATCTATGACATGACAGGCGGCTGCTGCATCAAAAATGAAGAAGACACAGGCTACTGCGCGCCCTCCGAATTTTGCGCAGATATCGGTCTTGACGGCAAGGTCTGCACAGCAGACTTGACTTGTCTGGAAGAAGAATTAAAATGCCTTCACGATGGCTCCGGGAGCAATTTTTGCTCTCGCAAATGTAATATCAACAGCGACTGTCCCCAAGGCTCCTACCCCAACGGCTGCTGCGCCGATGTGGGTGGAGAGAAATGGTGCGTGACAGAGCCCTTCTGTAATTGAGGATTCACTTGAATATCACAAACACTGACAAGATAAAATTATCGGACCTGAGTTACCCACAATTGATC
>CAYTHG010000388.1:0-3830 GCA_964437525.1 uncultured Myxococcales bacterium | reverse complement strand
AGTTTTCTTGATTCAGGCCTGAACAAGTAGTGGAATGAGTCGTGATGGAGTCAGAAGGCCTACATCAGATCGAATTGGTTCATTTAGTTGAAGTAGATTCGACTAATAGCTACCTCAAAGAAGCAATTCTTGCAGGCAGGCTTTCTATTGCTGCCGTTTCCGCAGACCGACAGACAGCAGGTCGTGGTCGTATGAAGCGCCAGTGGCAATCCCCCGAAGGCGGGATTTATCTTTCCATTTCTTTCCCTCTGAAAGACTTGGAAGCACCTCCGGTTTTCGCCAGCGTGATTGTCGGTGTAGCACTTGCTGAGTATTTACAAGATGAACTTAATGTTCCGGCGCGCTTGAAGTGGCCGAACGATATTTTTGTTGACGGAAAAAAGCTCTGTGGAATGCTTTCGGAATATGTTGTGAACGATACCGTCGGTGCTCATGTCATTGTGGGAGTCGGATTGAATGTCAATAGCGAAATCGTCACTTCCGACGCCTTATACAGTGCCACTTCATTGAAGGAGGAGAGCGGCGCAACTTACGATCTTGAAACGCTGCGCAAAGATATTATCGATGCAATATTCGAGCGCTGGTTTAAGACAAGTAAAAAATGCGACCGCCGCAAACTGGCTGGAGTTTGGAAGTATTACAGTGAGACCATAGGGGCTGACGTAGAGATATTGGTTGAAGACGAAAGACTTGTCGGAAAGGCTATCGGCCTGACCGACGATTTTGAGTTAATCCTGGAAACAGAGCAGGGGAGAAAGACAATCTCTGTCGGAGATTGCAGAACCTTGAGAACCTCTGCTCAAAGGAAGCGAGAACAGGAAGTTTAAAATGGATCCGATGATAGAACATGGATTGATGATAACTCTTTTGGGAATGTCGGTGGTTTTCTGCGTTTTGGGAATCAACTGGTTCCTGATTCACGTCATCGGCTGGATAGGCCGCGAGCGAGTGAAAGCTCCCGTAGCTGCCCAGACTCAAAACGAAAAAGCGATTATTGCCGCCATTACTATGGCCGTACAAAAATATGAAGAGGAAAACCTGTAATATTATCGCCGTTTGATAACGGCAAATTAACTACCGCTAAAAATATTTCTAAGAGGTAAAAATGGCTAAAATTACGGAAACGATTCTAAGAGATGCTCATCAATCTCTGGCCGCGACACGTATGCGCACCGAAGATATGCTCAAAGGTGCCGAAATGCTTGACAAAGTCGGCTATCACTCGATAGAGATGTGGGGCGGAGCCACTTTCGATGTTTGCCTGCGTTTTTTGGGCGAAAATCCCTGGGAACGTCTGCGCCAGATTAAAAAGCGTCTCAAGAATACTCCTGCTCAAATGCTGCTTCGTGGCCAGAACCTAATCGGTTACAAGCATTATGCAGATGATGTCGTCGATAAATTTGTCGAGTTGGCAGCACAAAACGGCGTCGATATTTTCCGTATTTTCGATGCTTTAAACGACCCGCGCAACATGGAGCGTGCCATCGCCGCCGTTTTGAAAAATGGCAAGCACGCTCAGGGAACTATCAGCTTTACACGCAGCCCCGTACATAACGTAAAAGGCTTCGTCGAGTTCGCTCGTACATTAAAAGACATGGGTTGCCAGTCCATATGCGTCAAAGATATGGCCGGTCTGTTGACTCCGCAGGATACACTGCCGCTGGTCGCCGCCTTGAAAAAGGATCTGGGAATCCCCGTTCAGATTCATTCGCACAACACCGCAGGATACGCGCAGGCAACATACTTTGCCGCAGTGATCGCCGGAGCCGATGTTGTTGACTGCGCGTTGTCGCCGTTCTCGAACGGAACGTCTCAGCCTCCAACCGAGTCCATGGTAGCTGCTTTGACAGGAACCAAATGGGACACCAAACTGGATCTTTCTTCATTCGAAGAAGTCGCCGCCCATTTCAATGAGATTCACGATAAATATCTTGGCTTGATCGATAGATTGTCCGAGAGAGTGGACGTGCGCGTACTCAAGTACCAGGTGCCGGGCGGAATGCTCTCAAACCTCATCAGCCAGTTGAAACAGGCCAATAAGCTCGACAAGTTCGAGGCTGTCTTGGAAGAAGTTCCCAAGGTTCGTGAAGAGCTGGGATGGATTCCGCTAGTTACGCCGACCAGCCAGATAGTCGGAGCACAGGCAGTAATGAACGTCATTTTAGGCGAGCGTTACAAAAATGTTTCCAAAGAAGTCCGTGAACTGGCGCTCGGTCGCTATGGCAAGACGCCCGCTCCGGTCGATCCGAAGCTGGTAGAGAAGATTGCAAACGGCGAAGCGCCCATCACTTGTCGTCCTGCCGACGTTATAGAGCACGCATTGCCCGCTTTGGAGAAAAAATACAAAGCCATCATTAAGAATCCCGAAGATTTGCTGTCTCTGGCTTTGTTTGAAAAGAACGCAGAGAAATTCCTCAAGGGCGAAGTCAAGCCTGAAGAGATTCCCGCACCGCAGACTGCCGCTCCCAAGGCCGAGAAAAAAGACGCTGGCAGCCCGCGCGCCTATGAAGTCGTTGTCGATGGACAGACCTACAACGTGGAAGTTCGCCCGAGCGAAGGTATCACGGTCAGCCCCGCAGCCAAGCCTGCCGCACCTGCTAAAGCTGCCGCGCCTGCGCCTGTCGCTGCTCCTGTCGCTGCTCCTGCCGCTCCTGTTGCCGGTGGTGCCGGTGCCGATTGTCCCAGTCCCATGCAGGGCACGATAATTTCGATCGATGTCAATGTCGGAGACAAGGTTGCCAAAGCTCAGTCGCTTGGCGTGTTGGAAGCTATGAAGATGGAAAACGATATTCTCGCGGCAGAGGCCGGTGTCGTATCCGAAATTCTTGTCAAAGCCGGAGACGCCGTACAGGCCGATCAGGTTTTGGTTCGCATTGCATAAGGGTTGAGGAAGGTAGTTTGAAATGGAACTTAACCTGAACGATTTTATTAATTCGCTCGGTGTAATGGGCATTGCCGCCGATTTTGGCAAACCGCTGATCATGTACGCAGTCGGCTTGCTCCTGATATTCCTCGGCATTAAAAAAAAGTGGGAACCCTTGCTGCTGATCCCCATCGGAATCGGCATCATTCTCACAAACACGCCCTTCATTGCTTTGATGGCTCATCCCGCCGATAACGTGCCCTTGACCGCAGAGGTTTTGCGGGAAGAGATGGGCCTTTTATACCTTATCTATCTCTTCGGTATCAAAACGGGCTTGTTCCCTCTGATGATATTCCTTGGAGTCGGTGCCATGACCGACTTCGGGCCGTTGATTGCAAATCCCAAAACCATTTTCCTGGGAGCCGCTGCACAGTTCGGTATTTTCGTCACTTTGATAGGTGCTATCGCTCTGGGCTTCCCTCTCAATGAAGCCGGGTCTATTGCCATTATCGGAGGTGCAGACGGTCCGACGGCGATATTCTTGACATCGAAACTGGCACCTCACCTTTTGGGACCGATTGCTATTGCTGCATACAGCTATATGGCGCTGGTTCCTATGATTCAGCCGCCTCTGATGAAGTTGATTGTTCCCAAGCGTGAACGTCTTATCAAGATGGATCAGCTTCGCCCGGTCAGCCGGAAAGAAAGAATTCTGTTCCCGATATTCGTATTGTTGGGGACTATTCTGTTGATACCGTCAGCAGTGCCTTTGATCGGCATGTTGATGTTCGGCAACCTGATGAAAGTCTGCGGTGTTGTGGACAGGCTCTCCAAAACCGCCCAGAACGAGTTGATCAATATTGTCACGATATTCCTCGGGCTGACAGTCGGAGCGACCATGACTTTTGAGGCTTTCTTGAATATCAAAACGCTTATGATTATTGTCCTGGGTCTTATCGCCTTCAGT
>CAYTHG010000387.1:0-3837 GCA_964437525.1 uncultured Myxococcales bacterium | reverse complement strand
GTAGGAAGTCCAGAGGATACCAGTATGATCGCTAAAGCTTATACTAAAGAAGCGTGGAAGCAGGCAGTCGAAGGACTTCGAGAGACATACAAGGTCTTCGTTCCGGCCAAAGACGGCAAGTTCCACAATTTTATGTTGTTCGAAGATGGCGTCGAGCCGGACTTCGATTACAAGAAAACCAAACTCTCGCCCAAGCATCTCGTATTCCCGCAGTCTGAAAGAATGCTGGAATACACGCTCAAAGAGCAAGATCCCGAGCACGGCATAATGAAAGAGTCGGAAAAAGACTATTCAGCTCAAGCCGTTGTGGGGATTCGTCCTTACGATGCAGCGTCTTTCCCCATCATGGATGTCAACTTCGACACTCCCGACTACAAAGACCCTTGGTGGATCAAACGCTATGCAGCCACGACCTTCATCGGTCTGTGCGACAACAAGCTCGGTGACAAGCACTTCTTGACCGACGCTGGCGGCGGACCATATGACGAGAAAGGCTTAGACGTAATCACTTACGATCTGGGCGACACATACGTAGCCAAAACCTTGACCGAAAAAGGCGAAGCTGCCATTGCCAAGATGGGTGGAACAGACGCTGGCGACGCGCAGATGAAAGCCGTCGAAGAGCTTATCGCAAACGCGAAGATGCCCACAAAGGTTCCGACCGACAACATCAAAAACCAGAACGTACTGGATTTGTTCGAGGCTCCTTTCTGGGACGATGTAGCCGCCGGTTGCATCAACTGCGGAACCTGCACCTTCCTGTGCCCGACCTGCTGGTGCTTCGACATTCAGGACGAAGTCCGCAAACAGCAAGGCGACCGCCTGCGCAACTGGGACTCCTGCATGTTCCCGCTCTACACCCTGCACGCCTCCGGTCACAACCCGCGTGGCGAAAAAGTACAGCGTGTACGTAATCGCTTCATGCACAAAATCAAGTACTACTCCGACAAATACGAGCAAGGCGTTATGTGCGTAGGTTGCGGTCGTTGCGTAGAAGCCTGTCCCGTCAACATAGACATCAGGCGCGTGTTTGAACTTATGAACAATTATTCCAAGTAAGTTGGTAGCCATGATAGACAAAAGCCAGAATCCCTATCTGCCCTACCCCGTTAAGATCGAAGAGATCATTACCGAGACGGGCGATCAATCGTTGAAGACTTTCAAACTCGTGTTCTTAAACAAGGAAGACGAAGAGAAATTCAATTTCATCCCCGGACAGTTTGCCGAACTTTCCATTCCCGGTCAGGGAGAAATCCCCATCGGTATAGCTTCATCCCCGACGGAAAAAGGCTATCTGCTCTTTACCGTACAGAAGATGGGCAAAGTCTCAGGTTACATGCACAGCATGAAACCCGGCGACATCATGGGAGTTCGCGGTCCTCTGGGCAACTGGTATCCCTGGGACAAAATGGAAGGTAAGCACGTCGTCATCATCGGTGGCGGTTGCGCTTTCTCGACTCTGCGCTCAAGCATCATCTACTTGCGCGATCCTGAAAACCGCAAACGCTTCAAAGACGTTACCGCTGTTTACGGCGCTCGCTCTCTGGACTACCTGCTTTATACCGACAAGCTTGAAGAGTGGAAATCCAACGATGACATCTACATGCACGTAACCGTAGATACCATGAGCGAAGGTGATCCCAGCACACCCAACTGGCATTGCAACGTCGGCTTTGTCCCTAGCATCGTAGAAGAAAAAGTAAAAGATCCCGCTGAAGCCATTGTTATCATCTGCGGACCGCCCGCCATGTTGAAATTCACCATGCCTGTCCTTAAAAAAGTCGGCTTCAAGCCGGACCAGATTTATCTCTCGCTTGAAAACCGCATGAAATGCGGAATCGGCATGTGCGGTCGCTGCAATGTCGGCGGCAAGCTCGTCTGCAAGGACGGCCCCGTTTTCTCACTGGAAGAACTCGGCGAAATCCCCAGCGAGACTTGATTCTAAGAAATTGGCAAGACCTCAAATCCCCGTTGCGTGAATACACAACGGGGATTTTTTTAGCCCTGTTGAACTTGCTCGAAAGTTTTTCCTGAACTAAAATCTGCATATAACAGAACGTTAAACGATAGGATGCTGTAAATGAATTTCAGATCAATAAGATTCTTGTTAATCATTATCAGTCTGACTCTATGCTTCGTTTCTTGCGGAGAAGACGAAGGCAGCGAAAACCTGTCAGGCGACGGCGATTTGGAAGTCATTGAAACATCTGAAGATGGCGACACCACAGAGCTTGACTCAGAAGAAAGCAAAGAAACCTTCCCCCCAGAGTCCCAGCAGGCATTCTACGAAAAAGGTTTGATCCTGCCACCTCATTCCCTCGAATGCGTCCCGGTCGATACCGGCGTGCCTCAAATGGAATGCAACCACCACGGCTCAAGCGTGGCGGAAATGCCGGACGGAACAGTCATTGCGGTCTGGTATCACGGCGAGTGCGAGAAATGCGTAGACTCGCAAATCGTTTGGTCCAAACTTCTGCCTGGATCAGAAAAATGGACTGACACAGAAGTTCTGTATGACGATCCCGATTACTCCGATGGCAACCTGACACTATGGGTTGATGACGATAGCACGATATACGTGGTCTTCGTGACGCTTTACGATTTCGATTGGGCCAAGGGCAAGATTCGCCTTATCAAATCCGAGGACGAGGGCGAGACCTGGAGCGATCCTATCTTCATCAGAGAAGAACCCTGCTGGAACGTGCGTAACCACCCTGTTAAATTGGCCAATGGGGAAATCCTGATTCCCTGTTACGACGAATGCACTTACCTGCCTGTTTATCTGAGAACCGATGATAAATTTGAAACATGGCAAGAGGAAAGCAATACTTCAGGCGAGTATTTCATGGATCACATCCAGCAGATTCAACCGGCTTTAGTGGTACTGGACGACGGCACGGTTTCTGCCGTAACACGAGACCACTCTGCAGTACGGCGCATCAAACGAATGACCAGCAGCGATAACGGGCTGACCTGGACTCCAAGTATAGAAACAGGTCTGCCTAACTCGGGCACCGGAATAGACCAGGTGCGCCTGCTGGACGGCAACGTGGTCGTCGTTTTCAACAACCATCCGTTCAATCGCTTCCCTTTGACGGTGGCGCTCAGTCGTGACGGAGGTGAAACCTTTGTTGCAATGCGCGACATCAACGCCGAATGCGATGAAGGCAATTGTTCCTATTCTTATCCGTCCATCATGCAAAGCCAAACAGACGGCAATATCTGGGTAACCTATACTCACAAACGTGAAACCATAGGCTATGTGAAATTTAACGAGGCATGGATCTTGGAAAGCGAAGTCCATGCCAATATCTCCTGTCTGCGCGGAAAAAGCTGTCAGGACGGCAGTTGCTTCGAGGGTTGCCAGTCAGACGATGATTGCGATGAAAACTTCGTTTGCTACAAAAACGGCTGTCGCCTGCCCTGCTCTTCTACCGAGGAATGCACTGATGAAATGCAGTGTAATGAAAGCGGTTTCTGTGCTTTTACCTTGGATGAAGACAGAGTGGATCAAGCCTGCACCGAATACCCAGAGGAAGCCTGGAATTAATTAAAATATCGTTTTCTTTCAGTGAACTATTCTCCAAACTGTGGTTTGACTTTTCACCCTAGTGGGCCTATTCTCTTGACGCAGTATGGTCCGACCATCAGGCGGAAAAATATATTTCCGCTTTGATTCTTCTCTGATTGCCATTCTTCATCTTGTGGCCGGTCGTTGTCAGGCAGTTGCGATACGCGGCTTCTTGTACCCTGAAAGGATAAGTATTTTGTCTGATCCCATCTTGAGAACCGTTGTATACATATTAGGCGTCGGATTCTTAGGCTACCTTATTTACA
>CAYTHG010000386.1:0-3844 GCA_964437525.1 uncultured Myxococcales bacterium | reverse complement strand
CTTGTCAAAAAGATAGATCATAATCAAGAAAATCAAAACTAATTATCGAGTTGACAAGCTCCTGCATTGGCAATAAACTTTTATCTGGTAATACCACCAGCCAACAGGGGCAAACATGAATGCAATGCTGGAACCCATTGAAAACGGAAGCTTGAGCGATGTTTTTGTGAATCGTTTCGAGTCCTTGATTTTATCGGGAGCCTTCGCAATCGGAGAAAAGTTGCCATCCGAGCGAGAACTGGCCGTCAGGCTTTGTGTTTCGCGCCCGGTTGTTCACGAAGGCTTGATAGAGCTGGAACACATGGGGCTTGTCAAAATGATCCCCCGTGTCGGAACTGTCGTCAGTGATTACAGGCGCGAAGGTTCGCTTGCCTTGCTGAACTCTCTGGTAAAATTCAAAGGCAAAAATCTCGATAGCAGAATCCTGGAAAACATCCTCGACATGAGAACGCTTTTTGAGGTTGAAATAGCTGGACAGGCAGCGAAGAACCGCAGCAAGCAAAGCTTACGGGATTTAGAGCAAGCTCTTTTAAATGAGCGCAATGCTGATCGTGGAGATGCGCGCTTATTAGCCGAACTGGATTTCGATTTTCATCACAAGCTGACTATTGCCAGCGAAAACATGGTTTATCCCTTGTTTCTCAATTCATTCAAGCCCTTGAGCATAAACATGTCCACAAAGTTTTTTTCAGATGAAAATGTTGTAAACTTTGTCCTCGGACTTCATGCAAGGCTTTTAGACGCAATAAAAAAACGCAGACAGGGTGAGGCAAAGAAGACGATGAAAACGCTCTTGGATCATGGGCGTAAGATATTGCTTGAAATGATAGAAACCGACAAGGAGGCTCAAAATGGGTGAGGCTGCACAAAAAACTCAAATGCAGATAAAAGAGCCCAAAGGCTTATCTTCGCGCACCAAATGGTTGCGAGACTACTACTTCAAAGGCAACGAGCGTAACTGGAGCAACGAGTTCACAGCATGGACCACAGGTACGCCCTGGGACTTGCAGTTTCAGGAAATGACCTTCTACATAGTGCCCGAAGTCTACACGTTCTTGCAGACTATGTGCGGATCATATATTCAGTCTGCACAAAAAGTTGAACTGCATCCGGATTTTTGGAAGTGGCGCCTTGTCGAGCGCCGGGCGTGGTTTGTCAAAGAGGTTATGGTTAACTACCTGCCCAAAGAAATCCTACCGGGCGACCTGATTGCCGGAGCGCGTTTTAACATCCAGTCTTCGCTTTGCTTCGACAAAAAAGAACGCAAGCAATACGACAAGCTTATACTCGGCAAAAAAGGCGCACGCGCCAAAGTCAAATGGTTTCACGATCACGGCTACGGCAACGCCGGAGCCACCAGCGGTCACATTGTACCCGGACACGAACGGATACTGACACTGGGCTGGAAGGGTATTTACGCCGACTTGCAGGAAAAGTTTTCCAACCTGCTTCCATTCGAGAAGAATGGACCAGAAGGCGCACAGCTAAAGGCCATGATGACTTCGGCCCTGATGCCGAAAGAGTTGGCAAAACAATATTCGGAAAAATGTATTGAGCTTGCAGAACGCGAAACAGACGAGCAGCGCAAAAGCGAGCTTTTGCAGATGTCGGAAAACCTGAAGACTGTTCCCTGGAATCCGCCTCAAAACTTTTGGCAGGCGATTCAAGCCTTATGGTTGAACCACATGCTTATCATGTCGGACGAAAACTATCCGGGACCGGGCGTGTCTTTTGGCAGGTTCGATCAATACCTTCTGCCGTATTGGAGAAAATCCATTGAAGAAGGCATGGACCCTGAATTCGGAAAAGAAATACTCAAGTGTTTCTGGGTTCACTGCAACACCGCCTACGATGCTCAGATAAGAAGCGGCAACAACGGCATCACCGCCGGATTCGGACAGCTTTTGACTCTTTCGGGACTCGGTGCCGACGGCAAGGATATGACCAACGAATTCACTTATGTCGTCCTGGATGTGATCGACGATATGTCGCCGATACTGGAGCCCAAGCCTAACGTGCGCCTGCATCGCAACAGCCCCGATGAGTTGCTCGATAAGATAGTGGAGATGATAGGCGACAGTCAGGGCGCGCCTTTTCTCTTGAATTTCGATGAACGCTCGATGGCCGGGATGATGCGCGAGGCCAGACTTGCCGGTATCGAAGATTTGATAAACAAGGACAACGTCCACGAGTACGCGCCCGTCGGCTGCCTTGAAAACACCATGGTCGGCAACGACCGTTCGGGGACTGTTGATAATAATCTCAATTTATTAAAAGCTGTCGAGCTTGCTTTGACCGGCGGAAAAGACCTTGTGCCTTATATCGATCCGGCTATGGGGACCAAAAGCGAGATAAAACAGGACGGGCCTCAGACTGGCTTGGCAAGCGAGTTTAAGACATTCGAAGAGTTCTGGGATGCATATGCAGAACAGACAAAATATATCATTGAAAAATGTGTTGAAGTCCAGGAGGCGTCAGAATCGGTCAGGGCGAAATACTTCCAGACGCCTTATCTTTCGAACTTCGTCAATGGCTGCGCCGAAAGCGGCAAAGACGTAACTCAGGGCGGAGCACAGATCAGCCTTACAACGCTTGAGGCCGTGACATACGCGACTGCGGTCGATTCCCTGCTGGCGATCAAGTATCTGGTCTTCGACAAAAAAGTCTGCACCATGCAGGAGTTGACCGACGCCTTGAGAGACAACTGGGAAGGCCACGAAATCTGGCAGGCCATAGCAAAAAACAAAGCTCCCAAATATGGCCGCGACGACGATGAAGCCGACCGCATGGGCCTTAGAGTGATGGACCTATGGTGCGACGAATGCTGGAAGCACAAAACAAAATCCACCGGCAGGCAGTTCAGACCGGGGATGCTTAGCTGGAATTACTGGGCCGGTGATGGCTACGTCATGGCCGCCAGCGCCAACGGCAGACCGCAAGGGCAGTTTTTATCCAATGCAATATGCCCCAGCAACGGCGCGGACATAAACGGCCCGACCTCGAACGCCAATTCGGTCGGCAAGGTTTTGGGAGGCAGGCTTGATGGCGGCGAAGGCGACTGGGACAGCTATATGAACCTTTTGCCAAACGGCGCGAGCCACACAATTACTTTCAATCCTTCCATGTTGCGCAATCCCGAACACAAAGAAAAGTTCAAGGCATTCCTGAAGGGATATATAGAAAACGGCGGTACCGCCTTGCAGATAAACATGCTTGATCCTGAAACATTGAAGGACGCTCAAAAGCATCCGCAAGATTACAGGCACCTGCTTGTGCGCGTAACCGGCTACAATGCGTACTTCACCAGCATAGGCAGAGAATTGCAAAATGAGGTAATCGCCCGCATGAGTCACGAGGGCTTTTAATGGGAACTTCCAAGGAAAAACTCACAGGGCTGGTGCTTGAGATACAGCGCATGTCCACAGAAGACGGGCCGGGCCTCAGAACCACCGTCTTTCTTAAAGGCTGTCCATTAGCCTGCAAATGGTGCCACAATCCCGAAAGCATTTCACCGAAGCCGCAATTGCGATGGACAGAATCGCGCTGCATCGCCTGCAAGCTTTGTGTAGAAGTGTGTCCGCATCAAGCTTTGACTTTCAATGAAAAAGCGGGCGTGACGATAGACAGAGAGAACTGCAAAGCTTGCGGACTTTGTGTGGAGGAATGCCCGACGATGGCGCTTGAGTTGTGGGGGCGCAGTTATGGTGTAAAGGAGCTGGCGGACGAGCTTGTCAAAGACAGAGCATATTTTGAAAAATCCGGTGGCGGCGTGACCGTCTCCGGCGGCGAGGTGACGATGCAGGCCGAGTTCTCTAAAGCTCTGCTTGAAGAGTTGAAGGGCAGG
>CAYTHG010000385.1:0-3863 GCA_964437525.1 uncultured Myxococcales bacterium | reverse complement strand
TGTCGATCACGGAGGCAATATATTCCTGAGCCAGACTTCCTTCCTGACGGAGTTCTTCGATCCAGGAGGTGACTTCCGGGTCTATTGGGATGCCCCAGCGACCATCCGTCAGTGCCTTCTCTGCTTCTTCCAACAAGGCTTGCTGATAGTCCGGCAAAGCTCCGGGCGCATCGGTTCCAATACCAAAATCATGAACCATGTGGAAGATTTCCTCGAAGGAGGCATCCCGATGTTCGTAGTCATTCTGCATGTACCGATTGGAGCCCTCAACGGAGATTTCCTTCTCGTAAAGCGGTTGACCCATAACGGAAGGTTCCGCGCCTTCACCATCTGCGCCGTTGGGCATAATCAGTGCCGCCTGATTGACGGTCATTTTGTTGGCGACCTCGCGCTTGTCTGCACCATATAGAGATTCCGGAACATTCTCTAAGTAGAACAGCAGCAGGTTTCTGGCTCGGATGATCATCTCGTCAGTCACCTTGTCCTGAGCGAAGATTGGAATCGAATGGCCGTTCGGAGCTTCAACACTTGCATAGCGCGTAAAACCTGCGGTTACAAAAGAACTGTAAGTATCAGGTGTCTCCATCACAAGGCCGGTATCATCAGAACAAGTCAGATGAAGCGTTGCTTGATCGATTTCATCGTCTGATTCCACATCCAGATCGCCGTCAAGCGCTTGGTCGCTGTCACCATCTGCAGGTATTGCTTCGCCAGATTGGTCATCACCGCAGGCAGTGCAAGACATCAGGCACAAAACAACGAAAAGACAGTTTAGGAATGGTTTAATTTGAGGCATGACGAGATCCTTCTTTTTTGTCATTCATTGAGAACGGGAATCAACAACGGATGAATACGTAGGCTTTCTACCTGCTGGGGAGACAGATAATAGGGTAAAAAGTCGGGAGTTCCGCCAAAAAACATGACGTTATTGGCTCCACCTTCGATCCCGCATTCATAGTCATCTATTTGTTGATCTCCGTTGGAGTCTTTCTCTTCAACATGGCATTCGGGAGTATCCGAATAGGCATCGAACTGTTTTCCGTCACTTTCACTGGTATGCGGGAGACCTAAGAAGTGCGCACCTTCGTGCAAAAAGTTTGCCCCCTGCTCTGCATAGGAACGACCGTATGCATAGTAGGAAGCGGCTACGCAGGATGCCATGACCCCCGAATCCAATATGCCACCAGGAGAAGCCGGTGACACACCACCACAACAATGTTGGTTTTCATAATCAACCCAGTCAACAACTACAAGCCGCATGGCTCGTCTTGTGGGCTGTTGATTTGCCAATGCCTGACAAAGTAATTCAACCTGTTCCATATCAAGTGTTGAAAACTGCTGGATGATTTCCGGCTCCGCCAGTTGAATGGTTATCGTGCCAATATCCATGTTGTGTGGTCTCAACAGGTCAGAGACATGGCCTAGCACAGTTGATATATAATCTTGCCTGGCGGAATCAGTATCTAAGGGGGCGTTGTCGGTCGCAATCCAGATATCCCAGTCGAGAAGAAATTCCGTTGCGGTGGTGTCTTTTTTCTTGATGATTTTCACTCGCTCCAAAGGAGAATCGAGAGCTATGAATGTAACGAGATATTCTCCAGTCTCAAACGGCATATCCGGAACAGGAGGAATGTGTATAGTCGCGGATCCAATTCCTGCTGATGGATAACTATAGTAATCGGACAAAACCCAGATATCCGTTTCATTGTAGCCCATTGAATATATGATTTTCCCGTTCGGGTTCTCGATTGTCCAAACCGCCACATCTGCATCTGCGCTTTTTGAAAATGCTGAAATCAGGACGGATAAATCATCGCTTTCCACCTGAACGGAAATGGTTTCTTCCATTGTTCCCATCAGAGGTTGATCGGTAATGACCAAGTCTTCCAGGTAATCGACAGGAGGATCACTTTCAGATAATTCGGATTGCTCGGTAAGGTTTGATTCGACTTCCTCTTCCCATTCCAGTTCCAGCTCTGATTCTGTCTGGGTATCTGTTTCTTGTTCAATGTCTCGGTCCATGTCCCCATCCGAGATGACTTCCAATTCATTGTCTTCATCTCCAGAGATGGGAGGCAAGTCATTTGATTCACTGCAAGCCGAAAGCAAAGCAAAAGACAAAACAGCAAACATAACGAATCCCATTTGCAATACGCGTTTCATTTGTAGGTGATTTCTCCATTGGCAGGTAGCCAATTCGGTCCGGGCGGTGAAAAGCGAGGATCCCGCGTCTCCGTACTCGAATTTAAAAGTAAGTATACTAAAATTGAAAAGAATTTCAAGTGAAAACACGAGCTGGGGGTGTGGTATCGCTTTGTTTTTACCTGAAAATGGATCTCAGGAAACGAACAATGTATGAAGGGGATGGTTAATGATGAGTATCTAACTGTTCATTCTGCAGGGTATGCGTATTTATAACCAACTTTCCCGGTCGATTGGTCATCAATAAAATGAAGGCGATGCATAAGGTTATCAGCTCTGCCACGGGGATAGCAACGAATATGCCATTGTCTCCGAACATCATTGGCAGTAGCAAAAGGAAGGTGGCAGGAAAAAGCAAACTCCTGGATATTGATACAACCGCTGAAGGCAATGGTTTCTGTATCGATGTGAGATACGAAGAAATCACGATATTGAGCCCGCTGAAGAGAAAGGCGGGCCAGAAAAGCAATGCGAACTGACGTGCAATCGACAAAGCTCCAGCTTCCCCTTCCTTGAGGAACACGCCAATCATCGTTTCTGGAGCGATCAGCAATAGCGAAGCCATAATGACACCAAGAGCGAAAACGGATATTGACGCCACCCAAACAAAAGATTTGATCCTGTCCGGCTGTCTCGCTCCAAAGTTCGTGCTGATGAGGGGTTGCAATGAATCCGCAATACCGTAACTGATCATCAGTCCAACAAACAGAAGGTAATTTATGATGGTGAAAGCTGCTACGCCATCCACTCCTAAGCGTTTTATCATGATCCAGTTGAACAGCAATGTAAGCAATCCTACTGAAAGTTCATTGGTGCATTCTGAAAGACCATTGTATGCAGCAAGTCCGAGTTCACGAAGTGAACCGAGTTTTCGCGTCAAGCGTAATCTGTGTTTTCCCGTGAAAAAATGTGTGGAGAATAATATAAAATTGCAGGTATGCGATATTCCGGTTGCATAGGCCGCCCCTGCAATTCCCATCTTCAACTGAACGATAAAAATATAGTCAAGAGCAATATTCAAGAGGGCATTCGATATCATTGTCACCGAAGTAAAAATGGGACGACCGTCCAAACGAACAAAATACGATAGGCAGACATCTCCCATGAAAAAGAAGTTAAAAAAACACATGATGAAAAGATAGGTTGCTGACATATCGGCCAATTCATCGTTGGCCCCCATCAATAAGACAATCTCGTCCAGAAAAACTATTCCTAAAATTCCAAATAGTGCTGCAACTCCAAACACACCAAGTATCGTCTTTGTGAAAATGGCATTTGCTGCTTGCTTAAGATTTTCCCCCATGTATTTCCCGCACATCACAGAACCACCGACTATTAACATCAGCGAGAAGGCGAAAACCAAAGCTTGCACTGGCAAAATCAAATTTACAGCTGCTAAAGCTTCTGCTCCCACATAATTACCAAGGAAAATACCATCGACAATCGTCGCCGAGGACATCATGACCAAACCCAATATCCACGGTATGGAATAATAGAAAAATACGGGAACTATGTTGCCCGTTAGTTTATCGGTATTCATGTTTTTCATTAGATCTACTTCAAGTCAGCAAAGACCTTTGGTGAGTGTTCGTAAAACGAGATCGACGGCATCATTCGCTGCAATATCACCATCATGAATGCCGTTCCAGGCAGTGAAAATA
>CAYTHG010000384.1:0-3866 GCA_964437525.1 uncultured Myxococcales bacterium | reverse complement strand
CCTTTTAGCAATATCGCCAGCGAACCCGGATTATTCAGCAGGATCTGTAGCGAGGCTTGAAATCGGAAAAAGCCAAATACCCTGTCATAACATGTAGATACAAATTGAGAAGGTGGTTCTCGATAAGTCCAGGTCACTTGTCATCCTGAGCATAGCGAAGGATCTCCAAGTTGATGAAAACACAAGATTATTCACTTCGTTCATAATGACGGCTCATGAATCTACCCGGACTTATTGAGAAGTTACTTGAGAGGCAATAACTCAAGATGAATCACCTTGTCAATCCAATAGAAATTTTAGAGGTTACAGAAGTTTTATTCATTATTTATTGACAAACAGCAGAAGATGTATAAATTATAGAAGAGAAGACAGTTGCTGTGGTGCATTTATTTTGCGAAAGGACTCTACTTATGAATTTAAGATCGAAATACCTGCTCGCAATTCTATTTCTGCTGGTAGGAATTTTGAGCCTTGGTTGCAGTGGACAAATCCCCAAAGACGGCTCACTGGAAATCAGCATGGTTTCTTCCTCTCCAAAAACATTACGTGGTTTACAGCAAGTGCATATATCGCCTGATCGTCAGGTTTCTGTGTATTTAAATGGCATTGCAAAAAGTGGTGTTGTGCCGGAATGGCAATATAGGAAACTGGTTTCAAGCTTGCGTCGCTTGAACTTCAATTACTGGCTTAAAGAGACCTTGGGCTTGCTGGACGACAAAGATTCTACTTTCGTTCTAAGCGTCAAATCCCATTCGACTTCAAACCATTTTGTATGGGAAGGTGACGACAACTCCGTATTTCAACAAGTCTTGAACGAGTTTCGTTCAATCAGTCGAGGAGTGACCAGGAGCGCAAACAATAACGCCAGGAATTCCAAGAATCCGGCAATTGCCAGAACTATGTAGATAACAACACGCAAGTCTTTTAAGGATTCTTTATTGAAAATAAAGACTTGCACAAAACCCGAGTACGGTCTATATTAAATTATAGCGAATAACGAAAAAACAGAGGCGCGTGTAGGAGGAACAATGGCAAGATCAGACATTAAAAGCAAAAAAGTGTTTACCACCGGCGATGTCGCACGTCTTCTTCATGTGAATATCAACACGGTCATCAAGTGGTTCGACGAAAGCAAAATAGGCGGTTTTCGCTTGCCCATGAGTAATGATCGCCGAATCACTTTAGGACATTTAAGAACCTTCATGACTGACAACTCCATACCCGGTGATCTGCTGGACGACTCGGGACACATGCGCCGTGAGCATGAGCGGGTATCCTGCAACAGCCCGGTTAAGTTTTCATTGTCCAACGGCAAGGACTACGGCACCTACGAAGGAATCATGTACAACATCTCCAAAGGCGGGGCGCGTATAAAAGCCATTGGAAAAGACGTTATCGCTATTCCCATGAACAAATTCAAGATGAACCTGAATATTCTCGACCAGGACATGGAAGAAACCACATTCTCAGGTGAGATAGTTCATATGCAACCGGAAGACGGCGATATCTCCATCGGCTTGAAATTCTTCTCTTTAGAGCCCGGTTCGGACTCGAAGCTCTCGGAATACATGGATAAATTCTGATCCAGTGAATATATTTCTCTTCCCGTTCAAATTAAACTCCAATTTGTTCAAGATATATTCTCAGTAATATCGGTCACTTGTCTAAAAATATTTTCTTGCTTTTCTGTAAAGCCAAATCACGCTATAATCTTTGACAGCGGTAATAGCTTCTGCAATGTGGGCTTTTTCAGTTCCGTTTGTATTCAACAAAATTACCGTTTGTTCAACTCCCGGGGGCACAAAAAGGAAGAGATGTTTTTATGAAATTGGTCAGGAAATTTAATTTAATTTTGCTCATTCCTGCCATCCTGTTTATTTCAAGTTCCTGCACAGACCAAGTTCCCAAAGACGAACCACTCGATATCGTATTCAACAGCATGGCTCCACATTCAATCAGAGGAATGGAAAAGGTGCATGTGCACCCGGACAGGCGGGTCGATGTAGTTCAACGTGGCATGAGGCGTAGCGGTCGCATACCGGCGGCACAGTACAACAGACTGGTTCGCTCCATCAGACGCATGAATTTCTTCTCGGGAATTCAAGAGCTGATAGGATTGGGAGACAGTAAAAAGAAAACCTTCACTCTGGAAGTCAAGGCGTTCTCCCCTTCCCACAAGTTCTATTGGACAGGCAACGGCTCTTCGGCTTTCCAGCCGGTCTTAAAGGAGTTCAAAAGTATACACAACGAGTTGGGCAGAAGAACACGCAGATAGCCCCCAATCAAGGCCTACAATAAAACCTTCTCAAGAGACAATGGTGTCTTGCCGATGAGGTTCAGCGCTTGACCAGACGGGGTCCGGCTACTTCGCTTTCTGGGGTGAGTTTTATTTTATTGTTTTCATCCAAAAACACCAGCTTGGGCTTGTGCTGCCTGGCTTCGGAATCCTCAAGCGTACAATAACTGGCAATGATAACCAGATCACCCGGTTCGGACAAACGGGCGGCTGCACCATTGATACAGATAGTACCCGAACCGCGCTCTCCTAAAAGGGCGTAAGTCTCGAAGCGTTGTCCGTTGGTTACGTTCCAGATAGCAACCTGTTCATTGGGAAGCAGGTCGGCGGCGTCCATCAGATCCGCGTCTATCGTGACACTACCTTCGTATTGAAGGTTTGCATCCGTGACGGTCGCCCGATGCAGCTTTGACTTCAACATAATGCGATACATAAAAAATACCTCCGGAGTTCGACACCCGTTCAGGGTTGCCGTCTCTGCCCAAGAGGGCACACTATAAACTTACCACGAGTAAATAATGCTCAAACATTAAAGGCCGTTCCAACAGGGAGCTAGCTGCATTTTCAACAACTGCCGTCTCGGTCAACTGCTTTAGATTGAACTTGGTGAAATATTTTGCCTCTGCAACAGCTACCCTTTTTTTCCGGCGACGAAGGGAGTGTAGTGGAAAAACTCCTGCTTTGTCAAGTGCTTTTTGGTTTCCAGAAAAAACTAGATACCCACCTGAAGTATCAATTGTTTTAAGCAGTTACAATAAGTATAGCAAACCGTGCAGTTCTTTCCATTCGTACTTATGTCAACTTGACAGCAGGCATAGAGGATGTTAATAAATTGGAAGTAATTTAACCTGCTTTAATGAGGGTGCTCATGGCCAATACCGATAAATGCAAACAATCACTTTACTTTCCTAAAGATATGCTCGAAGAGATCGTCCAGGAGGCTCGCCGCCAAGATAGATCCATGTCTTGGATAGTACAACGTGCCTGGATGATCGCCCGCGAAGGAATAAAGAAATACCCGTCGATCAATGATTTCGGACCTGATGAAATCGAGTTGGACGAGTAAGCGCCGATTCCCTTATCCCCGTTTCAGGATCAATCCTTTCTCAATAGATCTTCGCGAACACCGTTTTTCCACAAATCGTATGGACTGACCGCGTAGTTGCGGCAGATCGACTCTATCTCCTGACTGGAGAACAATATAGGGCCATCTGACGAATGCTGAAGAAGCAGCACCTCTACAGGGGCCAGCAGACTTATCAACTCGGGAGCCTGACTGGTATAGATAGTCTGTGCGTTATCTATGCGACGCAGGTACTGCAATTGGTTCTTGACAAGCGAGGGATGCAACCCGGCGGCAACTTCTTCTATCAGGTAGAAGGACGCTTCCTGGTTGAGGTGAGACAGAATAAGATAAAAAGCCAGCCTCAAAAACCCATCGGAAACACTCCAGGCAGGAAGCCAGCGACCGTTAATAAAGAACTTGAGAGCCGGGCGACCGTCGTATGGTTGTTGCTGTAGCGAAATCTTTTCGACACCGGCACCGGTCTTCGAGACATCGCGGCTCCAG
>CAYTHG010000383.1:0-3902 GCA_964437525.1 uncultured Myxococcales bacterium | reverse complement strand
GGGGTCAGGATTTCCTGAGACCACTCCTGCGTATTCTTTCTTATCGAGGGAACCGTTGCCGTGGTAGTAATATTCGAGCATCAGATGCAAGCTGTTTTCCCAGCGATGGTCCATGCCGACAGAAGCCTGCACATAAGGATTGGACTCGTCATCCTGCTTGAAAGAAACATTGCCTTCGGTGCGTAAGCCTATCACGCCTACCTCTCCCGTGATTCCCCAACCGACAAGATATCGCCCAGCCGTCTTGCCTCCCAGTATCGACCAGTCGAAACCGGCCCCGTTGATGCTCGCCCTCGCCAGCGTTGAAGCCTCCCGCCAGTCCGGAACATCATCCTTGTCGTAACCCATAGCGGCTATCACACTGATTTGCGACAACTGCCCTACCCTGGCGTTGATTCTAAAAGCATCGACTCCCGACCTGAAGGAAGTATCCAGCGTCTCAGCGGAAAACGGATAGAAGAAATCATTGGGAGAAAAAATATAGTTCGTCCCCAAGCCAATGGGCTGCCGCCCTATGGTCATGTCAACGGGACCAAAATACAGCTTCATTGTAAGCTGGTCTACAGCCATCAAAGCGCTGATGTTGTCTCCGTCTCCCCAATCGTAATCCAAGAAATCGGTTCGGTAGAAACCGGGTCTGCCATTTGAGAAAAGCTGCATCCCGCTTATGGATTGCAATCTCTGGTAAGCGTTGAAATCGAAACGGACATGCTCGCCCGCCATGCCTTCCAGAATAAAGCGCAGGCCCGTAGAAGCCATGGCTTCCGCGCTCTTTGAATAAAGCAATTCACTTCCCGGATAAAGGCTGTAGCCGGTATAGACATCGACGGCACCGCGAGCATTGAAATAACCGTCATCGCCTTCGACTTCCGCAAATGCGAAAAGTACGCTCGGCAAACTTGCCATTAAAAAAACGATTAACGGCACTATCTTTATGAATAAAGACTTCATTTAAGCAACCTGTCCTAAACCGCTTCCCTCACATCGTCCTGCGTTATCTGGCCGTCGCACAAGGTCACGACACGCTTGGCTCTTTCCATTACGCGCGGATCATGTGTCGAGAACAAAAATGTGGTTCCGTGCTCACGATTGAGCCTCTGCATCAAGTCCAGCAATGCCGACGCCGTTTTGCTATCTACGTTTGCGGTCGGCTCGTCTGCCAATACCAGCGTGGGATTTGCAACGACCGCACGGGCGATGGCGACGCGCTGCTGCTGCCCGCCTGAAAGCTGATCGGGGCGACGATCCATCAGTCCGGCCATACCGACTTCTTCCATTATCGCTTTGACTTTCTCTCTGCGTTCCTCCTCGGGAACACCGCGCAACAAGAGAACGAACTCTGCGTTCTCATATGCCGTCAGGACAGGAATCAAGTTGTAAGCCTGAAAGATAAAGCCGATGCTGTCCAGTCGCATATGAGCCAATTTGGTTTTGCTCATTTTGGAGATATCTTTTCCATCGACCAAAATACTACCGGAGGTAGGAATATCAAGCGCGCCTATCAGGTTCAAGGCCGTAGTCTTGCCCGACCCCGAAGGACCGCTGATTGCGGTGAACTCGCCGGAGTGTATCTCCAGATCGAGGCCGTCCAAGGCGCGAACTTCGATGTTGCCCTGATTGTAAATTTTTTCAACCTTGCTCATGCTGACGATTACGTTATTCACGACAATCTCCTTATATGGTCTTGATCGCATCGACCGGACGTGTGCGGGACGCGATATATGCGGGGTAAAGGCCGGCGATCATAATCAACACAAATACGCCGCCAAGAATTATGGCCATGTGATCCATGTAGATGGTGGCTTTCATAACCGGGTTAAAAATAGTATTGCCCAAGGATATCTCGCCTTCGATAAACGACGACATATCCAAGCCGGTCGTGGCCAGATAGCGATACATGGGAATGCTTATAAGTATTCCGCTCAAGATTCCTATGATGGAAATCCAGAACGTCTCGGCCAGCACCAGCCACCACAAGCGCCTCGGCGTCATGCCGACAGCCAACATCACACCGAACTCGCGGAAGCGCTCCAGAACGCTCATCAAAACGGTGTTCAAGATTCCCGCTCCGATCAAGATCAGAATTACAAGCTGCATGAAGTAGTTGGAGCTTTTGTCCATTGCAATCGTCGCGGCGATGTCGGGCATGGCGTCGTACCAGGGCAAAGCCACTGCCTGCTGAATTTCAGTCTTCGGCTTGAGGGCTTGAGCCAAGGCGTCGGAGTTCCTGTAGTCATCTATCTGAACGGCCAACTGCGTAACCTCTTCGGGACCGTAACCGACAAGCCCCCTTACCCAATTCAAAGGCGCTAAAATTACATGCCGGTCCACCTCATCGACTCCGGTCCTGAAGATTCCCTTGACCCGCAAGAGCCCCGAGATGACATCGCCTTTTTTGTCGGTCATGGTGACGACGATTTTTTTGCCGAGCTTGACTTCCAACTGTTCCGCCATCTTAATACCTATCAAGGCATGGCGGCCTTCCGTGCCCGGCAGGTTTTCGCCTTCGACTATGCTTTTCAACATATGCAGGTCTTCGCCCTCGGCTTTCGGGTCGATGGCATAAACGGCTGCGCCCAAAGAGGCGTTTGCAGAAGCAGCCATAGACTGCGCAATAATTCGCGGCGTTATCTTTTTCACTCCAGCTTGACTCTCAATGAATTCAACTAATGCTTTTGAGTGATCGAGCGTCAAGTCCATTCCCGGCGAATCTTCGTAGTCCTTCGGCTGCACCACAAGGTGAGCCGCGCCCATTGTGGCGGCAGTATCTATCATGTCTCCGTAACTGCCGTCACTCAAAGTGGTGAATGTCAAACACAGAAACAGACCAAAGGCGATGGAAACTAGCGAAAGTATTGTCCGCCTTCTGTTCCTCCATAAATTTCTCCAAGCCATGCGCAACAGCATAACGCCTCCTTTACTGGTGCCTTATGGCGTCTATGGGGTTTAGTCTCGCAGCTTTCAAGGCAGGATATATCGTTGCCACAAGAGCCAGAATCAAAAGCATAATCAGCGGCATGGAGATAACATAAGCAGACACATCCGCCCGCCATATCGTTTCCATGGCAATACCGGAGATAACCATATCCCCTTTAAACGAAGCCAGATCGATGCCGTTGGATTGGAAATAAAACAGCAGCGGCACCCCGACTATCAATCCGACAGCACCGGCTATAACCGTCATCACCACGGTCTCTTTCATAACCAGCGAAAATACAGTCCCGGGCGAAACACCGAGGGCCTTCATAACTCCATACTCGCGTATACGCTCGAAAACCGCCATCAGCATGGCATTAAGAATAACGATGACCACAGCCAGATACATAATGGCAATTGTCGGAATCAACCATGCATCGGAGTTATCAACCCACTGAGCCAAAAACGGGCTGATTTGCTTCCAAGTCCTGACCTCGTTATCTGAAGCTATTTGGGACACTTCCTTCAAGGCATCCTGCAAATCCATATCTTCCGGCATGGATACCGCTATCTGGTGTGCGCCTTCGGGCATGACCATAAAGTCACGGAAGGCTTTCTCCGTCATTATCAGTCCGCCGCGATTGATTCTGGAATTGACGGATTTCAAAATGCCTCTTACATTGTAAAGGTCATTTGCCAGCGAGCCGTCGGCAGCCTGCGAAACCAGCACGATTTCAGAACCGATTTCAGCTTTCAATGAGCGAGCCATATTGCGCCCCAAAACAACGCCTTTGTCATCGCTTTTATCGAGCCATTTCCCAGACAACATAAAAGAAGGCATCTTGACGGTGTTCTTTTCGAGATCGGGATCTACACCTTCTATACTGGCACCGGCAGAAGAATAATCTTTAGCGGCCAAACCAGCCGCAAACAATCTGAATGAAGCGCCATAACCTTTTTCTTCAAGCTTTGAAACAATGACCAAG
>CAYTHG010000382.1:0-3937 GCA_964437525.1 uncultured Myxococcales bacterium | reverse complement strand
CAAGATTGGTCTTGCTTATATACACCAGTTTGGAAAATTTCTTTTCCATCTCGACTCTGATGATTTCATCTTTGTTCAAGTCGTAACGATTCTCAAGAATTCCGCTCAACTCACTCTGCAAGACACCCGGCTGCCTCTCTATGTAGACTCCGAGGCTTTCGAACCAGTTCTCTTCACCATTCCTCATGCGGCCCTGTACAAGTAGAACCTTGCCCGGATATTTAAGTTCCAGACCCGAACCGTTCTGGAAAGAAACCATTGGATGCGGAGAAATAAGCTGGCGATAGATTTCTTTATCGAAGTAATCTCCGAAATTTTCACTGGAAACTTTCTGACCGGCGATCTGCAAAGCCATAAGCCTGCTGGATAATTTTTTATCTCCGTTTACAGACGATTTTTCTATTGCCGCCTTGGCCTGATAAAGGTCTTCGCGGTCAGGATATTTTTTTATCCATTTGTCGGCTTGACGGACTATGCGCAAAGCCTCGCCCATATGCTCCAAAAGGCGCAAGCTCACTACGGTAGACTCGATACCCTGTCCTTTTCCCCAGCGAGTAGAATTGACAATCTTCATGGCCTTGTCCCAGGCTCCCAAAGCTTCTTCGGTCAAAAGCTCCAGAAACTTATCTCGCTTGGATGAAGACAGCTTATCCAGCAGACGACGAGACTCGACCGGCTCCTTTTTGATCATCAATGCGGTCCAGGCGATATCGTTTATCAACTCTGCGTCGTCTTTGGCCGTCTGCAAAGCACTGCGTCTGATTCTATCGGCTTCTTCGAATTTGCCGGACAGTTCAACCAGGCGGGCAAGTTGCTTCAAAAGATTTATCGCATCCTGATCCTCACGGATACTGAAGCGAGTCATTACATTTTCAAAATTGTTTCGTCTTTCGGGCTGCAAAAGATGAAAGCGCATCTTGGTCAGCCAGTCGAATCTGAAATCGACCTCCAAAAGCTCTGTCCAGATTACAGAAGCTTCCTTGTGACGCCCCTTTGTATCAAAACAGGTGGCAAGCTTTTCTTTTTCACGTATGGCTTCCTGTATCCTGCCTGTCTGATTGAAACAGGCAACTCTGGCGCTCATAAGCCTTTCTTTGAAATCCGAATCTTTCACAAACTTGCCATATAAAGGCAAAGCTTTTTCGCAATCTCCACGCAGCCTGAGTATCTCGGCTTTGCCGAAATTGGCAGCTTTGTTTTTAGCGGAAATCTCCAGAGTCTTGGAAAACAATTCGTCTGCTTCGTCAATACGCCCTGTTTCCAGCACAACTTGAGCCAGCAGCAACAGGTGTTTCTGGCGCTCTCTCTTGCTCTTCAAATCGGGTAAAGCGCGCTCAATGCCTTTCTTGGCATCCATAAGCTCACCGGCCAGACGATTCACGCGGGCTCTATCGTAAGGATTATTCGCGTCTTTCATCAGCTTGGTGGTGAACATGGAATTAGAGAGAAGAGACTCCACGAATTCAGGATATCGCGTCATCCAGTCTTCAAGACGGGGCAGCCATTTGATGCATTTGCCACTGCTGCAATCCACCCACAAAGCATGAAGCTGCTCTAAAAGCTCCATTGGCAAATGGTATTCCGGCAGCACTACATCGTCAGGATTACGCGTCAGCTCTTTCCGGGCCAGACCTTCTATACAATACAGGACGCGCTCCAGCACCCACTGGGCGTGGTCTTCAACCACTTCAATTTCGTATTCGGATAAAAACGCTCCGGATTTGCCGTTGTAAACTCTCAACAGCCAGACCCAGCCATCATAGCGCCAGCGCTCGTCAATGGATAGCAGGTAGTCGGTCGAAATAATGTTTTTTATACGCGGAATCCAGATCGTATTCGGTTCGGGAGTGCCGAGAGATTTTTGCATCTGGCCACGCCATTCATCACGCGAAACAACCTCGAAGTGGCCCTCCAGCCCGTTTCTATTATTGAGTTCGTTCTGGATCAGCAGCAACCATCCCTGACGTTCTTCATCAGATCGCCGATCCGAATGAAAGTTGATAAAGGCTATTTTCTGCCTGACTCCCTTATCCTGGTCGAGGTCGATGGCACCTGAAGGCTCGGAAAGATACCCGGCCCGCACTTGTTTCACATTGCCTGAAAAGACAAGAGCAAAAGCAAACATCCAACAGATTGCAACCTTGACACTAAGGGGAGTACATTTCATCCGGCACCTTCAATCTTACTTGCAAACCAACAGTGATGACTATGCTCAAATCACTCTATCTCGGACAGCTTCTTCTGTGCTTTTTTATGAAGATCCGATCCTGGCTCGGTCAATTCTAAAACCTGCTTCAATTTAGCGGTGGCTCCTTCAGGATCGAAATCGATCATGTAGCTACCCTGCATCAAAAGAGATTTCGCGTGCTTGGGCATTTTGTTCAAGCCAGCTTTAGCTTTGGCGTTTTGAGGATCGTATTCCAGAACCCTGTTGAAGCTAGCCTTCGCCTTTACAAACTGAGCTTCACGAACGAATTTTTCGGCTTCGATCAGGTTGGCTTCGGCGAATTTTTTCGGCATTTCATCGCGGAATTTACTTGGCTTGTCTATACCGATTTTTTTGCCTTCGGCCACTACCTGCTTCTCCAAAGCGCCCAACTCTTCCAACTCGGCAACAGCGCCATTGGCATTCTGGGTAGCCAGCGAATGTTCCACCTTGCCGTTGGTGGAGGCAAAAGCGTCAAGCAATCCCTTCAAGGCCAGAGCTTGGCTGTCGGCATCGCAGGCGCACCTGTTGGTGACGGCCTTGCGCGCTCTCTGACGGGCTTCCTTGAGATTGGCATCGACAAATGCCAGATAAGCTTTTTTCAGCTCATTACGCACATCGTCGGCTGTAGGAAGTTTCCTTCTGGGTTTGGCTTTTTTCTTAGCCTTGCGAACGGGAACGGCTACCACCGGATCGGGTTCGATATCTTCTTCAAACATATCTTCGCTGTCGTCAACGAACTCCGAAACTTTAAGCAAGGGCTGCGGCGGAACCAGCAGGCGCTTTGTCCATTTGCGTCCCTGATTTCTGGCGCGGTATGGATCTTTGGGAGAAAGACCGAAAGCCTTGGAACGCTTTTCCTCACCGTCTTTCAAGTTTACAACTACATACTTGAAAGCATAACGGCGTTTTTTGACCTGATATTTGGACTGCCCGATAACAACAAGATCATACCTGGTGCCGCGCATCAGTTTCAAAACACAAGCTTTCTCGGCACCGCACAGCATCAGGCGGTCGGTGCGTTTGTCACCATAAACGCCTCTGAAATCGTCGATGTTATCGACTTCAAAAGGCTTGAAGGATTTTAGGGACGAACCGAAAGCCTTATCTACTTTTTCTATTTTATCGAGATCGGCACCCTCCATGGGAACGGTGGGAACAAACAAAAGTTTACCGATCTTTTCTGCGGAAACAGGTGCCGCACTTAAAATAAAAACAACGAGAACCAAAACAAAAAGCGACATCTTCTTCATCAGAACCTCCAAGATGAAAAACCTAGCAGATAAATAACTGCTCGTTATATTTCAGAGAATATTCTCCAATCCAAACACTCCAACGATTGGCATTCTACCCGATACCAAGCTGTGGCACAAAAAAACTTTCATGGCAGAGAAAAGGAAAAATATAAAACAGATTCGTCAGCGGTCGTATTCCGTCTTGTGCGGCACCAATACCACATTGATATAGGGTTTTGCATTTATCAATTTGCCGATTTTATTCAAGGCCAAACCATAGAATATTTCCTGTTGCAACCTCCAGACAAAATGCTTCTTTTTGTCGGTCAAGTAGCGCTCCACAAAAGGCGCTACCCCGTAAGAATATGATATCCCTGAAATATTCCCGCCGTCACTATAACGTCTAATGGCCGCCAGGCGCTTTTGGGCAGTATCGTCCAATTGCTCCAAACCTGCTTGCTGAATATCCTCCATAAATCGGATCGGCAGATAATAA
>CAYTHG010000381.1:0-3942 GCA_964437525.1 uncultured Myxococcales bacterium | reverse complement strand
AAAAGCGTTTCGTAAGTTCTGCACAGTAAAACTGCATGATTCAGGCCAAAGCTGAATTACCAAATATTTAAATGATTACAAACATATACTTATCACGCCAGGCACGCAAGTGTCAACCATACTTGACACTTGACAAGGTAAGCGTAAAAAATATTCGCCCATTGCAGTTACACCTGTCCCGGGAACTCATATTTAGAAAGGAACGTCTACCCGACAATATCCAAAAACGAAACAAACTTTACATCGCAAAAGATTGTGCTAAAGTCTTCCCGAACACTGATTAACAGGCATTTATTCAAGGGGAGCAAGATGAAAATCGCCATTATCGGTGCCGGAGCTATGGGCTCGATTTTCGCAGCTTATCTTCATCAATCTGGTCAGGATGTCGTTCTGGTTGAACGTAACCGGGCTCAGGTAAAAACCATCTCCCAGAATGGCCTTCGCATCGAAGGTCTGCGCGGAGAGTTGACGCTGCCCGTCCCAATCAGTGCCGACTCAAGAACCCTCGGCACGATGGATCTCGTCATAGTAATGGTTAAAGCCTACGACACACATGCCGCCATCGAACAGCATTGCGAGCTGATAGGACCGCACACAAGCGTTTTGAGCCTCCAGAACGGCTTCGGAAACGTAGAAACCATCGCCGAGATGGTCCCGCCAGAAAATATTATGGCCGGAACTACAACTATGGGCGGCTTCTTGAAAGCTCTCGGCTTTGCACACCACGCGGGAGACGGCAAGACCCATATCGGACCTTACAGCCCCGACTGCGACATGAGCAAAGTGGAGGCGGTGGCCGATATTTTCCAGCAGGCTGGCATACGCACGAAATTGCAATCCAAAGTGATGGAGTTGATCTGGACCAAGCTGATTTACAACTCTGCCATAAATCCCGTCTGCGCCTTGTTGCAGGTCAGAAACGGTGCAATCGCCGATATAGAACAGGTCAGACAACTCTCGATAGAACTGCTTGAAGAAGGTCGAAAAGTAGCGGGAGCATACGGCGTAGATCTCGACCGCGACATAATGCTTGAGAAAGTTTTGAGAATCGCCAGAAACACCTACACAAACCGCAACAGTATGCTGTCCGATCTTACCCAGGGCAAAAAGACCGAGATAGATTTCATCAACGGTGCCGTGGTAAAACTGGCACAGGAAAAAGGGCTTGATACCCCCTTCAACAAGTCAATGCAAATGCTCATAAAAGCCCTTGAAAACATACCTGCCGACCTGCGAGTAATACCGGCATAGATCAACATAAGACACTGTTATCTATAGACTATTCCAGACAACAGCATACACACTGACACCCTGCCTAAGTTGCCGTTTACCCTTTTTGCACACAAGGCTAAATTCCGTTCATTTTTCACAGAAATGATCTTGACACACCGTGTAAAACCTATAATATGGAAACATTCTGAATGAGAATTCATTCATCTTGTTTAAGATGTATTTGATATGGCGGTATACATGGGGTTACATGTTCATTTTGACATGAAACCATGCAATATTGCGAACACGAGTTCCTACAAAAATCTTTGGCGGTAGGATCAACTGTTACAACCACAACGGAGGGTAAGTATGGTACGCGAAATCAAGAAGGTGGCCATTATCGGCGCCGGTGTCATGGGAAGCGGAATCGCAGCCCATTTGGCAAATGCAGGCGTTCCGGCAGTACTGCTGGACATAGTGCCACCCAATCTCACAGACGATGAGAAAAAAATCAAGGCTAAAAGAGATGCTTTTGCCGCTGGCGCCGTCCAAAAGATGGTCAAGCAGAAAGGCAACATCCAGCCCCTGATGAACAAGCGTTTCGCAAAATTCATCGAAACCGGTAACATCGATGATGATCTCGGAAAAGTCGCCGAATGCGACTGGGTAATCGAAGTTGTACTCGAACGCCTAGACATCAAGCGCAACCTGTTCGACAAGCTCATCAAATTGATGAAGCCGGGAACCATCCTGACTTCCAACACCTCCGGTCTCTCAATCGAATCCATGGTTGAAGGCTATCCTGAAGACTTCCAGAAGAACTTCATGATTACGCATTTCTTCAATCCGCCGCGCTACATGCGCCTTCTGGAACTCGTCAAAGGTCCGAAGACCGATCCTGAAGTGGTCGAAACCATCGCCACCTTCGGCGAAAGCGTACTCGGCAAGGGTATAGTCTGGGCCAAAGACACACCCAACTTCATCGCCAACCGTATCGGCGTAATGGGCATCTCCAAAACCTTCCACGCCATGATCAAACATGACATGACCGTAGAAGAAGTTGACGCCGTTACCGCCGCTCCAATGGCTCATAAGGGTGCAACCTTCAAGACCGCCGACCTGGTTGGAAACGATACCCTTAACCAGATTCTCAAAAACACCTACGAAGCACTGCCCAACGATCCGGCCCGCGAACTGCTGATCGCCCCGGACTTCTGGAACGTGATGATAGAAAAAGGTCTGTTCGGCCTGAAGAGCAGACAGGGCTTCTATAAGAGAGGCAAAAACGCCGAGGGCAAAAAGATCCGCATGGTATTCGATTGGAAAACCAACGACTACCGTGAAGTGGTCAGACCCAGAGCAGATTCATTGAAGATCGCCAAAAACACCGACGATCCGGGCGAACGCCTCAAAGGTATGGTTTATACCGACGACAAGTTCGGCAAGTTTGCCTGGGATCTGACAGCCGCAGGCTGCATCTATGCCGGTAACATGCTCGGCGAAATCGCCGACGACGTTGTCAACATGGACAACGGCATGAAATTCGGATTCAACTGGGAATTGGGCCCGTTTGAAGCCTGGGACGCTATCGGCGTCAAGGAATCCGTAGAGAAAATGAAGGCCGAAGGCCTGAAGGTTCCGGCAGTAGTGGACACCATGCTGGCCAAAAGCGAAGGCACTTGGTACAAAGTCGATAGCGGCAAGCTCTACTTCTGGTGCTTCAAAGACGAAAGCTACAAGCCAGTCCCCACCAAGGCGACATGGTTCAATCTCAAGCTTGAAAAAGACGGTGGACAGCTTCTCAAGTCCAACTCCAGCGCCAACCTGATCGACCTCGGCGACGGCGTCGTCTGCCTGGAATTCATCTCCAAGATGAACGCCATCGACGACGACATCATCCACATGATGAACGACGGTCTCGATCTGGTAGAATCCGATGACAAGTGGGCCGGTATGGTAATCGCCAACCAGGGCGACAACTTCTCGGTCGGCGCAAACCTCGCCATGATTATGATGATGGCCATGGGCAAGCAGTTCGATCCGGTCGAACAGGCTGTCAAAGGTTTGCAGGACGCCAGCCAGCGTATGCATTATTCCAAAAAACCGGTCGTGGCCGCTCCCTTCGGAATGGCTTTAGGCGGCGGTTGCGAAGTTTGTTTGGCAGCGGATGCCGTTTGCGCTCACTCCGAACTCTACATCGGTCTGGTCGAAATCGGCGCAGGTCTGATCCCCGGCGGCGCAGGCAACCTCGAAATGCTGGTGCGTTATCTGGAGAACATTCCGGCTGATATGGCCGTCGAACGCTTCCCCTTCATCCAGCGTGTATTCGAGCAGGTCGGCATGGCCAAAGTTTCCCTGTCGGCTTTCGAAGCTCGCGACATGAAGGTCTTGCGCGACACCGACCGCATCGTCATGAACAAAGACGAACTGATCGGCACAGCCAAGAACATGGTTATCGGAATGTGGAAGGGTGGCTATCAGCCCAAACGCCGTCCCGACAACCTTATTCTTCCGGGTGCCCAGGGTGCAGCTACCTTCAGAGTCGGCCTCTACAACATGGCAGCCGGCAAATTCGTCACCGAGTACGAACGTCACATCGCCAGCAAGCTGGCCAACGTTCTGTGCGGTGGCGACATCGAGCCTAACAGCGCCGTTACCGAACAGCATCTTCTGGACCTCGAACGCGAAGCCTTCATGAGTCTGGTCGGCGAACAGAAGACCATCGAACGT
>CAYTHG010000380.1:0-3947 GCA_964437525.1 uncultured Myxococcales bacterium | reverse complement strand
ACTTCTTTCAAAAGCTGTTCCGGTCTGACAGGCTTATCCAGAAAAGAATAAGCCTGTCAGACCGGAACAGCTTTTGAAAGAAGTCGAAGGACTGCTTAACAAAGTCTAAGAAAGAAAGCTTTGTGTGATGGAAAAACTTCGTGTGCTGGTAGTCGATGACGAGCCCGGAATGCGTATGGGTGTTTTGCGCGCTTTACGTAATTTTAACGTCAGCGTCCCCGATTTTCAGGAGAATATCAGCTTCGAATTTCAAGAAGCCGAGACCGGTGAGGCAGCTTTGGAAGCTATCGAAGAAAACCGTCCTGACATTATCTTGCTCGACCACAAGCTGCCCGGCATACAAGGTTTGGATGTTCTGGAAAAACTGCACGAGATGGACTTAGACATTCTGACCATCATGATTACTGCTTATGCCTCCATCGAAACGGCAATCAGCGCAACCAGGCGCGGAGCTTACGATTTTTTGGCTAAGCCGTTTACGCCGGAAGAGTTGAAAAACATCATAACCAAAGCCGCCAGACACCAGGCAGTCAAGCACCATGCGAAGAAACTTGCCGCCGAGAAGAAACAGATGCGTTTTCAGCTCATCTCGGTAGTTTCGCACGAGCTTAAAGCGCCCTTGTCTGCCATCGAAGGCTACTTGAATATTATGCAGGAACCGGCCATCACACAAGACCCCGAAACATACACGCAAATTGTAGGACGCATGACACATCGCCTGCATGGTATGCGTAAACTGATATTCGACCTTCTCGATCTCACCCGCATTGAGTCTGGGCAGAAAAAACGCTCACTCGCCAATACAGAAATATGCGAAGTTGTTCGCACCTCCATAGAGACATCAATCCCTACCGCCAAAGAAAAAGATGTTTCCATTGAATTGCATTCGCCAAATGCAATTGAAATGCTCGCCGATGCGGGTGAGATTGAGATTATTATGAACAACCTGGTTTCGAATGCCGTCAAGTACAATAAAGACGGCGGCAAGGTTGACATAACGCTTGAAGATCTTGAAGACAAGGTTGTGATCAAGGTTGCCGATACCGGTATCGGCATGACCAAAGAAGAAACGGATCGCCTCTTCGGTGAATTCGTCCGCATAAAGAATCAGAAAACCAAGAACATTTCTGGCAGCGGACTCGGTCTGTCAATCCTTAAACGTCTTGCAGGGCTCTACAAAGGCGATGTCAGCGTCGAGAGTCAAGCCGATATCGGCACGACTTTCACTGTGACATTGGACAAAAACGCTTTAGTAGAAGAAGAGCCTGAGCAAGAAGGCAATTCGAAAGAATAGCCCTCTCCCCCCAATAAGCCCCTTTATTTCATGGGAAGCGAAAAGGTAAAGGTTGAACCTATGCCGACTTCGCTTTCCACATTTACCTCTCCACCATGAACATCAATCATCTTCTTGACAATTGACAGTCCGAGGCCGGTGCTTTTTTCACCGGCTGTGGGTCTTACGCTGGTTTTGCTGAAAGCACCAAAGAGCTTGTCCATATCGGCTTTGGGTATTCCCGGTCCTTGATCCTTGACGGCAACGCTGACGCCGTTTTTGTTTTTGCCGACAATCAGGGTGATGCTTGTGTTTTCTTTGGAAAACTTGATGGCATTTGAAGCAAGGTTATTGACCACCTGTGTCAGGCGTCCTCTGTCAAATTCCACAACGGGCATATCGTCGGGCATCTCCAGATTCAAACCAATATTTTTGTTTTCGGCCAGCATTCTGTTGTCTTCGTACATTGCCAGCATGAACTCGCCGAAATTGATTTTGTCTTTTTTGAGATCGACCTTGCCGGATTCGATTGCGCTGATATCCAGAACATTGTCTATCAGCATAATCATGCCCTGAGCGCCCTTGTCCATCTTGCCCATGATCTCAGTCTGCTTTTCGTCCATCTTGCCCAAGTAGCCGTTTAAGAAAAGTCCCAGATAGTTTCTAAAAACTGAAATCGGGCTACGTAAGTCGTGGGCGGCGATACCGAGGAAACGATTTTTAAGCTCGTTTAACTCTGCTATTTCCTGATAGCGCTTTCCTCCTTCGACGATAGTTGCCAAGAGACCCGCAATCTGCCTGAAGGTCTCGGTGTGAACTTCTTTATAAGTCTCTGGTTTCATGCTCGAAAAAAACATAAAACCTATGGCCTTGCCATTTGCAATCAAGGGGCATGTCAAGCTTGAGCGCATACCTTCTTTGACTATTTTCTTCGTTGAGTCTGAATCGGGATTGTCTTTAAGGTAGGCTTCAAGGTCGTTGATGATGCGCGGTTTCTTTGATTCCAGAACAATCTGCAAACTGCTGCCTGCCATCTTTGCCCAGTAATCTTTCTTGATATGAATGTCTTCAGCTTTCGATTTGAACCATCTGGAAGCAAGCTTCTGGCCGTCTTCTTCCAGCAAAGAAAAGCCGATCCTGTCGTATGGAATAAACTCTGAGAAGCTCTCATAGACGTGATCTAGAACAGAATCAAGGGTGTCGCCATTATTTACACGCTCGCTAAGCTCGAAAAGGCGTGTCCACTCGTCCAATTTGCTTTCGTAATGCTTTATGGATTCTTCAATCTCCGAACTCAATAGCGAAAGCTCTTCGTCGACAACTCCTGTGGTGCCTTTGGAGGACTTACTGTTTTTCAGTATAGCGATAGCATCCTGAATTTTTTGTTTTCTCTCGAAATCCATCGAACACTCCAGTGCAGTTTAAAGGGCAAATGAAACCTGATTCTTTTTAATGAGAATCAAGGTTACTTTAAAGTGTGCAGTAAATGAAATTAAAAACGAATCAGGCATCTTTTCAGTTTGGCTTTTCTACATATACATTGTATACAAACTGGAAAGTCGAATTAACTTGTACCAAGTGGAGATATTTATGCCTAATTGGAGCGACCCCAACCAAAACGCCAATGCCGAATTTATGCTTAGAGTAGCCGCTGAAGCAGAGAAGCTTAACGTTAAGTCCAAGCAGAAAGTCCGCGATATTCCAAGCCATATTCCAGAAGAAGAACTCGGGCTGCACTTGAGCCTGATACGTGAGGAATTCTCGGAATTGGTAGAAGCCAGCGGATGTGTCAGCGATGGCAACGGCCAATGGAAAAAGACGACGGATACCGATATGGTGGAAACCGCCGACGCTTTGGGTGATCTGCTGTATGTCGTATACGGTATGTGCAACGCTTTGGGCATGGATATAGGTGAGTGCTACCGCGAGATACAGCGTTCCAACATGACCAAATTCCGCGATGGCTACAAGGTCAACGAAATCGGAAAGCTTATCAAATCCCCCAAATGGGAACACCCTCGCCTTGCTGAAATCCTGAAAAATCAGGGCATGAAATAAGCTGTTCTGAATTAAGGCCTTGCAGAATGAACACGACTGAAGAAAACACCCGCCCGGCTCCTGGCAGCGATACTCCGGCGTGGATACTGATATCAGGCTTTACGCTGGTAACTTCCATCACCAGTTTTTTTCTGACGGTGTATTTCAAAGAGGATCTTGGATTTTCCGGTAGTCAGATAGGCGTATTGTATGCCATATGGTCCTTGACTGGCATACTTGTCGCCCTGCCGACCGGACTCGGCAATGACAGGGTCACAAGCAGAACGCTTCTGTTCTCCAGCCTTGTAGTCCTGGCTATCGGTTTTGTTTTAATGGCGACAACATCCAGCTATATACCATATCTGGTGGTTTTCTTCATATGGACATCTGCCAACGCGCTATTCAAACTGAGCCTCGATGTTCAGATCTTGAAGTCAGGAACAAGAGAAAATAACTCCAAACGCATTTGCCGTTATCAAACTTGGCGTTTTTTCGGTCTATGTACCGGCACTGCCCTCTCAGGTTTCTTAATTGAGGAACTGGACTTTCGCTTGAGCCTGCTTGTCGTTGCAGGTGCGCTTCTGCTGCTTTTATGGCCCACAAGCCTTTTGACTCCGACAAAAGTCGGTAAACAAAA
>CAYTHG010000379.1:0-3982 GCA_964437525.1 uncultured Myxococcales bacterium | reverse complement strand
GCCACAGGGGGCCGCCCCTACATGGCATTTGCACGTATTTTGTTACCGCTGTAATTCCTAAAAAAAGTTCATTGCCGAGCTTTCAAGAGTCGCGGGTTCCCAATCGACACGGCATTTGCAAATTGCAATTTTTCTTGATGGTGCTTGAAATGCTTGGAGCAGGCTGGGAAGCGCTGCTCCAAGCTGAGAGCTAATGTCGGGCAAAAAATTTGCCCGACCTACGAGGAAAGCCTGCCCCTGTCCAAAAGCAAATCCCGCGCCAATTCCCACCCACCCGCCCGCGACATGTGCCTTTTTGGGGTGATGAGAGGCGATTTGCCCGGTTTGCGAAAAAAACGCTGGGGGAGGCATCTTCGGTATGCAAAAGTATTTCCAGCCTGAGAGCTTTCGTGCTATTTGTATCTGACCATGAATGAAGAAAACAAGCTCAAAAAGAAAATCCCCGAAAAACTCAGCCTGTCTATGGCGGTCAAGTTTTATGCCGGGGCGATTGCAGCCGCTTTAGTCTGGGGACTCATCGCCGGACATCCGCTTTTGATACTGCACCCCGACCGCGAGCCGCGTATCCTGCCTGCAGAACTGCTGATGCAGTTTTTGGCGGGAGTTATTTTTGTGGTGGCGGTGGTGCTGCTTTCATCTACGACCTCCAAGCGTTTCTTGTGGGCTCGCAGACTGGAGATGGAATTCGCCCGCCTGATAGGGCCGTTATCGACGCGTGACATAGCAATCATGGCGATTTTGTCCGGCATCGGCGAGGAGCTTTTCTTTCGCGGCGCCATGCAGCCCAGCCTCGGACTGGTTGCAACCAGCCTGATATTCGGACTGCTGCACATCGGGCCGGGTAAGCGATTTCTACCGTGGACGGCCTTTGCATTGGTGATAGGTTTTGTTCTGGGCTGGTTCTTTGAAGAAACCGGCACGCTTTTGGCTCCCATTGTGGCTCACATCGGTATAAATCTCATCAATCTCAAACGTCTGCAAAAACGCTTCTACGAAATGCAGGTCTCGCCGCCGGATTAGCCGGAGACGGGCAGGTTTTCTTTTGCTTCACACCTCTACATCCAATTAATCCAAAGCAGCCCTTAACTTTTACAAGCAAAAAATGGTATAAGTTTATTGGTTTATTCGCCGGTGGTTTCGATAAAACTACCGGATGCGGATGGCTTTGTTTGGGTTTTTCTTGAACTTCTGGGGAAAAGATTATGGGACGTTTGGTAAAAGCTGAGTTGCTGCTGTCTCTTTTTGCGATTTTGTCTTTGATGGCATTTTCGGCCTGCGATTCTTCAAGCGACGATTCTTCCGATAATCTCCCTTCAGGCGATGCCGATATGGAGCTTGCCATAGACGGCGACGATGTCGAAGCCGATGCGGTCGAGCAGGATCTTGAGCTTGAGCCTGAATCGGAAAGCTCTATTGACGGCGATATGGATAACATTGAGCAGGATACAAGCGAACCGGAAGAAGAGATAGATCCTGACGAAGAGCAGGAAGCCGATGTCGTAGATGGCGATCTGGATATGGATGAAGCCGAGAGCATGGAAGAAGTCGAAGCCGACCAGGATGTGCTTGAGATAGAACCGGAAGTCGAAATCGAGCCGGAGCTTGAGCTTGAACCCGAGCTTGAACCGGAACCCGAGCTTGAACCTGAAGCGGAGGCTATCGTCTGGCACCAGCCGCCCGCGCCTCACGGCGTGCTGGTTGTCAACAGCGACGGTGTCAGTTCAAGTCTTTCCACTATTGCCTTTGCCAATCAAACTTTGGATGAGGCTTTTGTGGGCAGCGCAAGCGAACTTTCGCCCGACACTTTAGCGCCCTTGTTTCCCATGGATCTGGAATTGCCGTCCTATCCTTTGACCGGCAATCTGCGCGGTGTTCTGGATGTTCCCAATGACCGCTATATCTGGTTCCCGCCTGCTGCAAAAGCGGTCTCGGCCCAGCAGATTAAAATCGACTACGGTTTTGGAATTCCAGATATTATTCAATTGAACGATGGCCGCTATTATGTCCTGCGGCTGGATTCCAATCCTGCGGAAAATCCGGCAGTGGATTTTGATGAAGGCGGCGACGTGCTGATCCTCGACGATACGGGCGCGGCCACTGGTCGCATAGACCTTGCTGCCTATGCCGATACGGTCGATGATGTCGTTTTGGAACCTCATCCTAAACGCATGGCTTATGCCTGGGGACTGGTCTGGGTCACGCTCGGAAACTACGATCACAATCTGAATGTATGGTCGGACGCCAAGCTGGTTGCCATAGATCCTTCAGACGATTCGGTGGTTTACCAATACACCATCAGCGGTCAGCACAATTGCGAAGGCATAGCCTATATGCCTTATACCGACAAGCTGGCGCTGGTCTGTCAGGGTGCGCCGAACGACGATAATCCCAAGAGTCATTCGGGGATCTTCGGTTACGCCTGGGACGGTTCGGCCTTGACGGAAGCGTTCTCCAAGCAGGCCGCCTACATGGGATTTTATCCTTTGTCCGGCAAAATAGCCGTTTATCAGCAGCACGTCTTCGTTTGCGAAAGCGCTCCTCTCATGGCACAACCCGGCGATGCATTGTGGAGCATGAATACTCTAAATTCAGCCACCGCTTATATCTTCGGCTCTCTTTTCGGACAAGACTTGGGTGGATTGGCTGTGGATGAAGCGAGCCAGGTTTTGTATGTCAGCGATAAATATATAGCGGCGGTGCGACTGGTGGATCTGTCGGGTTCTACCTTCGTGGAATTGACAGAAGATTCAATAGTGACAGACAGTGTAAATTCGCTGCCACCTGTAAACCTCGGATTGTATTAGGCGCCGATATGGAAGATTACGCCAATTTGATGGAGGCAATCGCGGCGCGGGCCAAGCGCGTTCGCAGGCCGCTTGCCGCTCAGATAGAAGTCACGCGACGCTGCCAACTGGATTGCATTCACTGCTATCTTGACCGCGAGCGTCAGGGCGAGGAGCTTTCGACGGAAGAAATCGAAAAACTGCTTGAGGATCTGGCGGAGCTGGGTGTCCTGCTTTTGTCTTTTACCGGCGGAGAATTCTTTTTACGTCGGGACTGGAACGAGCTTTTGGAGGCCGCTTACGATAATCGCTTTGCAACACGCATTTTAACAACCGGCTACAAAATAGATGCTCGAATAGCAAAAAGGCTTAAAGAGCTTGCCATTGCAGGTGTCGAGCTTTCAGTCTATTCGCATAAACCTGAAGTACACGACGCCGTAACACGCACGGACGGCAGTCACCAAATGACCTTAAACGCCGCCAAGTTCCTTCTGGATCAGGGTATAAGGACGGTTTTCAAGATGCCGGTTATGAATGTCAATGTTGCCGATGCGCAAGCGTTGATAGATCTGGCTGAGTCTCTGGGAGCCTCCTGCATACTCGATCCGCAGATACTCCCGGCGGAGTCCGAGGCAAGAGAACCTCGCCATTATGGACTGTCCATCGAGCAGTTGGCCGATTTTCTCTCCCAGGACAGAATCAAGCAGGTTTTGTTCGGAGCAGAGCGCGGAGCTTGTCGGGTCTTCGATGAGCGCCGCATCAACCCTAAAGACAGAATCTGCAACATAGGCGAGCAGGAAATACACATCGGGGCTTTCGGCGAGGTCTCGCCCTGCATGTTGTATCCACCTGTGGCGAATGTAAGAATGAAAAGCCTGTCGGAGATCTGGTGGAACAATCCCGAGATAGCGCGCCTGCGTCGCCTGTGCTGGGGAGATCAACTCGAATGTATGCAATGCGATCTGCGTGCCCATTGCTCGCCCTGTCTGGCTATGAGTTTGATGGAAGGTGCAGAGGAACGGGCTTGCAACAGCATTTCATGCATGTTGGCTAAGGCCATCAAAGAGGCCGATAAGCGAGAGAAAAAAGGAACTTGAGCCTTTGCCGCTTGAGGGGCTTTCTGATAGTGTAAGTTGTTGGACTTATTTGTTATATGTTCGTCGCCAAATAGAGAGCGGCTTGAGGAGAATGGCTTCCAG
>CAYTHG010000378.1:0-3989 GCA_964437525.1 uncultured Myxococcales bacterium | reverse complement strand
TCTGAATCTCCCCTGTCCGGCCAAAAGCAGTACCTGAAATTCTTTGTCTCGCGCCATAAGCAGCATCAGTACAGAAAAGGCGATTAAGGCCGCCACAGGCATCAGTTGATATATTGCTGTCGGAGTATGTGCCAGCGCCAGATCCCACATACGCCCGAGCGATTTGTCGTAAGCCAAGATGACGCGAGCGTGTTCTATGGCGTCGAAAAGCATATAGATGGACAAAAGGGCTGTAAGCGTAATTGCGAACAGCAGGGAAAGGCGCTTGAATGTCTCCATAAAATAAATCAAGTTCGCCTCCCTGCAAACATCCAGGCTGCAAACACAAGCAGCGATAATGCTACAAGCGGTGCCAGGGCGGCCAACTCCGGTGCAAGTTCTACGCTCTTGAGAAGGTTGTATCCAAGGCGAGATGTCAGGTAATACATGCCTAGAACCGTGATAGAGACAGGATAAGCCAGTCCCGCTGCGCCAGGAATCGGCAGGCCCGCTATGGCAATTCCTAAAAAGCCGAACAGCAGCAGCGCCAGAGGCAGGGCCAGTCGCCTGTATGCTTCCATTTTGTTTTCAGGTCTTTCACTTTTCCATAGTGTACCCAGCATGGCCAGTTGTTCCGCTTTGAATATCTTTTGAATCTTCAAGCCCGACAGTGAGGGCAGCGTGAAATTCAGTTTTTCAAAATCGGCTTTAAATTTTGATTTGCCGCCGCCCAGTATGCCGCCGGTATTCATCTGCAATTCTATGCCGCGCCCCTTGCTTTGGATGATGGCCTCTTTAGCCCACAAGACTCTTTCTTTGCCAGCTCTATCGTCGGAAATGAAGATTTTCTCCAGTTTGTCGTTTTCTCTTTTGCCCACATATACCGAGATATCATTGCCCAACTCGGAGAAATACCCGGAGCGTAATTGTGCGCTGGCGCATTTGATTGCCATTCGAGACACGAGCTTTTCGAGGGAGACTTTCGCCAGCGGTTCAAGCCATGCTGCCAGAATGAAAACAAATACTGCCATTGCCAGACCGCACAAGAGGAGAGGGCGCACAAGTCGTCTGCGATTCAAGCCGAGAGAGTTCAAAGCGCGCCACTCGCCGTCTTTTTTATAGCGCAAAACCAGTGTCAGGCATGAAACCAAATGTGCGGCAGGAATGCAGATCGAAAGATAAGGTGGTAAAAGCAGCAGAAGCGCCGAGAGAAGTTCCAAAGGTTGAGGAGAAATTTCGAACAGCATTCCAGCTGTGCGCGGTCCTTGCAGGACAAAGAGGATTCCAAGCATCACCAGCAGGCCGATGATGAATCCTCTGAACCATTCGGCGAAAATCGCTTTGTCGAGGAGGCCCGGCATGGTTTGACCTGCCTGAAAAAATCTATGCCTGTTGGATTTCCGTTGCAACCACAACCGCTTCGGATTCCACTTCCGTCAACGACAATTCCGAATTGCCGAGCATGATGCACACCGAAGGATCGGGCGTTTTGTCATGTCTGACAACTTTGATCGAGACACCCGGCAGCAAGCCGATATTCAGCAGGCGTTCACGGATTTTGCCTCGGGCGTTTATTCGAGTGATGCAATACTTTTCTCCTTGGGGAACCTGAGACAGTTTCACAAGCGAGATCTTGCCTTCTTTTTCCCATTCGGCAAGGTTGCTGCTGCTGTGCGTGCATGTACCTATTTCGGGATTTATAAGTGAGCAGTTATGGAAGCGATCTATGAAGTTTGCAATACCTTTCGGGTAAAGCTGGATAAACTCGAACAGTCGCGAAAGCTTGTCCATTCCCTCGTCCGACAAATGATGTTCCATGGCGCAGGCGTCGTTTTCCGCATTGGCGGCATCCATGCGCAGTATTTCGACGAAAAATCTGGTGAGAAGATCGTGGCGTGCAAGTGTGCGACGGGCCACTTCTTCGCCTTTGGGAGTGAGGTCTATAAATTCACGCTGTGAATAAGCTATCAGACCAAGATCCGACAATCTGCGCATGGCAGGGCTGACCGAAGCCATTTTGACTCCGCGCATTTTGGCGATTTCTTTGACGCGGGCTATCTTTTTCTCTTGAAGAATCAAATAGATAGTTTCCAGATAATCTTCAAGGGCAGGTGTCAATGAGGCAATCTTTTTCTTGTCGGGCATACCGTCACCTTAATTTTATTATGTGGTGTGGATGATTAAATTATTAAACCGGCAATTGAAACCTAAGGGTCATGCTGAACTTGTTTCAGCATCTTTTGCCAATCAAATCTAGACTCTCAAGCAAGTCCAAGGTGACAAAGCCGCTAACATATAGCTATGCAAGTCGATAATTTACAGCACTTGCAAAGTGTGTAGCATATTTTGTTAGCTTAGTCTAATAGATTTTGAAAAAGCCAAATTCAAGTAGACAAAAACCTTAAACTTGTTCTTGTTTTTTTGTGATATCTAAATATTCGACAATGAACCTGTCGAGTGTTCAAGAATACAAAAACGCCATAGCCCTTGATGTCAAGAGCTATGGCGTTTGTTTTACTGATTAAATCTTATCGCAGATTTTAGCGACGTGGGGGGCGACCGCCACCGCCACGGTTTCCGCCGCCGCTGGGTCTGGGCGGGCGATCGGTGTAGCCTTCGGGCTTTTCGAGCAGGGCTTTGCGCGACAGGCGCAATTTGCCGTTGCGCTCGACTTCGATCAATTTGACTTCGATCTCATCGCCGACTGCGCAAACATCTTCCATTTTGTTGACGCGTCCATATTCCCACTCGGAAATATGCAGCAGTCCGTCAACGCCGGGGATGATTTCAACAAAGGCACCGAAATCTGCCAGGCGGCGGATCAGGCCTTTGTAGATCGTTCCAACTTCAGGCTCTTCGGTCAGACCCTTGACGATCTCGATAGCCTTGGCGCAGGACTCTTCATCCAGCGAAGAAATCAAGATTGTTCCGTCGTCTTCTACGTCGATCTTGGTGTTGGTCTGCTCGGTGATCTTGCGGATGGTTTTGCCGCCGGCTCCGATGATGTCGCCGATCTTGGCCGGGTCGATCTTTATGGAGAGAATGCGCGGTGCGTAAGCTGAGAGATTCTCACGGGCTGTGGCAAGTTTTTCGGTCATTTTGCCGAGTATATGCAAGCGGCCTTCGCGGGCCTGCATCAATGTCTGTTTCATCAACTCTTCGCTGAGTCCAGAGCGCTTGAGGTCCATCTGCAAGGCGGTGATGCCGTCTGCGGTACCGGTGACTTTGCAGTCCATGTCGCCCAAGTGATCTTCGTCGCCGAGGATGTCGGAAAGCACTGCGGCTTTACCGTCTTTTTCGACCAGTCCCATTGCAATGCCGCCGACCGGCTTTTTCAAGGGGACACCTGCGTCCAAAAGTGCCATGGTTCCGCCACAGACAGAAGCCATGGAGGAAGAGCCGTTGGACTCAGTGATTTCAGACACGATGCGGATGGAGTAAGGGAAGTCCTCTGCCTCGGGCAGCATGGGCAGAATGGATCTTTCGGCCAGGTCGCCGTGACCTATCTCGCGGCGTCCGGCTGAACGCATAGGTCTTACCTCTCCTACCGAGTAGGGCGGGAAGTTGTAATGCAGGTTGAATTTTTTAACGTGCATTCCCATGATGTCGTCTACCTTCTGGGCGTCGTCGGCGGTGCCTAAGGTGGTAATGACGATGGCCTGAGTCTCACCGCGAGTGAATACCGCCGAGCCGTGGGCTCTGGGCAGCAATCCCAAGTCGATGCTGATCGGGCGAATATCGGTTGTCTTGCGACCATCAATGCGGATACCTGTGCCGAGGATCATTTCATCACGCACGTAGTCGGATTTCAAGGTATCGAGGATTTCACTAAACTGTTTTTCACGGCCTACAAGTTCTTCGCCCAGGGCCTCTTTGACCTTTTTCTTCATGGCGTCGATGGCTGCGTAGCGAGGCAGTTTTTCTTTGAGGTTGTAGGCAGCCTTGATTTCGTCTATAGCCAGTTAGGTAAGATTGGATTATATTTGTTTTTGGATAGTGTTTGGTTATTA
>CAYTHG010000377.1:872-4001 GCA_964437525.1 uncultured Myxococcales bacterium | reverse complement strand
TGTCTTCGGTTTCTTCCTGCGCGGCGACAACAGGCGAATACAAGCAAAACGCCAGCAGGATAAAGGTAGTGCCTAACAAAAAAAGTAATCTTGCCTTCATTGATTTCCCTCCTGAGTAATCTCAGAAATAATTCCCCTTGATCTTTAAAAAATCTAGCATGAACCAGCCAGAAAACCAACTTAATTGACTTCTAAGAAGAATGCAAAAGCAAGAAATTCTCTCGGTGAATCCAAAGAACCGGGATATTTATATCCCTACCTTAACGAAACCCTTAAGAGTTCTTCCTGAGCATCTCCAAAACAGCATAGCAATTGATTTCTCCAGTTTTTATATGGCTTTTTTCATATATATTGCTAAACAAATGAAACCCTGTCGGATTTCATTTTTTGATCCTACTTCGACAAATTACTTGTCCAAATTCCATTCCAGTGTCACTATGCAAACATGCGTGGAACATCACTCAACATTTTTGCTTATAACGACTTCAGGAAATTCCTGGAAGAGCGGCTTGAGGAACTCAAGACGGAAAGCCCAAAGTATTCAAAGCGCTATTTTGCACGCAAGCTCGATTTGAAGAATAACAACTACCTCAAGCTGCTTATAGATGGCGAGAAAAAGCTTTCGTGTTCGCTGGCCATGAAACTTGTCAACGTCGTCGGTCTCAACCTATCCGAGAGCAAGTTTTTCATGAGTCTGGTGGATTTCAATCAGGCTGCAAACGAGATTGAGAGACGCGAAGCTCTCAAGCGAATGCGCAAACACAAGAATTTTGTGGAGGTTCACAAGCTTTCTCTGGACAGAATCGATTACTTCGCGGACCCACTTATGCTGGCCCTGCGGCAGATCGTGACACTCGATGATTTCATTGAAAACATGGAATGGATCAAGAGTCGCCTGCCCGGACAAGTCAGTGAGAGCCAGATAAAAGAACGTCTGGAAAAACTCAAAGAAAACGGGCTGCTTGTCAGAAACGGCCAAGGAAGACTCAAGGTCACCAATCTGCATCAATCCAGCGGTGACAGGTTAGGTTCGCACGCTTTGAGAAATTATCACGTCAACATGCTTCGCCTTGCAGAAAAGGCAATACAGTTGCCGGTGGACAAGCGCCAATATCGCGGTCTGACTATGGCCATCGGTGACGACGCCTATGAAAAGATAATAGATAAATACAAAGACTTCCTGGATGAAGTCAGGCAGATAATCAATGATTCGGAAGATGTCAGACACGTTTACCATCTGGAAACAGCACTGTTTCCGCTGACAAGGGTAGACGATATCGATCCTTCCGACTCGGGGGATTAAGGGGGCTGAAATGCTGTGTAGAAGAGCCTTGGTTGCAATGTTTTCTTTATGTTTGTTCGTGCTGATCTGTGCCTGCAACGGGTCGTCGGATATGGAGATACCCGATGGCGGCGATGGCGAACAGGATCTGGCGACGGATGGCGATGGCGATTCTTCAAGCGATGGAGATACAAATAGCCTTGATGACATAGAAACGGTAGTCTATCGCGCCAAGGGCGGTTCCGATGAAGGCGGCAACGCCAGCGAGCATCTATACCTGACCTTCATGGCTTTCAATCCTATACCGGAGTTGGAATTCAAGAAGCTTGAGCTTTACATTTCAGATATAGAAATGCCCGAATATCCGGGCTGCGTCAAAGAAGACGGCCTGACGCTTGCTTCAACAAAAGCAAGCGGCGTACCGATAGACCTGCTGGACGCGCCCTCGGTGCGTCTGGACCTGCAACTGCCGGTCGATGCCGAGCTTTGCTCCATGGATTTCGACCGATACGGAATGAAGGCAATCCTGCGGGCGGAACTGCTTCATCCAAGTGGGCATATGGTCTACATCGATACCAATCTGGGCAAACGCCTCAAGTTCGTTCCCACGGCAGAAAATATCAAGCTGGAAGAAGGACAATCGATTAACTGGGTAGCGGCTTTAGACATTTCCGCCTTCGCCGACGATGATCTGCTGGAGTTGATGCGCGACGAAGAACTTGACGCAAACATAATCATAAATACAGAAGGCAATTACTCACACTTGCTGAATAATCAGGCGATAGTCGGGGCATTCAGCGTTTACAACGACCTAGATGGCGACAAACTGGCGGACCTTTCCGAGATGACTACCACCAACAAGGTGGCTTTCGGTTTTTACGGCGAAAGTGTACAGAAAATCCCGATTATAGATTTTCAATCCGAGATTCACATGCTGCCAGGTGTGGTCTGTGTGGAGCAGGTGCGTCAGTTCCAGGTTTGCAACTACGGATTGGGCGAACTTGAGTTGAGCTGTATGACACTTGATGAAAACGGCTCCCAGGATTTAACTTTGTCTGAAGATATACCCACTGAAGACGCTCCGCATATGCTAAGGGCTTTCGAGTGCAATGATTATGAGCTTTCATACACACCAAGCGATGCCGGTTCGGATTACAGCGAGCTTACGATCTGCGCCAACAGCGGAACGGTGGTCGTACCGATTGACGCTGAAGACAAGTGCGGCATGGCGGAGGTTCTTCTCAGCAAAGACGGCAACATGGACAATGAAAACCTCTCCGAGTTCGACTTCGGCCCAATCGCGGTCGCCGGTTCGTGGGAAGAGAGCTTTTACATTGCAAACGCTGCTATCACTACGGAAAACATTTGCTGTCCCGGAAGACTGCTCGAAATTTTCGGTATAGATTTGCAGAACGACGAAGGAAGCGCCTTCGAGATAAGCTATCTCCCTGATGGTCCGAAACCATTTGAATGCTGTAGCGGCGAAGCCGAGTACTGGCTTTGCGAACAGCAATCGCTAGAGGTGCGCGTGAGATTCTCGCCGCCGGAAGCGGGAGACTACAGCGCGACTTTGAGTTTTGCTCACAATATCGGGAGCGGCCCCCATGAAATCCTGCTGACCGGCAGCGGTGGAATAGTCGATGGGGATATAGAAGAAGAAACACCACCCGATGGCGACGATGAGGCGGAAGACATCCCAGACGGCGACGATCAGGTCGATGGCGACTGGCCGGAGATGGAGTGGATCGACGGCGATACGGACGAAGTGGAGGAAGTACCCTATCCGCGCTATACAATGCATTATGAACAAGTCGAAATCGAAGGATTGGATAGCTACTCAAACATTA
>CAYTHG010000377.1:0-862 GCA_964437525.1 uncultured Myxococcales bacterium | reverse complement strand
AAACATTATTTTCAAATCCATTTGGATGAATTCAGACGACGACATAATGGTTGCAGGCGATGCCAGTAATGAATCGTCGTATCCGAACGGTGGCATAGCGCTTCATTACGACGGTTCATCCTGGGAAATCGACAACACGCTGGATTATCCCTTTGTAGACGTATGGTCGGATGAAAACGGCAATTACTACGCCGTGTCCGAAGCTAGATTTCACAGTAAAACCACAAATGGCTGGAGTACAGATATATATGCAGGCTTCAATATGCACACTGTTTGCGGTAGCGCTCACAACGACATATGGGCATTTGGTCGAAACACCATTAACTGTCATTGGGATGGTAGCTCATGGGAAACCAATATCACAATAGGCGATGAAGACAGTTATTGGTATGACTGCATTTCATTCTCACCGAATGACGCATGGGTTGTCGGTAAGGAAGGAAACATCTATAATTTCGATGGAAACCAGTGGGACAAATTCTCTTTTGGTGAGGAACTTGAAGACGACATCCATAATATTCAAGCAATTTGGGGGCCCAACTCCAATGACCTGTGGATGGTCGGAGGGGAAATCCTACACTGGAACGGCACGGAACTTGATTACCTGGATATGCCGGACACACTATACAGCATACACGGAAACGATGACGGAACCGTTTGGGCCGTAGGTGAAGATGGTTTGGCAATTTACTATAAAGACGGATATTGGCATTACAATTATGACTTGCCTTATGATTTGTACGATGTCTGGGTGGCACCGAATGGACATGCTTATGCCGTAGGAGAGAAAGGCACAATATGGCATATTTATCTTGAAGAAGATATCATTGAACATCCAGAGGAAGAATGCGAATGCGAAACC
>CAYTHG010000376.1:1384-4028 GCA_964437525.1 uncultured Myxococcales bacterium | reverse complement strand
GCGATATCATGCTGACGGGTATATCAGTAGACTGGCAGCCACCATCGCCGGTGCCGCCGCCATCTGGATTGTCCTGCCAGTGAAAAATAATCGGCCAGCGCGTCACCGACATCCTGGATGTTTCGAACCGGGTCACTACTGTCATCTATGACAACCAGGGTATTCCTCTCGTCGGCCAGGGTTTCAATAAACCATTCGATCAGCTCGTCGGCGTCGTCTTGGGAACAGATGTAGACCAACAGGCGGTCAAGACGGCGGGTTGGCTTATCAAGGTCGGCATCAAGATGGTCAAGCAGAAATCTTTGGCCGGATATGTTCATGGCGGTTACCTGCTATCAAAAGGGAAAGCGATAGACGGGAAACCGGGCCAAACAATCAGCAGATCCTTTCGAGAAAGCCCTTTCCTGAAACGACGGGATGGTTGACCTATGCCTGATATCGAAACGTCGCAGAAACGCCGTTTACGCTCGGAGAAAAGGTATTTCCTATGGATGGGAAAGGTCTACCGAGCTGCCAGCTGGCGACTAACTCACATGTTTCCCATACTCAGGAGAAAGATAGAACTGGACCCAGTCTTGGTTTTGGCAAGCGACAGGTAAATTTCATTGTCTTTTACCAATAATCACTTGTTAAACTTTAAAAAATATCGCGAGCGCTTCGCACGACCAAAGGGGCGAAGCCCTTTTGAATCCCGGGCACCCGCCTTTTATTGTCATTCTGAGGCGCAGCCGAAGAATCTCAGCCGGGCAGATCCTTCACTTCGTTCAGGATGACAAAAAAACCAAAGTGCAAAGGGCGAAAGGGATCAAGGGCTAGACCTGGAAAGGCGGGCACCGACGCGGCTGCTGCGATAGCCGGGCGAACTGCTGCTACGGAACGCCGACCGGCAGTACCGCGCGTAGTAGGACCAAGAGCCGCCACGCGCGACGCGGTACGAGCCTGTACTCGGTCCCACAGGGTCGGTACCAACATCATTCTGGTAATCACTCTGATACCAATCCCAGGTCCACTCCCAAAGATTGCCACTCATGTCGTACAAGCCCCAAGCATTTGCAGCTTTCCCGCCAACCGGCTTTGTACCGTAGGGCGTGTTGTTGCCGCCAAACCATGCGATCTGTGTCAGGTTCGGATCAACCGGACTCGTTTCTGTATGGGTAATCGTCCCGTCGTTTCCATCGCTCTGATAAAATGCCGTGTATTCACTCCCTGACCTTATCGCATACTCCCACTCCGCTTCCGTAGGCAACCTATAACCTTCGCAATCCTGCGGCTTCGTTGCACCACCGGCCAGCGTCACAGTCGCGCTGTCGATGCCACCATAGGTCGCATCCCCATCGAAGCAATCCATGTAATCCGAACCCACATCACCGCCATACTCGCAACCCACATTCGACAACACGTAACACGCCGTCAAACCCGTATCCAAAGACAGTTGGTTGGCATAGGCCAGCGAGTCGTACCAGCTTATGTACTTCATCGGGTGGTCGTCACTGCAACCATAGGTGCAGTTCGAATCCCAAGTGTCCATCGCATTCCAGCCCATCAAACCCTCAAATTCAGCCTCGGTAATCTCGTGGCGGCTCATTTCAAAATCATACGTCAACGTTATTTCATGCAGTTCCTCGTCCGATTCCCGCCCCAACTCCTCCGTGCAATCACCCGGATAACCCGCCGGACAGGTGCTGCTTTGCGGAGAACCCATCCAGAAAGTGCCTGCTGTGATGGGAACAAAGCCGGGGGTGCTGTCGAGTTGGCAATCGGGATAGCCACTGTAGCCTTCGGTGCATTCATCGCACAGGTCGCCCGCATAGCCTTGGATGCAGGTGCAGGTTTGCAAGGTAACTTCCACAATCTGCAAACCACCCTCATAATCCGCCACATAGACCAGATTGCCTGACACGAAAATGCCCTTGGCATCGCCCGGCGTATTGTAGCTACCAACAAGGAAGGGTGCGGAAGGATCGTTCACATCCACTATCAGCAAACCACTTTCATCATCCGCGACATAAGCCAGATTGCCTGACACGAAAACACCCCGGGCATAGCCCGGCGTATCGTAGCTGCCAACAAGTTCGGGCGCGGAGGGATCGCTCACATCCACGATCTGCAAACCGCTATTACAATCCGCCACATAGGCCAGACCGTCTGACACGAAAACATCCGTGGCACTACCCGGCGTATCGTAGCTGCCAACAAGGGAGGGCGCGGAGGAATCGTTCACGTCCACAACTTGCAAACCTTCATCATCATCCGCCACATAGGCAAGATTGCCTGACACGAAAATACCTTCGGCTTCGCCCGGCGTATCGTAGTTGTCAACAAGGAAAGGCGCGGAGGGAGCGCTCACGTCCACTATCCACAAACCGTTACTATTATCCGCCACATAGGCCAGATTTTCTGACACAAAAACGGCCTTGGCATACTTGGCATAGCCCGACGTATTATAGTTGCCAACAAGTTCAGGCGCGGACGGATCGCTCACGTCCACAATCTGCAAACCGCTATAACCATCCGCCACATAGGCCAGATTGCCTGACACAAAAACGTCATAGGCACAATTCGGTGTATCGTAGTTGCCAACAAGGAGGAGCGCAGAGGGATCACTCACGTCCACGATCTGCAAACCGCTATAACCATCCGCCAC
>CAYTHG010000376.1:0-1284 GCA_964437525.1 uncultured Myxococcales bacterium | reverse complement strand
CTGCAAACCTTTATCATCATCCGCCACATAGGCCAGATTGCCTGACACGAAAACGTCATAGGCCAAACCTGGCGTATCGTATCTGCCAACAAGGAAGGGCGCGGATGGATCGCTCACGTCCACTATCTGCAAACCGCTATTAGCATCTGCCACATAGGCCAGATCGCCTGACACGAAAACGTTCTTGGCATGTCCCGGCGTATTGTAGCTGCCAACAAGGAAGGGCGCGGATGGATCGCTTAAGTCCACGATCTGCAAACTAGTACCATTCGCCACATAGACCAGATTGCCTGACACAAAAACATCCATGGCACAGCCCGGCGTATCGTAGCTGCCAACAAGGAATGGCGCGGAAGGATCGCTCACGTCCACGATCTGCAAACCGCTTTCATAATCTGCCACATAAGCCAGACTGTCTGACACGAAAACACCCAAGGCCTTGCCCGGCGTATCGTAGCTACCCAACAAGACAGGCGTGCCTGGAACCGATACATCATAGATATACAAACCACCGAAACCGTTCGCCACATAGGCGATATCGTCCACTACCTGTATATCTTTAGCAGTTCCACCGAAACTCCCGACCAGCTCCGGAGCGCTTGACTCGCACTGGCAAACAGCCTCGCCGCTGGAGTCATCGCAGGCCACATGTTCACAATCGATATCCTGATGGCTGCAAGCCATCTCGCAAGTACCGTTTTCATCGTTGTCCTGGTAATCATCCACACACTCGTTGCAGTAGTCGCCAGCATAATTTTCAGTACAGGTGCAGGCATCATCATCAATGTTGCAAGACCCGTGATCGTTGCAGGAATAGCTTATGCCTGAGCAAACACCGCCGGTTCCGCAAACATCAGTATGCGTGCAGACATCCGCATCATCACAGGAACCCGTTTCCAGGGTCGTCCACGAGTCCCATGTAGCAGAAGCACAAACCTGACAGGAACCGTCGCCTGTTTCCGCTTCCATCGCGCCTTCGGCGTAGCAGGCTACATCAATAAAACAGCCGGTATTGGTGCTTCCCACAATACAACTGCCACTTTCACAAACGCTATCAGTGCAGGTGAAAATATCCGAACAGGTGTTGTTATCGTCATTAGGATGCGAACAACTACCGGCACCGTTGCAGATATCATCCGTACAGTCATTGCCATCGGCAGTACAGGCAAAGCCGTTGGCTTTGCCCGTCCAACTGGTATTCGACTGGGAAACCACGCACCACTGACATTCATTGGCAGGATCATCGTCACTATGCGTATAGCAGGCACCTTCTATCAGGCATTT
>CAYTHG010000375.1:0-4031 GCA_964437525.1 uncultured Myxococcales bacterium | reverse complement strand
ACAATTGCTTAGTTTTTAAAGGCGCTTTTCTTTTTTGGGAAAAGCGCCTTTTTTCTGATAGGTTAGAATATCAGTGGAAAGAAACAAGCACATAAACTTGTCATGTTCGTCAAAGCGGGCAGATAGAAACTGGCCCCCCGCTTTCGTGAAATGATGCATAACCAGCTAACTTAGCAATGGAATTCAATATGAAACATTACCGTATTGTGGCAACCGTTACAGCGATAACTCTAGCAATGCTGCTTTTGGCTTCCTGCGCCGGACGGAGCCTTGACCCGCGTCAGGTCAAAGGAGAGCAGACCATAGCAGCGGTGGCCCTAAGGACTTTCTGGCAGGACAGACTGGATAAATCCCAACACGGCCCGCGTGATTACGTCATGGTGCGCTATACCAGCGACAGCCCGCAAAGCCTTTACCATCGCGTTCATTTTACAGACGATTTCATGCAGAAGTCGGCCAAGATCTTTGCCGAAAAGCTCTCGGGCAAATTTGACAGCAAAATCGTAACCTACACCGACGGCCCAGAACTGGTAGCGCAAATACAAAAAGACTATCTGGTGTCAGCCATAGGCGGAAAAAACAATCGCAAGTGGCGCAACTTTGACGACAAGGTTCTGGACGATCCCATCGCGGCCTTAAAAGAAGCCGGTGTGGATTATCTGGCGATATTGATTTTCATCCCGACAGCCAAGCTGGAGAGCCACGCCGACAAAAGCGCCTCGCTGTTTTCGCCCCTGACCTTTTACATCGTCGATACAGCAAGCGGCGAGCATGTTTTCACACCCTACTACAGACTGACCGACAAGGTATTCAAGGCAAAGCTGAAAGCAGAAGACTTAGAGAAATGTCACCTGGAAAAAGTCACCAGCCTGTTCGACATCGTAACTCCGCACAACCTGCGCCAACTTCAAAAGAAGTGCCGCTTCCCCATGCTGGAAGATGAAATGCTGGCGCTGATTCCGCCGATACTCGACAAGCAGATGGAAAAAATCCGCGAGGAAGATTGAATTCCCTCGCGGATTTGATTGAGTCCGTCGGTCTGTTCTGTTTCGCTATTCAAACGGCGTATAGATCCAGAAATCACCACCCAAGCGTTCGTTTTCGCCAGAGCCTGTCCTGAGCCTCAAGACATAACGCTTGCCCGGCTGCAAGCCTTCAAGCGTTACCGGCACCTGCGTTCCGGCGCTGCTCGTGCCGACATCTACAGTCAGTCCGTAGTCGGGGATCTCCAGACCGTAATCGAGAAAATACGGCCCTTCCGCGCCTGCTACAAATGCAATTTCAGCCGAAGTCGAAGTGGTAGAAATAACCATCACAGGCGAGAACTCCATTGAGGGAGGCTCCGCCGCGACAGTATCCGCAGGAACAAGGCTTGATACGGCATTGCGGAAGGTTTCGATACGCGCCGGAGAAGCCATAGGCACGCTGCTCAGCCCTTCGTCGGTCATGGCAGTAGATAAAGCCGCCAACTCGTCGTAAGCCCATGCGATATAAGGCCCGCAATCTGTAGCACCTTTTTCATAGGCTTTTCTGGCCCACAGGAAAACCTTGACCGCCCGCCAGACTTCGGCGGCGCGCTTTTGATATTGCAGGCGATACAGCAGGTCGTCGTATTTATCCTGCTCCAGTTTATCTGCCAGTTGAGTGATATTGTTCAAGGCATATTCTGAGATGGCAACGGCTTCCGAGCCTTCCTGCCAAATATTCAACACGGTTTTCATGGTCGGCTGATCGAGTCCGTCCCAGACGCTCTGCCAGTCGGTGTCCCACTTGGGCATTTCTCCACGATCCTTGAACATGGAGAAATCGTAGCCGCCGGGGATATCGCTGCTTTTTTCCAGAGCCCAGATTCCCAGGACATAATGGGACTTGCGCCTGACATCGAAAGTATCGGACAGAATACGTTTCAAGGTATCCTGGCCCTCGGCATCTGCGGCAAGACCGTAGAAGTTCTGTATGAACTCGTCCCAGATGGTGTCAAGCGGCTTGGACATATCTTTGATGAGTTCGTTTACCGCATGAATATTGATTTCGTTGGGAGTACCCAAGGCGTGGTTTGAACCGCGCTGAACGCGCATGACGACACCAATGCCCTTGTGGTCCCACAAGTAATTCATGCGGTACCAGAAATACCCCGGAGCGCAGAAAGGCAGAACGCTCATGCCGAAGTATTCTCCGGCCACATCCATTTCGAGAACCGAAGGATGATTGCCGATATTGCCGGTGCTGCCGTGGTGAGGGTTGTAGGGCTGCCAGTCCTGAACGGCGCATTTGTGCATTCCGGTAAATTCCACGCCTTTAGCTGCGCTCATGCCTTCAGAATGCCAGGTGATTTCGTTCGGCTCATGCACGAAGGTACGAATCAAAAGCTCTTTGCCGAGTTCGTCGGTAATCGTTCCGCCGATTATCTCCACCACCATCTGCACGCGCTCGTTTGATGGCGGACGCTCCCAGGCCAGACTTTCGGGGTAGTTTTCCTCGCAGTAATCGCATGAACACATGGCAAACCAGGGCGGCATGTCCGAAGAACCGAACATCATTACCACGCCGTCAACATCGGGAATCATGGCCAGCGCCTCACGATAGGCGTCCTTGCGATCTTCCCAGATCTGATCCTCAGGGTCGAAGCAGACACTCACAGCAACCCGCGAAAATTCATGAGCCCAAACGAAAGCTTTCATACCGTTCTCGTGGGCGAGTTGTATTCCAAGGTTCAAGGTATCGGCCCTGGTCTGACCGCCATCCTCCAGCAGATCATCTATGTCCATAATCAGGCCGTGGGAAAGCTGAACATGATTGACGCCGTACCGGGCCGCAGTCTCTATGGTCTCGCGCACGGCATCGGGATTGCTGTCAAGCAATATCCAACCGTTTATGGCGTCGTAGTTGCTGCGATCAAAGGCCCATTCCTCGGCGTCTTCTTCCAAGGACTCGGCATCGAGGTCTCCGTCTATTTCGGTATCTTCTTCGACTTGCTCACTGCTTTCGACTTGCTCCATATCTCCGTCTTCCGAAGCAGCATCTTCGTCGCCATCCACGGATTGTTCCAGATCTCCGTCTACCTTTTGCTCGTCATCGTCACTGGAGGAACAGGCCCAAAGCGACAGGCATATAATCGTCGCCAGCATCAGAATCAAAAACCGAATCCCCGTCCTTTTCATCATGTACATCCTCTTTCCAGATTCATTCGACCAACTCGATTACGCTCAAACCCTGCTTAGCCGATAGCTCCAGACGAACTTCCGCGACACCATCGGGCAAGGCAAGCAGATCGTAATCCGTAACTGTGCTGGAATCAACCTTTACCTCCGAGATATTGTCGAATGGAATAAAAATACGCAGCCGGTATTCGGACAGCCCGAGAGAAGCCGGATCTTGCGGGCAATTCATAGTCAGTTTAAAACCGGATGCATTGCGCTCGAAACGCATGGAAAGCGCATGGCCGTTGAACATCATGTTTTCGGCTTCGATGAAAGCCGAGTCGTGGGGCAGATGGGGCGCGACTGCGACAACACCCGCCGGGACATCCGCCTCGAAGCCGACAAGATAATGCATCAAAGCTTCGGCGGATATAGCTCCTTCCCACTGGCGATGACGAGCCCAGGTTTCACCCCATCCATTGCGGGAGTAAATCAGGCACAGCGCCCGACCCGGAGCAGCGAAGACGCCCACCTCAGGATAATTGCCGGATGGTGAGACGTACTGTCCCAGGGCATCGAAGGTTTTTTCGACAACATCGAGATTCAACTCTGTAACGTTGTATAGGAAATAAGCCGGGGCCATACCGCTCATAATGCCCTGCCCTATTTGGTAACCGAGAATTTCCAGCGTATCGCCGTTCCGGTTCTGCAATATGCCGTTGTCGCGCAAAATCTCGTCCATCGTCGATTGGATATTCGAGCGGGCCTTGTCCTCATCAGGAGAAAGATAGCTTAACCATAAGGGCTGCGTGTTGACATCCTCAGCCGGGCGACTCTCAGGCTGCATATTGTCCATATAGATAAAGGGGCTGTAGCGCTGCTCGTCTTCCA
>CAYTHG010000374.1:0-4084 GCA_964437525.1 uncultured Myxococcales bacterium | reverse complement strand
AAGCTACGTTAACTTATGTGCATGTCAATACGGCTATTGGAGAAAACATGACTGCGCTGTCGTGTGCGAGACTGACGGAAAAGTTTCCGAAGGTTGCGGCGATGCCGGCCTCGATTCTGACTACTGTATATGCGTATTCGATGGCGCTACCGACTGCCAAGGCGGCGCTTGTACCCCGGACACTGATGCCCAATTCTGTGACACCCAGAACGAAGACGTACTGTGCTTCTGCAATCCCAACAGCAATAGGTGGGAATATATAGACTGTGATGACTTTTGTGTAGAGCAGGGTTACGAAGAGTCTACCCAGTGCGCGGGTGATGTCGAGGGTGGCGGACAGGCTGAAATATGTTACTGCTCCGCTGGCGCTTGCGACACCGATCAGGACTGCATTGATGCTGGCCTCGGCGAACTCTGTGTCGGTACTCAGGATGGCACCGTATGCATAGAATCCTGTCACGTTGACAGCTGCGACTGCACCGCCGGTACCGACGCTTGCGCTTGTAGCGATGTCAACTTGGGTGGTGACGGACTCACCGGCGTTTGTCTCGACACCGAAGCCGTTGACGCGTCCTGCACCGTTGGTGAAGATTGCGGCGGCAGCATTGAAAAGATCTGCTTGACCGACCAGACCCGCAACTACTGCATGGAATACTGCACACTGCCTGCTAACACCTGTCCTGCCGGACTGGCTTGTAAGTCCCTGGTAGACCAGAGTGGAAACATTGTTGGCGGTGGCTGCATGTAATTTTTTGCAGAAATTCCGTTAATAAAAAAGGCGCGGGCATTTGCCCGCGCCTTTTTTGTGTCTTTTATCTATCGCCCTTACATGGTCTGTGTGATCTTTTTGAGGAATTTGGGCTGATCGGGATTTATGCCACGGATGACAGCCAAGTAGTAAGCGAAAATCTGGGCCGGGATGATATGCGTGATGGGTGTTGCCAATTCCGGCAGTGAACGCGGCAGCATGAAATGCGTGCTTGCGTAGCGTTTGGTTTCCGGGGTGTTGGAAAAGATAACCGACTCGGTTCCTTTTTCGCGGCATTCCTTGGCGATGTTTATCATCGGGGTGGACATCTTGCCGCGTGTGACGAACTGGAATGTCGGGAAGCCTTCGTGGATCATGGCGATAGGTCCATGCATGAAGTCTGCAATCGAGAAGGGCTGTGCCGGGAGGTAACAGCATTCCATTAGCTTCAAGGCTAGTTCCTTGGCCGAGGAATAATGATATCCGCGTCCCAAAACGACAGCCATGGATGCGTAACGGTAGCGGTCCACTTTATTGTGGATTTCGTCTTCAAGACCGAGGATTTCTTCGGCTGCTTCAGGCAGGTGCGGCATAATATCCCAGATGGTATCGCGCTTGGCCCAAGCAGAAACGAGCATCAAAAGGGCGGTACACTGCGCTACGTATGTCTTTGTGGCTGCAACGGCTCTTTCCTGTCCGGCGTGAAGGTAGATGACTTCATCGACTACCTTGGTGATGGATGAACCGCGAGTGTTGGTGATACCTATGGTAAATGCGCCGTTCTTGCGCGATTTGTCGAGGTATTCGTTTATGTCGGTGCCTTCGCCCGATTGTGAAACACCTATGACCAGCCCTTTGGGAGCTTCTACATTGGTGCCGTAAATTGTAAGGATGGAAGGTGCTGCCAAGTGGGCGGGCTTGCCGAGCAGGGACTCTACAAGATACTTGCCATACAGACAGGCGTTGTCACTTGTGCCGCGAGCTACAAAAGAAACCATCGAGATGTCTCTGTTCTGAAGAGTTTTAGCTATTCTCTCGACTTTTTTGCTTTCTTTCTGCCATAAGCTGGCAATTACTTCCGGCGACTGTTTTATTTCTCTTATCATGTGATGCATGTTGAGATCTTTCTACCAATGTCAGTGGTCACTACTTACTTGTCTTTGCGCCGCTATACTAACGATACCGCACTTTAGTGTCAAGTTTTATAAGGTCGGTTGTATGAGTTATCGGTTTGACAAGCTTATTTTGCGAGTGTAAATTACTGCCTGGATCGTCAGTAAGATAAATAAGGTGTTCATAAAGGAGTTTGCCGTGCGTAAAAAGCTGTTTGAGTGCTGTATTGTTTTGGCGGTTTTAGTTTTCGGAGGCAGCATTCTAAATGCCGCACCGCTTGGCGAATGGACCGAAATCGGTATGGAAGTTAACAGCGGTAATGTCTATCTGACAATTGCGGCTGCAAACGATCAGGTAATGATCGCATTCGGCGCCGTCAACAATGGACAGGGGCAGACTCAGGCTGTTTTCAGGCGCAGTGTAAACGGCGGTCAAAGCTGGTCGGCTGTAACGGTTCCGTCTTTCGGAGGGCTTTACACCTTTTTCACTGATATGCAGATGATTAACGAAAATCTGGGCTACGCCGTTGGCGTGGAGCTTGGATTCTCCGGTGAGCCTAATGTCGGTCCGATCTGGAAAGTGACCAATAAGGGCGGCACCCTTGAGGTTTTGCCCGCTCCTGAAAAGCTGGCCTGCGAAAAAATATTCTGTCTTGACGGTGATCTGTGCTGGTTGACATGTCCTGACGGAAAAATATTGAAAGTCACCGACGAAGGGCAGACTTTCAATATATACACCTTGCCGGTAACTGATCTGCAAATGAAATCCATTCATTTTATCGACGAGAATGAGGGCTGGTGTGTCGGTCAGCTTGTGGATAAAACCGAACAGGAAAACGGCACCGTAGATTACGATTACCACGATAGAGGCACTGTTTTTCACACAACTAACGGTGGACAGGATTGGGAAGTTCTCAAAACCGGGTATTTCCTTGCTTTCACCGATATCCAGTTTGCCAATAAAGATGTCGGATACTTTACCGCATATGATGAAACATATGGTTATTTATACAAAACCACCAACGGCGGTGTCGATTGGGAAGATGTGGATTTGCCCCAGACAATGAATATTGGCGGTAAGGACATGCCTCTCTTCAGTCTTGCAGGAGTTGAGCTTTTCGATGAAAATCATGGCTGGGTCGTGGGGCAGTACGGAACTAAGGATGGCTCTTTAGGCAATCTTCCAGCTTTCTATTACATGGAAAACGGTCGCGACTGGACAATGTACGGCAGTAAGGTGCCTGATGGAAACATGGGGCACGGTGCTACCTTCAGCGACTTGTATTTTTTAAACGAACACATGGGTTTTGCCGTCGGTGACATGTTGATCCTCGTCAAGTACGACGATGGCAATTATGTTCCGCCTGTGCAGCCTGACGGCGATGTAGACGGCGATATGGACTGGGACGGCGAAGGCGAAGCTCCCGGACCGAGTTATTCAGGCGATCTTGGTGAGCCTTGCCCTGTACCGGGTATGGATAGAACCGATACGCACGACTATCCCAAATGCGTTCGCGGAAACAATGAGAAAACCCCCAAATTCTGTATGTTCGAGGATTCGGTTTCTTTTTGCAGCATGGAATGTGAAGGCCCCTTTAACTGTCCAGGTGAATGGCAGAAGGTTTGTTGTCAACCTTTGAATATCAATGGCGAAGAAAAGAAAGTCTGCATTTTCGATGAAGAAATCTGTGGAAATCTTAACGATTATTCCGATGAATGGCATTCCTACCTCGGGCCCGTAGTCGGCGAGGAATGCCAGAGCACGGCCAAGCCAGATCTTGAAACATGCGATGAAAACTATGGCGGCGAATTTTGCCTTGATGAAAACCCACCGTATTGCTCGCAGCGTTGCACAAGCGATGCCGACTGCATGGGTGGATTCACCGCAGGATGCTGCACCGGCTCCAGCTCAGATTTCTCGTACTGCCAGTTCGCTCAATACTGCGCGCCCGAGCCTGATGGCGATCAGGGCGATATCCCAGCAGACGGCGATCAGGGCGGTGACAATGTCGATGGCGATCACACAACGCCTGTAGACGGTGACATGGATTCGGCAATCGGTCCCGGCCAAACCTCCGACGACGAAACTTCAAGCGGATGCGCCAGCAGCGCCGCCGGTTCCGCTGTGCTTATGGGTTTGATGCTTGCTTTGGCGCTGGTCTTCAGAAGAAAATGGATGCGCTGAAAAGATTTTGATCTCTCAATAAAAAAGGCCGCGCTCGAT
>CAYTHG010000373.1:0-4091 GCA_964437525.1 uncultured Myxococcales bacterium | reverse complement strand
AACGACTCTAACGTCGACTTTGATAGATTGGATGCCTCCGACACGCAGGAATTCTCCTTCTTGCAGAACTCTGAGCAGTTTTGCCTGTATGGAAAGGCTCATGTCCCCGATTTCATCAAGAAATATAGTTCCGCCGTCTGCCATTTCAAATCTACCGACTTTACGTGCGATTGCTCCGGTAAACGCGCCCTTTTCGTGGCCGAAAAGTTCTGTCTCCAAAATTGATTCCGGCAGGGCTGCACAATTGATGGGTACGAATTGACCTTTTCGTCTAGAAAAATCGTGTATCGATTTTGCGAATAGTTCTTTGCCGGTCCCGCTGTCCCCATCTATCAAAATGGAGGCCATCGATGGTGCGGCCTGACGCATGATTTCAAGCGGTTTGGTAAGAGAACCGCTTCTGCCGATAATTCTTGAATCTCCTTGGAATTCCTTCAATTTTGCTTTTAGAGCCTTGTTTTCTTCAAGCAGGCTTACTTTTTCCACGGCCCTTTCTACTGTTTTTACCACTTCAACGCGCCGAATCGGTTTCGTGATAAAATCATAGGCACCGTCTTTCATGGCCTGAACTGCGGTTTCAACCGTTCCATAGGCAGTCATAAGTACTACTTCTACATTGATTCCAAGTGCTTTGACTGTCTTTAAAATATCCATGCCGTCTACGCCGCCAGGCATGATAAGGTCTGTCAGGACGGCCAGGTAGTTGTTTTGGCGCAGCTTCTCTATGGCTTCTTTGCCGCGCGAAGCACAATCGACATTGTATTTCTCGCGCTCGAAAATTCTTCTGAGCGATTCGAGATGTTCATGTTCGTCGTCAACTATTAAAAGTCTTTTCTCGTTTTCTGACATCAGGCACCTTTCAAAGGGTGACGGGCTAAGACAATGATTTCAGGATGCTTCTACCACAGAATCTTCTGTGCGGCAACAATTGCATTTATACAGAAATATTCGTTGTATGCGTTCTTGAATTGTGTTAGCTTCTTACGGACGTTTTTATAGATTGATATGTAGGTATAAATCCCCTTGGTTTGTTCGATAAAGGAGGTATTGATGAGAGTGGGCAACAAAGATGTCCCGAAACGTGTAAGGCTTTTCCTGGCCGTGGCAAGTCTGATTGCTGTCGTATTGATGGCTCTCAACTGTAGCGACCATCGCTTTACTCCCATTGCCGAAGTGAATATTTATCCTAACGTGGTAGATTATGACCTTCAGCGTTCGGCGCAGTACGAAAAAAGCGTGGTTATTACCAACCGCAGTGTCTCGGCGAAGCTCGATATCTACGAGATCGACTTTGCAGACGCAAGTGACCTGGCATTGACTGATGATCGTGCCGATGAAGAAAAGGCTGATGGCGTCGTGGATCAGGCTATTGATCTAGCCGATTTGCAGGCAAAAGAGGCCAACAGCGAGGATCTTATCGAGTACGAGGAATTTCCCGGCGGTATTTCTTCCAACGTGTCTTGCACCGTTGATGAAGACTGCAATTGCGTTGCACAGGATGGCGGCTTCTGCACTACTACAGTGACTGATGCCGATGGCAACGAGATGAATGTCAAGCAGCAGAAGATGGGTAGCCTCTTCAAATGTACTGCCAATCCATTCAATCCTTCGGCTACCAAGTCGTTCTGCGTTGCTCATTATCGCTATCTCAACAATGCCGGTCCCGTACATAAATCATTCTGGGGCGGCAGAAGCGACAATGCTTGTACCGATAGCAACGATTGTACCCGCTACGGTGCGGAGTACTCTTGCGAAACGGGTAAATGCGTTTCTGACATTCGTTTCAGCTTCGCCGTTGAATATGAGCTTCAGAGACTCGTTAACGTAAAACCCGATACCGTTGAATCTCAGGATAACGCCGCCATCTGGCGCGCCGCCGAATACGCCGGCGAAGGTTCGGGCCTTTGTCTGGTAGATGCTGACGGTAAAGTCCTTGATGAGCCGGTAGAGCTTTACGGTCTCAACCGTTGCGATCAGATAGCTCTCAAGCAGGGCATCGGCAGCAGCGATATCGCCAATCCTCTTCGCATGAAGAACATCGACGATGGCGATAGCGTAGAAGATGGTTCCAAGGGGTATTCTCTTTATCCCAAGGCTCAGGCCAACTACCGCCTGATGGTTTCCGATATCGATTTCGGACAGGCCAAGTTCCTTGCCTTCTGCGATAATCCTTCTGAGCGTATTACCGAAAGCAATATCGTTCTGATCGATCCTGTCGGCATCGAAGAAGACTGCTATGACGACGAGGGCAACTTCAAAGAAGATCTGCTTTCGATCAGTCCCAGCGAAGTGAAAATCGACCAGCTTCCCATTCGCCTCGTTTACGAGCCGGATGAGGCTTATGCTTCAAGCGAAGTTCTGACCGCCAAGAGCGTAACCATGAAGATAAGCAACTCTGCTACTCTGGGCGATGACGAAGGACTGGGCAATACCGTTAATATCACGCTGCAAGAGAACTTGGGTGGACCTCCCACTCCCGTTATCGAGTTGACTAACGAAGAGCCCGAGCCTCTGGATCAGATTCATCTCGATGGACGCAATTCGACTTCGCCTTTCGGTGAAAAACGTAAGCCCTTCCAGTATTGGTGGGAATGGGCACCGGGTGGCAAGCCCACACATGCACAGGACGTTCATCTTATCAAGGCCTCCGGTTCCATCGATAATCCCGCATCCATTATGGGAGAGTGGTCGAGCGAAGGCTTCCCGAAGATCAAATTCCCCGTCGGTGGTGAATACAAAATCCGCATGAAGGTTCGTGATATCATGGGCGTTGAAAGTGGTCCTACCGCTGAATGTCCTAAATGTGACGTGTGGGCACAGGCCGACATCAAAGTCAGACCGAAAGAAAAACTCCACGTCGAGTTGTTGTGGATGCGTGACAAGTTTGTCGACTTCGATATCTTCTTGGTACGTGAACGACCGGATGGAACTTTTGCCGTTCACTCCTCTTACCAGGACAAAATTGAAGCAGATCCGCCCACTATGGGCCCATGTGACACCGATGCAGACTGTCAGGGACATTTCTCTTGCGGACCCGGTGGTTTCTGTGAAAACACCTGCACCGGCGATGAGCAGTGCAAAGCTATCAACCTTGGTTGGATCTGCTCGGATCGTAACGAATGCGATACGCAACTAGGCGATGTTATTGAATGCGAGGCAGATGAGGACTGTGGCGACCTTGGTCACTGCAATCCCGCCAAAGTCGGTTCTGCCGGTTGGAAAATGATCTGTACCGATCATGACCGCGACGCAGTCAACGACACCTGCTACTTCTCCAACACAAATCCGCGTTGGGGATCTTATGACGAACTTGATATCGACTGCTCGGGCGATCTCGATTGTACAGGTGGTGTCGAGTCTTTAGACTTCACTTGTGAATCCGGTTCCTGCGATTATTCCTGTGATTACTCCAGCGAGTGCCTGGAAGCTTCGCCTGAGTACATTTGCAGCCCTGACAGTCAATGTGTCGGCAACAACCCGGATGACGACCCGACTCTGGACATCGACGATGTTGATGGATGGGGACCGGAGAACATTTCTCTTAAAGAGCCGCAGACCGGCCGCTATCGTATCGTGGCTCGTTTCTTCGCTGACCCGCAGCAGGTTGTATCCAATGATACCCCCAATGCTCCTGTTCAGACATACGTTCAGGTTTTCTTGAACGGAGAAATCGCACTCGATCATGAAATATCGCACGAGTTCCACACCCCGAATACATATTGGAAAGTTGCCGATATCGACTGGGTGAAAGATGATGTCAACCCGGAAGATTCCACGGGAACTATTGCTCCTGTATGTGCAGGCTGGACCCTGACCGAATGCTCTACTTCCGATGAATGTAAAGACTGGTTCGGCGATGGCTATACCTGCGAAACTCGCTCCTGGAACAAGTGGTGCTCCAGTTGTCTCGGAACTCAGCTACCCGCCGATTGCGATCCACGTATTTCTTGCTCCTCGGACTCTGACTGTAACTCCTTGGGTGGCGGATTTACGTGTACGGAAATCAAAGGTAGCTTCTGTAAGTGCGGAGGTTCCAACGAGTTTGCGAACTTCGATGAAGATCCTTATGCCAACCCGTTCTGGACCAGCTC
>CAYTHG010000372.1:0-4092 GCA_964437525.1 uncultured Myxococcales bacterium | reverse complement strand
TACGTTTCTTCATATCACCCCAAGCACGAATTTTGACATCGACAATATCGGCGTGCGAAAGCATTTCAAGCTCTATCACGCCTTCTTCAGGCAAAGGCTTTGTCAAAACCAGATCGTGATTCAAGGCTTTTTGGGAGACCAGCTTGCCGTCTTTGATCTCCCACTGTCCGCCCTCGCGCTCCCAGATCTCGTCTATCTTAGCGCCATCAAAATCGTCTTCAAAGACAAGCTCCAGTCCTTTGTTTTTATCGCAGCCTGAGGCCAAGAAGCTTAAGATTACGCACAGCGGCAAAAAAAATCTGATTGCATTCATTTTGTTGTTCTCCGTATGGCATGACAAAGGGGAGGGCCGGGCATAGCACGGCCCTCCCCCTGATTAGGTACTTGATTCTATTCTATATTCTGCCTGACGATGTTTCTCAGATTGAAATAATCTTCCGAGACACAGAACTCGAACATCGCTCCGATGCGCGGTTGGTCGGCAAACTGCATGACGATCTCTTCGGTTTCCCGTGCAGATCTGAAGGGTTTTCCGAATTCGAGATGGTAGGCCGATTCTATGGCCGAGTGCAACTCACCTGCCATGACCATGCCCATGCGGTCATCCGAATACTGCATGGCTGAGAGTATCTTGTTGAAATCGGGCCGCTCGTTCTGCATGGCGTAGGCTCGCGCTTTGTCTTCCATCTCTGCGCGTGATGAAGGCGGCAGGTTGCGGCTCAATTCTTTTTCGAGTTCCTCCACCTGCGACGCGGTAGAGCCTTGAACTTCAAAGTCCGGCACGTACATGTGGCAGATTGTCTCGACCATCAATTGCAACCAGTTTGAGTCGCGTTGCGAATAGACGACATGCCCGTTGCCTATGCGCCCGACGACGTAGCCTGCCAAAAAGCGTTTGATGCCTTCGGAGGCATAGGCCAGACTGCCGCCTATGACAATGGTCGGCGGTTTGGTGTTTTCGACTGCTAGCTGATTGGGTTGCTTTTGCGAGATGTAAAGCTTGAACAACTCGACTCCCAAGTAATAAGCAGTCGATTCCATCAGGTGATAAATCGACGAGGCTACTCCAGCTACGCGGCAGGAGGGCAAGTCGTAAGGCTCAAGATCGACTTCCTCTGTTTTAAATATGATGGGGTCTAAGGCGGTCAGTATGTCGCGTGCCAGACCTTTTTCATCTGGGTGCATCAGCAGGTTGGTGCGGTCTGACTCGGGTATGATGACTCCCATGACTTCACCGGCGGTGAACTGGCGACACTGTCTGAGAAATTCGGATTGTTCGGGAGTCTCGGCCCTCAAGAACTCAAGTACCATGGCGGCGCAGAAAGCGTGGTCGCGCTCCTGTCGCTCGCTGAAGATTCTATAAAGCTCACGATAGCTTTCAACTCTATAAGGATTTACTTCCAGAAGCGCCCGATGTTTCTCGATGGCATCAAGGTAATAAATTGCCGAACGTCCCATTGCCTCGGATTGCTTCTCCCAGACAAGTGCATTCTGCGGGTCCAGTTCTTGAGCGCTGCGGTAGGAGTCGAGGGCTTTTTCCACATCGTTCAGATGACTGCAGTAAATTTGCCCCAGACCCATATACAATGCAACGCGCTGATCTACCTCTCCCTCGGGAATGACTTCCAGATTGTTAAGATAGATATCCACAAGCTGATCCCAGCGCTCCTCGCGAGAGAAGATGCCCGCCAAAGTTTCTATGGATTGCTGGCTGGATGGGTTATAGGCCAGAGCTTTCTCGAAATTCGGTACGGCCTTCACTCTTGAATTCAGGTGATCCAGATAAATTTCGCCCAGCAGCAGGTGATAACGCACGGCGCGTTCTTTGGGAAGCTCATAGTCCAGCAGTTTTTCCAGTACGTCGGCTGACTTGCCCCAGTGCTCCAGGCGCGAGTACAATTCCGCCAACTGCTCCAGACCGTGCAGGTCGTCGGGGTCGTATTCTATCACCTTCTCGAAAGCTATTACGGCCTGCTCGGAATCCATAATGCCGTTTCTGTATATTTCTCCGATGTTGAAATAGACATCCCGCAAGCCATCGTTGTCTTCGAGGCGATTTGCCACTTTGCGATAATAATCTATGGCGTCCATCCAGTGTGCGCCCTTTTGATACAGCTTGGCTAGGCTGTACATTTCTTCCAGATTTTCCGGCAGAAGTTCAAGCACCATGGAACGATGCTTGATGGCTTTCTCAATGTCGGACAATTCGTGTTCGGCGATTTCCGCTATGTGGCGGTTCATGTCCACCTGTTCGGCCTGTATCTCCAGGACTTCGAGACGCTTTTCAAGAATTTCAACCAAGGACAAGTGGTTGCGTTCTTCTTCCAATATTTTGCGCAGGCGTATAAAGCTTTCACGATGACGCGGCTTCAACTCCAGAACCTTGCGGTACAAGTCGCAGGCAGCGCCGCGTTTTGAGAACTTGGTCTCTAGCAGATAGCCATACTGGTAGGCAGTTGCTACATAATAGCTGGAAGAATAACTGTTTTTCAATTCGGCTTCCAGAAGTTCGGCCAGCTTGCCCCAACGCTCCAGCATCGAATACAGCCTGCGTGCTCCCTGTACAGCCGCAAAATGGGCGGGGTTGATGGCCAGCGCCGCTTCGTAACGATCAAGAGCTTCTTCCTTGCGACCCAACTCAAGCTCCAGAATATAAGCGGCGGCAGTAGCCAGACGGACTTTGCTTTGATCGTCTATAGCCAGAGCGAGCTTGCGGTCATAGACTTCTACCAGTTGCTCCCATTCGGCGGCTTCGGCATAAGCTTCTTCAAAGAAATCAAGTGCTTCGGAATCGTTGGGTTGCAATTCGAGAATAGAAGCGTAAGTCTTCGCCATGGCTTCCCGGTCATCAAGATGCAATTCCAGGATATCGGCCAGCGAACGCAGGAGTGTCAATCGGCGCGGCTCTTCTTCTGCGGGCAGCCAGCGTTTGTAAAGATCGGCTAACTCGGAATACCGTTGTTGCATTCGCAGAAGGTGCTCCAACTGTACATAAGCCGACTTCTGCTGCGGTGCCGCTGTCACAATCTCGCGATAGGTTTCGATGGCTTCGTCCATGCGACCCAGATCTTCGAAAATATGCGCAACGGAGGCAAGCAGAGAAAGACGGCGCGTGTCGTTTTCTTCTTCTACCAGCTCGCGTCTCAAAAGCGTCAGCAGTTCCTCGCGCCGCTCAAGTCTGCCATACAGTTTTCCAAGGGATTGACGCGCAAGTCTGTTGGCCGGGTCCAGTTCCAATATCCGTTTGTGGGTGTCAACCGCTTCATCCAGCTCGTTCCGCTCGTTTTCGTGTATCTCGGCTATCTTGCAGAGATGGAAAATACGCTGCTGATCTTCGCTTGCGCGTTCGAACTGGCGATTGTGGATTTCCAATAATGCTTCCGTATTGCCGGACCTGTTATAAAGGCGCACTAGAGCATGTAGAGCAGGCATGAAGCCCGAGTCTTCTTCGAGAATCTGTCTGTAATTCACTTCTGCCTTACGTGGATTGTGCAGGTCTTCTTCGTATATCTGGGCAATGCGGTAGCGTATTGCCGTTTTGCGTTCCACTTCGTCGGTGGAATCCAGTTCGCGGTGATACATGCGGATCAGGTCTTCCCAGCGAGCCAGTCTAACGTATATTTCTCCCAGAGCCTTTACTGCCGGGTGATAGGCAGGCGAAAGCTGCAAGACCTTGCGGAAATAATCTATTGCGCGGGCCTCATCCTTCAAGTTACGTTCGCAGACTTCACCGCATTTGCACAAAAGAGATACGATGCGATGCTGATCGTTTATCAGCGCCGCTTCCTGCTCGTTTATGACAATCAGCTTTTCCCACATTTCTGCGCGGGCATACAACCTGCCCAAGGTTTTGATGGTTTCTATGTGTTCGGGCAGCCGCTCCAATATGTTCTCAAAGCAAGCGATGCCTTCTTCTATATTGCCCAACTGCTCATAAAGTGAGCCGTTCTTTTCCATCAGATACACAAATTGTTCAGGGCTGATGTTGGGAACACCGTTGGCGAGGAGTTCGTTCATTTCTATCAGTTCGCGTGGGCGGGTGCATGACAGATTAATTCATGTCATGCAGCCGTAGCGTATCTATTTTGGAAT
>CAYTHG010000371.1:0-4109 GCA_964437525.1 uncultured Myxococcales bacterium | reverse complement strand
ACAGCTACGGCAAAGCCAAAGCCCCTGTCGATAAAACCATGGTGATAGACTTCTCATCACCCAACGTCGCCAAGCCCATCGGTTTCCATCATATCCGCTCGACCGTCATCGGCAACGCAGTGTCCAACCTGTTCGAGGCCATAGGCTGGAAAACCGCCAGAATAAACTACCTCGGCGACTGGGGCACACAGTTCGGCAAACTGATCGTCGCTTATAAACGCTGGGGTGACGAAGAAGCTCTCAAGCGCGAGAAAATCCAGCACCTTTTGAGCCTCTACGTGCGCTTCCATAAAGAAGTCGAAAACGAGCCGGGCATGGACGATGAAGCCCGCGCATGGTTTAAGCGCTCAGAAGAAAAAGACCCCGAAGCCATGCGCTTGTGGAAGCTTTTCCGCGAAATCAGCACGGAAGAATTCGACCGCATCTACAAAATGCTGGGCGTGCGTTTCGACTATTACGATGGTGAATCGCTGTACTCCGACAGGCTTGATAAAACAGTGGAGATAGTTCACGAACTGGCGGGAACCGAAATCTCGCAGGGCGCGACCATTGTGGATCTTGAAGATGAAAAGCTACCGCCCTGCCTGTTGAGAAAAGGTGACGGTGCCACACTTTATGCCACACGCGATATCGCTGCGGCAATGGACCGCAAGGAGCGCTTCGACTTCGATCTGGCACTTTATGTCGTTGCTACCCAGCAGAGCACCTACTTCAAACAGCTATTCTCCGTCCTGCGTCGCATGGGATTTGAATGGCATGACCGCATGGCCCATGTATCCTTCGGAATGCTGCACTTGGCCGACAAAAAGATGTCCACCCGCTCTGGAGATTTCATTTCTCTTGAGGAAGTGCTGCTCAAATCCATAGATCTTTCCTTAAAAGCCATAAACGACAAGAACCCCGACCTTGAAAACAAAGAAAAAGTCGCCCGGCAAGTCGGCGTGGGAGCCATCGTGTTCGGCGATTTGGTTAACCGTCGCACCAACGACGTTACCTTCGACTGGGAAAAGATTCTCAACTTCAACGGAGAAACCGGCGTTTACCTGCAATACACCTACGCCCGCGCCCGCTCGATGCTGAGAAAAGCAAACGGCTACGATGCAAGCAAGGTAAATCCCGAGCTGCTTTCAAACAGCATCGAAAAAGACGTTTTCAAGTGGCTCTCGCAATTCGGTGAGAAGATCGAACAGGCCGCGCTGCAATACGACCCTTCACTGATTGCACGTCTGGCTTTAGAAACCGCCAGAACATTCAACAAGCTTTACACAACTCAGGGATATCGCTTCATAGCCGACGAAGACGAATTGCGCCATACACGGCTTGCATTCGCCGATGCGACCTCTACACTCATCAAAAACGAGCTGGCGCTATTGGGTATCGAAGCCCCCGAAGCGATGTAGTTTGAGTACTCCACGGTTTTTGTAAACGGAACACCGAAACTTCGTTTATTTGGCATATCTACCATCGGGGCGCAGCAAGCTGCGCCCCGCTTGCTTTCGCTCACAATTTCCTGCAATTTCCCGCACATACAAATATATTCAATAAAGCTAGGCAAAAACAGCCCTTTGCACTTAGAATAGCAAACAGTCAGTAGCAAAATAAGTGTTTATATACAGCCGCGCAAAGTGCGGTTTTGCGGGGGAAGAGTTGCATCTTGAGCCAAGAAAGGGTGAATTATGAAGTCTAATACCGAGATCCTGAAACGCCTGAAAGACAACAAAGTAAAGTTCATGCGCCTGTGGTTTACAGACATAATGGGCATGAACAAGAACGTCGAAATCCCCGCCAGTCAGTTTGAAAAAGCTCTTGCAGGCAAGGTTGCGTTCGATGGCTCATCCATCGAAGGTTTCGCCCGCATCGAAGAATCCGACATGCTGCTGATCCCCGACAATCGCACGTTCAGAATTTTCCCATGGAAAGACTCCGACGGCGGCAGAGTCGCCCGGCTGATATGCGACACCAAATTACCCGATGGCAGTGACTTTGCAGGCTGCCCGAGAAACCTACTGCGCAGAATGTTGGAAGATCTTGAAAAAGAAGGCTACAAGTTGATGATCGGCCCGGAAGTCGAGTTCTTTCTGTTCGAGCGTGGTAAAAACGGCGAGCCGACGACCATCACAAACGATTCCGGCGGATATTTCGATCTCGCTCCTGTTGACCGCGCAGAAGAAGCCCGGCGGGAAATCATCGATGTCCTGGAATCCCTCGAATACGAGGTCGAAGCCAGTCACCACGAAGTGGCCATAGGGCAGCACGAGATAGACTTCAAATACGGCGAGGCTCTCATGGCAGCCGACAATGTAGCCACATTCCGCTTTGTCGTCCGCAAAGTGGCTATCAACCACGATTTGCACGCGACCTTCATGCCCAAACCTATTTATGGCATAAATGGTTCGGGAATGCATATCAACATGTCGCTCTTCAAAGACGGTAAAAACTGCTTCCACGATGAAAATTCATCCAACGGTCTGTCCGAAATGTGCAAGTATTTCATAGGTGGACTACTAAAACACGCCTGCGCCATCAGCGCCATTGCCAACCCTTTGATAAACTCATACAAGCGGCTGGTACCCAATTACGAAGCACCGACCTTCATCACCTGGGCAGAAAAGAACCGCTCGCCGCTGTGCCGCGTTCCGGCGTCCAGAGGCGACGGCACAAGAGTAGAGTTGCGCAGCCCTGACCCGAGCGCTAACCCTTACCTTGCACTGGCTGTAATGCTTACAGCAGGCATGGAAGGCATACAAAACCGCATTGATCCGGGCCCACCTGTAAACAAAAATATCTTCGAAATGAGCGAGACCGAGCGAAAAGCCAACGGCATCAAGAAGCTGCCCGCCCATCTATTGGAAGCGATAGACGCTTTGGAAGCAGATGAACTTGTAAGCAACACGCTTGGAGAGCACATAAGCCTGCAATACATACAAGCCAAGCGCAACGAATGGGCCGAATACATCACCCAGGTCCACCAGTGGGAATTGGATCGCTATCTGGCGACTTACTGAGACCTGCTTTCAATTACAAAAAAAGCGCCCCTTAAAAGGGCGTTTTTTTTACAGCATTTTCTACTGAAATATTTATTTTCCACTGCCTACAGGATTATAAACGCCGTTTTCGCGGATCAGGTTGAACTGCACCATCTCGCCTTCGTGCGCAGCAGTATAAGCGCTTCCGTTGACCGTATATGTCGGATACTCGCTGTCGTTGATATAAATGCGGAAGGTCGTAGCCGCTTCGTTTTCTTCGCACACGGTGACGGGTTCTTCTATATCACAGCCCTTGCAACAGATGTCCAGAGACTCGCACCACCAGCAGCCGAAATCATTTTTGTTGCAGCCGCATTTATCGCATGAGTTCTCATAATGCTGAGTCACTGTGTCCTGATAACAGTACTCGGTCGAAGTGGTATAAAGCGCGATGATCTTATAGCTTCCATCGCCCGGATTGGTGTGCACTACTTCTTCGGGGTCTTGACCGTTGTTCTGACTGTCCTTGGTAAACTGCGGCGTGCCGTGCCCCTGTGCCGTCCAGTCGGGCGTCTGGTTGTTCTCGTTACAATCGAATTCTCCGCCTACACCGTTCTCGGGCATCACATAATGCAATTCCATGTCGCCACTGTTGGTCCAGGTCAACTCTATCCTGACATGATCGTTTCTGGTCACAGATACGCGCACCATTGCCTCGTTGGTGCTGACCAGACCATCATCATCTTCGACTTCCAGATATACGGCGTATTCGCCGCTGTCGTAAAAAGAGTGCTTGGGTTGCGCATCCACATACCACAAGGTGGGGGAGCCGTCGGGGAAGTCGGCGATATACCAGCGATACGCCACAATTTCACCGTCGTCATCAAATGAATCCGTGCCATCAAACTGCACTTCCTGACCCACAGAGGAATCGAAGTCAGTCAATTCTGTCGAGTATTGGAAAGCCACCGCCGTCGGGCCTTCCATGACTTTTACGGTCAACTTCGAATCCGGGCTTGGCGAACTGGGATCGCCAAAGTTATCGGAGACGATCAGGTTGACATCATACTCGCCGGATTGGTTGAAGATGATACTGGAGCTGATTTGGTCTGTAGCACTCTGCCAACTTGCGCCCTCGGAAGG
>CAYTHG010000370.1:0-4122 GCA_964437525.1 uncultured Myxococcales bacterium | reverse complement strand
GGTAATGAAATGATCCGTTATGCTTATAAAGGCGACGAAATCGAGTGGATATTGTTGCCCTGGATAGGCGGAGGCCCGCCGCAATATCGCACTTTAGAGCCGGAAGCCGGGCAGATGTACGACCTTGAGAAACCATATAGAATAGTGGCGGCTAACACCGACAACGAGCATTTCTTCGTGTCGAATCCTGCCAGTCGCAAGGTTACGCACTTCGATTACAAAAGACAGGCCAGCGTTTTTTTGGGCGAAGGTGCTTATGGAGTGGGGGCGCAGGAGTTGGAGATCCCCTACGCAATGGCAGTTGTTCCTGTGCAGGGTTCCAATTCGCTTGAGTTTTTAGTATTTGATTCGGAAGACCGCCTTTTAGAATACAAGATAATCTTTAAGCAGGAAGAAAATCCTGGCAAATAACTTTGGTGTGTTGCGTAGATGCATTGCAAAAGCGAAGCAAGGCTGTTATCTTTTCCACGGTTGGATCTGATTCTCTTTTATGTATACCGGAGGACTGGAAAATGAAGAACGAAAAGTTGGCCGACAAGCCTGTACTCAATATGAATCCTGAACACAGAAGCCGTTTGAGAGACATCCTGAAGGCAAAATCCTACAAAGAAGGAACTTTTGTGCTGGCTTCTGGAAAAACCAGCGATTTTTATATAGATTGCCGTCCCAGCGCATTGGATGCCGAAGGTTCTTACCTGATCGGCAAATTGTTTTATCAGATGCTCGAACAGCTTTCCTTTGAAGTCAAAGGTGTTGGCGGTATGACGCTGGGAGCCGATCCGCTCTCGACTGCGACATCTTTGATAAGCTTCATCGAATCCAATCCGCTTCCGGCCTTTATCGTTCGCAAAGAGGCCAAAGGTCATGGCACCAAGCAGTGGATGGAAGGCCGCAGCAACTTCGAGGAAGGCGATACCGTCGTTATTCTGGAAGATGTCGTCACCACCGGCGGATCGTCCATTAAAGCCATAGAGCGCGTGCGTGAATCCGGGCTGAAGATCGGTGCGGTGTTTGCGTTGGTGGACAGGCTGGAAGGCGGGCGCGAAGCCATCGAAAAAGAAGGTTTGCCGCTGCATTGCCTGTTTGATCGGACGGACTTCGTTTCCTGAGAAAAAAAACGGCGATTGATTCCGCCGCCGATACTTCATTGTCATCCTGAGCGTAGCGAAGAATCTGTTTATATTGCAAAGAGATTCTTTGCCTGCGGCTCGGAATGACGACATTACGTCAATCACTAAACAGGTGCTTGATTGTTGGATTTCCGCCTGCGCGGGAATGACGGATTCTAAGCTTTTTGCAATTGTCGCCCTGAGCTTGTTTCAGGGTCTTCTAATTCTTTCAAAAGATGCTGAAACGAGTTCAGCATGACAGCTATGTCCTAAATACCGGTTTAATAATATCCTGTGTTGCCAGTATCCGGGACAGCGTGTATATTGTCGCCGATTGAACTTTTTCGGTAATGTTTTCGATTGTTTATTGAGGCGTAAATAAAATATGGCCACTCTGATTTCTTGCAACGACATAAGCGTCGCCTATGGCGACAGGATAGTTCTCGACGGCTTGTCTCTGACAATTTCAGAGCAGGAGCGCATCGGCATAATCGGCCCTAACGGTTGCGGCAAAAGTACCTTATTGAAGGTCTTGGCCGGGATAGAGTCGGTGGATTCCGGTGAGCGCAGCGCCCGCCGAGGTCTGAAGGTCGGTTACGTGGCTCAGAAGGATGATTTCGATATCGAAAACAGCCTGCGGCAAACCGTCAGCTTGAGCCTTGAAGGAGTGCCGCTTGAGCCGGGCGAGAGTGAGTTGGACCGTGAAGTCAAAATAGATTCGGCTTTGAGCAGGGTCGGCTTTGAAAATCTTGACAGGAAAGTCGGCGAATTGTCGGGCGGTTGGAGAAAGCGACTTGCCATTGCTGCCACTTTAGCTAGAGAACCCGAGCTGCTTTTGCTTGACGAACCTACAAATCATCTCGACCTTGAAAGCGTCGTCTGGCTGGAAAAGCTTTTGGGCGGTCTGCGGATTACCTTTGTTCTGGTCAGTCATGACAGAACTTTCTTGCAGTCGGTATCAAAGCGCGTGATGGAAATAGACAGACGTTACCCTGACAATCTGCTTTCGTTCGAGGGGGATTACAGCAATTTCCTTGAGAGACGGCGCGAGTTTTTTGAGAATCGCCAGAAGCGTAAAGAAACGCTGGACAACAAGGTCAGGCACGAAATCGATTGGCTGAATCACGGCCCCAAGGCCAGAACTTCCAAGTCCCGTTCCAGAATAGACGAAGCGCACCGCTTGATAGAAGAACTGACCCGCATGAAATCCGAGGACACCTCAAGCAACACCGAGATAGATTTCAGCGCATCGGGTCGCAAGACCAAGCGCCTGATGGTTTTGAGCGGTATACGCAAAGCCTACGGCGATAAGCTTTTGATCTCCGATCTCGATCTTCTGCTGCGTCCGGGTCTGCGACTGGGCGTAGTCGGCCCCAACGGTTGCGGTAAAACCACGCTATTGAAGTTGATGGCAAAAGAGCTTGAAGCCGACGCTGGTTTTATCAAGTATGCGGACAACTTGCAGTGCGTCTATTTCGACCAGCGCCGGGAGCAGCTCGATCAGTCCTTGAGTTTGCAGGAAGCTTTAACCGGCGGCGGACGCGATGCTGTAATGTATCGAGAGCGTTCAATACATGTGATCAGCTGGGGCAAGCGATTCAATTTCCGCGCCGAACAGATGGAAAGCAATGTCGGCAGACTATCCGGCGGCGAGCAGGCCAAGCTCTTGATAGCCAAGTTGATGCTGAAGCCCGCCGACGTGCTTTTGATGGACGAGCCGACAAACGATTTAGATATTCCCACACTTGAAGTACTGGAAGAAAGCCTGCTGGATTTCCCGGGTTCCTTGGTGATGGTGACGCATGACAGGTACATGCTGGATCGTGTCTGCGATATGATACTGGGTCTTGACGGTGAAGGCGGGGCGCAGATATACGCGGAATATTCTCAGTGGCAATCCGAGATAGATAAAAAAGCTGCCGAGAAAAAAGCGGCTTTAAAAACTCAAAAGCAAAAGGCCAAGAACAAGCCTCGCGGCTTGACCTATATGGAGCAGAAGGAATACGAGGGTATAGAGGCGGTGATTCTGGGAGCTGAAGAAGCTCTTGAGATTGCCCGTAAAGATGTTGAAGACCCCACTATCTCTGCCGATGCCGAAAGGCTGGCCGCTTGTTTCGAGACAATGCAGGCCACCGAAAAAGAATGCGAGAGGCTTTATAGCCGCTGGCAGGAGCTGGAAGCCAAGTTGAACCGCGAATAGCTATAGCTATTTGAGCCTATTGACAAAGCATCGTTCTCATCATCCTAGTAAAAAGACACCAAGCCTGTCATTCCCGCGAAGGCGGGAATCCATTAAGAAAATCAAGTACCTGGATCCCCGCCTGCGCGGGGATGACGGGGATTTACTTTCGCTTTATAGCTGCTTTATCTTTTCCTGTAGTATCTCTTCAAAATCTTCGACAGGTTTTTCTGCAACCAAAGCTCCGCATCTGTGAGCATGGGGTATTCTGCCAGCTTGGCTTTGAAGTCCTTGCCGTGGGAGATTCTGCGGCCATTGACGACTTTGCTTTTTACATAAGCGTGCGTCATCTCGTGGAAAAGCACTTCTTCTATTACGAAGGCGGGCGTGTCTTTTTGGTCCAGTACCGGGTGAATGCGGATCAGGTTTTGATTGTCGTAGTACGCCCCCAGATGCAATGACCTCGGCCTGCGCGCCTTGGGGTACATCCATTCCAGTCGGCATGAAAGCGAATTTTTAAAATATTGTTCGTTGAGTTTGTCGAAATGCTTTTGAAGATCGAAGCGCCGGGGCTGCTTGTCGTCTGTTCTGTTTGTCGTCCGGCGCGGTTTCATGGATTGGGCTTCGGCTAGATTCTCTTTTATGAAGTCGCCTATAGCCTCGGGCCACTTGCGTTTTCTGCGCTCGGCTACATCCGCGATGACCTGACCGAATTCCGGCGGAGCTTTCAAAAAAATCTTTTGCAGCCTGACGGTGGGTGGGTTCGATGCAGACTTGATGGAAATCATCACGCTGCGGTTTTCTACAAAAAGCAGACGCCATTTACGCTGGGTG
>CAYTHG010000369.1:1637-4123 GCA_964437525.1 uncultured Myxococcales bacterium | reverse complement strand
GACAGTGCAGGGACTGATAATGGCAAACCTTACGGAGCCTTCCGCTTATTTCTCACCCGCTTTTGTCTTCAATGCTTCGGACGAAATAGAATTGATTGCAACCGCCACGATCCCCATCGGCTACAGACCGAAAACGAAGTCTGTTGAAATCAGCAAGGGCATTAAAATCGATATGCCGAGTATCGAATCGGAGTTCGGAGTTTATCCATACAGCTTGTCGGTTTTGAGTCGCTTCTATTTCTAGCCGCAGAGCTTCAAAACTTGCCCGTCCTATTGCTTTTGCGAGTAGGTTGGCCGCGTTCCTGAGGAGCGAAGCGTCTCGAAGGGCGCGGACTTGGCCTTGTCAAAATCAGCCGGTAGCATAAGAGTGCAGGCCAGCCAGCAGGATATTGACTCCAAGGTATGTGAAGATAACGATGGCGAATCCCAATGTTGCTAGAACCGCCGGGATCTTGCCCTGCCAGCCGTGCGTGATTCTGACATGCAGGTAGATGCTGTAGATCAGCCATGTAATCAGCGACCAGGTTTCCTTTGGGTCCCAGCCCCAGTAACGCCCCCAGGCATAATAAGCCCAGACAGCTCCGGTGATGATCAGCAGCGTCAGGAAGGGGAAGGCGAACAGAATCGTCTTGTACGAAAGCTCGTCCAGCCTTTCGGCATCGGGAAGCTGTTCTACAAGGTTGGCGGGTTTCCAGGAGAGCATCAGGTAAAATACCAAGCCGAGCCAACCCATCACCAGCAGCATGAACTCAAAGGGGCTGGCCTTGACGGATAAAAGATAGGGCGGGTTTCCGTGGACCAGATAGGAACCTACAATCGTTTGCCCGCCGCTTAAGTGCTTGGATTCTATAATTTGCTTTAATGTGGCTTCGGTTATGTCCGGCGCAGCCCCGAAAACAGTGACAATAACGACTGTTGCAAGCCCCGCAGTCAGGGCTAAAAAGCTGCCTATCATCAAATAGTGGAACGCCTTTTTAGATGGGAACTTGGTCGATTCCATGAAAAAGAAGTATATGGCAGAGGCCAGCACGGAAAGAAGCGAGGCCAGCAAGAGCAGTCCGCCTACATAAGGCACCTTGTGCGTAAGTACGCCGGATTGAGTCAGCATCGCGCCTGTCGTGTCTTCGGCTTCGTATGTCAACTTGAATGTCTGCCCGGCATGTTCGGTCAAAAGTGCCATCTCATAGGAACCTTCCGACATTAGCGGTTTGCCGCCGACCGCCAGAATAACCAGCACGGCTGAAATGGCGATGACTACGCCGAAGGTTTCGGTTTTGACGCCGACCTTAAGAAGATAAAGCAGGCCGAGGATAGCCGCCAATCCGAAGGCCGGGTAGGAGATGGTCGCCATGGTGACGTGCAGGTGTATCCATTTGCTTTGCAGGGCCGGAACTAGCGGGGTGATTCCCTTGTTTATCAAGAGAGATGCCACGCCCATAATCAAGAGCGTCATGGCAATAACGAAAACCGGCAGGATGCGGATCTGGAACTTCTTGATTCCATAAAGAGAAACTATAGCCAGACCCCAGCCGAAGCAGACCAGAGATTCATACAAGTTGCTCCAGGGCGGATGGCTGATCCATATCTGGAACCATTCCCAGCCTTGCAGGATACGGCCTTCGGCTTCCTGAAAAGCTGCAACCTCTACATTGCCGGCTTCTCCCCAGCGTACAAACAGGGCTACTGTATGGATGAGAAAAGCGGCGAAGAAGGCTCCGAATGTCGCTTTGGCGATGCTTTCCTTTTTGTTTACGGCAGAAAGAATGCCGATTATCAGAGCTATCGAATAAGCATAAAAACTGATTAAAAATAGAGTATTGTTAAGCATATTTATGCCTCTTTGTTTTCTACGGGAATATTCAGTCCGGCGTTTTTCAGTAGAGATTCGATTTCAAGCTTGTAGTTTTGTAAATTCTTCTGAGCCAGCGCGGTTAAAAGGATTTTGTTCCCAACCACCTTGACCGAAATGCTTCGGTGGTAGTAGTAAAGCAAAAGGAACAATCCGAGAACCATCAAGAAGCTCCCTGCCCATACCATGCCCACACCGGGATCGGCTACTACTTGCAGTCCGGTGGTGTATGCCGGTTTGTCTTTGGAGAATTCGAGAATGTAGGGCTTGTCGGACTGGCTGGCGGCAGCGTTCATGTTCTGGTTCAGCATCACCCGATAAGGCATTCCCCTGTCCGGGGCGACTGTAATATTTGCGAACATGGAGCCTTTTAGCACGGAAAAAGAGTCAAGCCGCAGGTTCAGACCAAATTCTCCGACGCTGCTTACTTCGGATTGCCTGAGCGTGAAAGGTATGCTGTTTCCGGTCTTCCTGTCCGTTATCTTTAAAGGAGCCATCTCCTGATATGACGACTGGTAGAAATTGAATTTCCCGTAGAACAAGGGATCATTGACTTCTATCCTTTTAGAAACCATGTCCTTGCCGTTCTCGATTATCGTCAGATTCGAGACATAATCCTTGGGCATTCCGTTCGGAA
>CAYTHG010000369.1:0-1627 GCA_964437525.1 uncultured Myxococcales bacterium | reverse complement strand
GAAAGCGCTGCAACTGGAATTTGTCGCAACGGACCATGAAGCCCAGGTTCACAGGCGCATAACGAGTCCCCTGCTTTTTGTAGACTACTTTTTCCGTCTCGCCCTCGCGGATTTCCATTACGCCGTCGAATCCGAATTGAGAAGAGACCATGCCGCCGACGATTATCAGGACTACGCTAATGTGGATGACTACGATGACAAAATGAGCGTAAGGGTTTCTGTGCGCGAAAAAGCCCTTGCTGTCTTCCGACTTCAGTTCCTCTATATGTTTGAACTTAACTGAAATGGCTTTTTTCAAGGCTGCCAAAGCGCTGTCGGTGTCTTTTACGGGGATTTCGTATTTCAGTGTACGTGTCGCCGGGCCTGCTAATATCTGACGTTTGGGGTTTTTGAATGCCAGAACCAGCTTGGAAGGCAGCAGGTTGATGGTGCAGGCTGTGATTGCAAACAGCAGCAGCAGCAGAATCAAGATATACCAGGTGGAGCTATAGACATCGAACAGGCCGAGCTTCATCATTATGTTGGACCACTTAGGTCCGTAAAGTGAGACATATTGCTCAGGGCGACCGTTTTGCAGGATGATCGTTCCTGCCACCGAACCAATCAACCACAGCGACAAAAGCAGCACCGTGAATTTCATGGAAATGAAGAGCTTCCAGATATAGTCGGTCAAATCGAAATTCTTTTTTGCATCGGGCATATTCAAAAGACCTTTAATTCAATGATTCAATATGAGAACAAGTAAAAATATTATCTATCGACTTAAAAAACAAGTATTCAACGCTGAAAAACCAATGATGTGTGAAATTCATGTATGAACTTCATATTCTCTATTAATCAAGATATGTCCAAAATCTTGAAACGCATCAAAAAAAATTATTTGTTAAATTAAAAACAGTGAGTTTAGAGGTAAATATGTTAGAACAATCTCGGGTTTAGCCTGTTTGCCAATACGTGTAAATTCAAAAATATTTTCTCAATCAGCGCGCTTTCAAGCAGCCAAGCCCAAGATTTGGTCTTGATATTGGCTTTGAAGGCGGGAATGTTTGTCGTTGATGGCGTAAAGTCGATATTGGTCTGTAGCTAAAGTAAACGAGTTTAATAGAAGTGAAAAGGGATGGTTGCCGACATGAGAAAGAGAAAAATTGTTCCCGGATTTATTGCTCTATTGACCTTCTGCCTGTTTGCCGCTTTTTCGGTTGTGGCTTATGCGGAAGACGAATGCATGGATTGCCACGGCGAAAAAGACCTGGAGCCTGTAACCAAGGGTCGTTCGGCTGAGGGCTTATATGTCGCTCCTAACGCTCTTAAAGGGAGCGTCCACGAAGACGTAAGCTGCACCGAGTGTCATCAGTCGGACTCAGAAGCCGAAAATCCCCATCATGAAGGTGGTCCTGTTCCCAAACTGCTGTGTATAGAATGCCATGAGGACGCGGTAAACGAATACAACACCGAAGACATTCACGGCAAACTTCATAAAGAAGGCCGCAAAGACGCCGCATCTTGTGCCGACTGTCACGGAGATCATCAGATTTTGCCGTCAAGCTCCGAAAAGTCTCCGATGCACCCGCTCAAGCAGATTGAAACCTGCGGTAAATGCCATAACGATGAAATGGCGAAAAAGAAC
>CAYTHG010000368.1:0-4159 GCA_964437525.1 uncultured Myxococcales bacterium | reverse complement strand
GAAATCAGGTGCTGCCCTAACGAATTGTTGTTAGCGTAATGTTTCTCCTACCGAACTGCCCATGAAGAGGACAAGCCGGGTTCATACAGCAGCGATTTGTTACAGGCTTACGCTTCATTGAACATTTTTCAGAATTGACAACAATAAATAAATCTGTATTATCAACAATATAGAGGGGCGACTATCGCAAACAACAACAGTTTCTCAGAGAAGCACCGCGTTAAGTGAATCCATATCTGATCTTACAGAAAATCAGAATCAGACATGGCTGTTGAATAATCTACTACACTAGTGTAGAATATTAAACAGGCAAGCTGGTTTCAATAGTGTGGAAGCTAATTTTATCAGTAATATCAAGACTCCTGTTCGCTCTCAATTTCTGTCACACATACTACGTATTAGATAAGCATCCTTAGTCGAGGGCAATTCTTCGACAATTTGAAAAGGAGGCGGAATTTGAAACGAGTGAGACCAGGAACCCAGAGACCACCAAGGCTGCTTGAAATTATTAGCATAGCTGCCATCCTGTTTGGTCTCGTAAGCTTTGCAATCGGAAATCCCATGGCAATTGCCCAGGAATCCGGGCCGGAGCCACTGGTAGCACAGGCTCTGCAAGCCAATCCAGAGCTGAAATCCATCGATTTGCAAGTACAAGCCCTACGCCACAAAGCAGACGCCGTCCAAATGTGGATGGATCCCGTCTTCATGGTGGAGTATAGCAATTTCCCCATCGACACCTGGAGTCTCGGCGATTCCCCGATGACCGGCGTACAGTTCAAGCTTCAGCAGACGTTCAGCCTGGCAGGGAAAAACAGTCGTCGAGAAGCGACTGCTCAGGCTGAGGTAAAGACTATCGGTTGGTCACTGGAGGAAAAGCGTAATCAGCTGGCCGGATTGGTAAAACAAATGTACTGGAGTCTGGCTCTTGTAAGGCAATTGAGAGTAATCACTCAAAAGCATATCGATCTCGTTGGTCAGCTACTGGAAGCCATCCGTGCCAAATATCAGGTCGGCAAGGTCGGGCAACACGATCTCATGCGCCTTGAGGTGCTGAAAAGCAAACTGGAGGATGATCTCGGCGAGTTCGATCGTAGCGTGAGGGAGCTTACGGCGGTGTTGAATGCAGCCATGCACCGGGCTCCGGTCAGTCATATTGCCACTCCCGAACAAACAAATCTTTCATCTCCTACAAAATCGTTAACCGACTGGTTTGAATTGGCTAAAAGCAAGCGTCCAGCATTGAAAGGCTTGAAGGCCATGGCAAAGGCCAAAAGGCTGGCTGCGGATGCCGCGGGTTATGAAAGATGGCCAGATATCACGGTATGGGCCGGATATCGTATTCGTCGCCAGGCGGGTATGGATGATGGCACGGACCAGATGACCCTGGGTCTGGGAATTCCTCTTCCATTAAATTACACGGGAAGCAGCAACGCAAAAAAAGCGATGCGCTTATCTGAAGCTTCAGCTGTAGAGGAACAGGAGATCGCACTGTTGGACGAAATCCACTCCAGCTTGGAAGCTGCCCTGGCCGCTTGGGAACGGGCTGATCAAAAAGCAAACCATTACATGGAGAATCTGATTCCCAGGGCAAATGAAACGCTTGAATCTACTTTGACAGCCTATCAAAGCGACCGGGCCGATTTTGCCTCTTTATACCAGGCCGAGCTTCAATTGCTAGATTTTGAACGGACTTTGCTTGTTGCCCGGTCACAGACCTGGATTCAACAAGCTGTTATCCAAACGCTATCAGGGACTCATACATCTGACTCTGAATAATCAAGGAGAAACCGATGCGCAATAGTAAACGGAAAAGATGGGTAATCTTGGTCGTCGTAGCGCTTTTCTTGGTTACCTTGGCTTTTGTATGGCCGAGCATGAAACCGGTTGAGGAGAGTGGGCATGAAGGGCATGACCACATTTCGTCGACTGGCTTTGTCAACACGGCTCACGCAACTGAAAGTTCTTACTATACCTGCCCCATGCACCCGACCATCGTTCAGGATGGACCAGGCACTTGCCCGATCTGCGGCATGGATCTCGTAGGAAAGGAAACACCCACCGCCGAACTCAAAGATGAGCAGACAAACTCGACCGATGAAACAAACAACGAAGGCGGAACGCTTTATACCTGCGGCATGCATCCCAACGTTATTCAGGAAGAACCAGGGAGCTGCCCAATCTGCGGCATGGACCTGACCCCGATGGAAAAGCCGAAAAAGAAAGCCTCGGGCCCTCGAAAGTTCAAACATTGGGTGGCTCCAATGGATCCGACATACATCCGTGACGAGCCGGGCAAATCGCCCATGGGAATGGATTTGGTGCCCGCGTATGTAGATGACAACAGTGGAGACTCGTCAGGAACAATAACGGTCGATCCCGTGATGGTCCAGAACATGGGGGTCCGCGTGATGCATGTCGAGCGCGGCCCGATCTTTCGGCACGTGCGCACCATCGGTGAAGTCGATGTGGCGGAGAGTGAAATCAGTGTTGTGAACCTGCGTTTTTCCGGTTGGATCGAAAAAATCTGGGTGGACGAAACCGGCCAGGAAGTCAAGCGAGGCCAATGGTTGTTCTCCATCTATTCTCCCGAACTGGTAAGCGCTCAGAAAGAATATCTGCTTGCATATAACAGCAGCGGCCCGAATAGCGGGTTGACAAATTCAGCCGCCGAGCGCCTGCGTTTGTGGAACATTCCGGAGTCTGCTCTGAAAAAGGTTATCCGTAACCAGAATGTTGACCGAAACCTGGTCATCACTGCTCCCCGACCTGGATACGTGCTGCAGAAAAATGTGGTGGAAGGGGCGCGAGTTAATGCCGGTCAGGATTTATATCGTATCGGAAATCTCAAAAAGATCTGGGTGACAGCCGAAGTTTATGAGTTCGATGCACCCTGGATCAAGGTCGATCAAGCCGCCAAGATGGAATTGTCCTTTCAACGCGGGCGGCAATACGAAGGGAAAGTCGGATACATCTACCCCACACTCAATCCGAAAAGCCGAACGCTTAAGGTTCGCCTGGAGTTTGAAAACCCTGGCGTGGACTTGAAGCCCGGCATGTTTGCGACAGTTCGTATCGAGGCTCAGAGGAAAGATGAAGTTTTGAGAATCCCAACCGAAGCCATCCTTCATTCAGGAGAACGGCAGCTCGTTTTCACAACTCGCGAAATCGGCAAATATGAAGCACGGGAGATTGTCACTGGGTTGGTCGGTGATGGTCACATCACGGAAGTACTTTCCGGTTTATCGGAAGGGGAAACCGTTGTTACGTCCGGTCAGTTCTTGCTCGACTCTGAATCCCAGCTTCAGGAAGCCGTCCAGAAATTACTGGCTGCAAGGCTTCAGGTAAAGAACAAGCAGCAGGTTGATAACGCTTCCGCCCAACAAGATTCGGCCCATGATCATGGTGCAGATGAAGGAAGCCTCTATTACACCTGCTCGATGCATCCCACCATTGTCCAAGATGGTCCGGGAACCTGCCCGATTTGCGGCATGGATCTTGTGAAGAAACAGAAGTAGAGGACGCGAAAGAAAGGATCAACTTATGATTAATTGGATCATCGAAAGCAGCGTCCGCAACCGCTTCTTCGTCATTATCATTACGGGCATCATCATAGCGGCAGGGCTTTGGGCCATGTGGAACACGCCCGTGGATGCCATACCGGATCTCTCCGATGTTCAGGTGATTATCTTCACCGAATACCCTGGACAGGCTCCGCAGGTGGTCGAAGATCAGGTGACGTATCCCTTAACGACAGCGATGCTGTCCGTTCCCTACGCCAAGACAGTGCGCGGTTACTCATTTTTCGGCTTCTCGATGACCTACATTATTTTTGAAGACGGAACGGATTTGTATTGGGCGCGATCACGGGTGCTGGAATACCTCAACTTCGTCCAGAGTCGATTGCCGCAAGGCGTGACGCCGCAGCTCGGCCCGGACGCAACCGGCGTAGGTTGGGTGTATATGTACAGCCTGACTTCGGATCGCCATGACATGCAGCAACTCCGCTCGATTCAGGACTGGTACCTGCGTTATGAACTGATGGCATTGTCCGGAGTGGCGGAGGTGGCTTCTGCCGGTGGTTATGTCAAACAATACCAGGTGGAAGTCGATCCAGAAAAGCTGCGCGCCTACGGACTCTCCCTCAAGCATGTCAATATGG
>CAYTHG010000367.1:0-4210 GCA_964437525.1 uncultured Myxococcales bacterium | reverse complement strand
TATTGCTGCGCCAGAAGCGCTTGCCGTTCTGGCTCTTGACCGTCAGGCTCTCGTGTCTGCTCGCCTCGCGCTTGAGGACTCGAGCCACGTAGACCTCGTAGACCCGGTTCATATCGAAGAGGATGGCCAGCATCTCGCGTTTGCCCTTTGATATATCCGAGACGAAGTTCATCAGGATCATCTCGGCCAGCTGGATGGCCCAGCGATAACGCTCCGTGTTCCGACCGTACTTCAGGCGCGAAAAAGCGGAGGCGGCATCCGGCAGGGGATCGACACCCTCGAAGAATTCCATCAGCGCAGCGGCCTCGCTGGAATGCCGTTGTTTGCCGGCCGCACTGCGAACGACGAAAAGCGCCTGCTTCAGTATGCGGTTGAAGATGTTATTTCTGTCGTACTGGTTATGACTGGTGAAGAAGCGTTCCTTGTGGATCAGGTTGCGTTTGATGTTCTCGCCGATGAGCAATCGTCCCTTGAGCACCGTGCGGTTGGCTTCATCGCGAATGTATTTACGGGAAAGGCCGTCGATGGCCAAACGCTGGGTCTCGATCAGGAAGCGCTCGATGATGATGTCGAAGAGGTCCATGCGCCGCCGCATCAGATCGGAGATACCTGCCGACTCGATGCGCAGCAGTCCACCGATGCGCAGCATATCCAGCAGGGCCATGCGCCACTTCTCGGCATGTTCGTCCTTCTTCTTGCCGAGCTTGGGCAGGATCTCCAGCGTCAGGCCGTTGACCCGGATTACCCCCACGTACTGCTTGAAAGTCAACCGCTGGTGACCCAGGGTGAAGTAACGGGAGTCGTGCCGATCATTGAAGCTCGCCAGTGCAGCGAACTCCTTTTCGGTCAGACCGCCCTTCTCTACCTTCAGGCAGCTATGCTCGAAGCTCTGTATGGATCGCCTAGGCATAGATGGACACGAATTCCTCTATATCAAGTTCTTTAACGTCGACGATATCAAACACCTTGCGGTCGTCGTATTCCTCTAACTCCCAGTCGCCCGACTTGAAGATGCCATCATCCTGCTCTTTGACCTTGACAAATGCATTGCCCAGAACAAGACCGATCTTTCCGCGATCACCGTAGAAGTACTCCTCGATCAACGGAATAATGTTCTGCTTGAACACCCGTCGCAGGTCTTCCAGATCTTTGATCTTGAGAAAATAAGAATGACCGATGCAATGATCCTTGTCGAGCAGCCGTTCGATACGTTCGTTCATCGCTTTCAGAAGCTTGGCAAGGTCCACCTTCAGAGATTCCGGCTGAAACTTACCCACCACCGAGAGCAGAGGTGGACATTCCTCAAAGTCGAAGCGACGACGAAGTGCCGTATCCAGCGCTTCGATGCTCCGGTCGGCCGTGTTCATGGTGGCGATGATGTGCAGGTTTGAAGGGACACCGAATTTCTGTCTGGAGTAAGGCAGCGTCACGGTCAGTTCATTCTCTTCACCCAGGCGCTTGTCCGGTTCGATCAAAGTGATCAGCTCGCCGAAGATGGCGGCAACGTTTCCACGGTTCACCTCGTCAATGAACAGAGCGTAGGAGTTATCCGGGTCTTCCAATGCATCGGCGACAATCGTCTTGAAGATACCGTTACGAATTTCATAACGCATTTCCCCTTCGTCTTCATCGTCCATCACGGGACGAATACCTTCGACGAAATCTTCGTAGGAGTATGACTGGTGGAAGGTGACAAAGCGGGTGCGGTTTTCGGTCGATTCCTCAATCGACGAGGGATCAATCAGTTTTTCGATGATCTCAGGAAACTCCTGCTCCGCTTTCTTTTTATCAATGCTCCAGACACTGTTTTCATCCTTCCAGAATATGTATGGCCCAGGGCGTTTTTCTGGATTGGCGTTGACGTTGGGACAGTCAAGTGACGTCCGATAATGCAAGACATTCCAGACGCAGTTTTTCTGATATACAGAATTTGAACGTTTGCTTTTCGCTTCGACAATAGGGTGCTGCAATATTTCAGGCACCTTGGCTTCGCCAATCAAATATAGTGCGGCTGTGACAACTTCTGACCAGCTGGCTTCTTTGAACAGTTCAATCTGAAGTTCCTGCTTATTCCGTTTAACTGTCTTCCCGAGAAAGGGTTTGAAATACTCGGTTTGGAGCTTGTATGTCTTACCCGTCCCCGGAGGGCCATAGAGAATCAGGTTGAGGGGGAGTTTCATCTCGCTATTTCCTCCATTTGGTCCAGGTTTACCTTCAGGCAGTTCGTCGAGAAGCTCGCGCAGAGTAGCCGCGACTTTCGGGTTTCTGCTCTTATGTTCTACAAGAGCGTCTTTGAGGATCACTGCCGCCAGGTCATTGTCAACTTTTCGAAAATTCGCGGGTCCTTGCTTCTGCTTGAAGGGTACGGACACTTCCGGATCGAAGAGGATGGCATATTCCGCCGCGCAGGACACAGGAGTCAGGCGCATTCCCTTCTTTGGCCCCTTGCTGTATTCCTCGCCCATGCGCGCATGGCCGTATAGACCGATGACCTTTTCCTCTTTAGTATGATAGTCTTTGGAAACGAAAAACAGGATGCCTTTATTCTGAGATAAACTAGAGACGATACGCTTTTCTTTATCATCTTTCCATAGGATGTAGACATCTCCCTCGCTTCGACCGCTCTTCGCTTTTTGAAAAAGAGTCTTCTCCGGCATCGTTCGATTCGGCCGTACCTTTTGACCCATCAGCCGATTCAGATCCTTATCGGCCGGATCACCCTGCCAGTTGTTCGAATGCCAGGGGATCCAAACAGAGATGTGCCCGGCGACCTCCGGCTTCTTACCTCCCTTACCCTGGCCATCCAGCCAAGCATCATTAGAGATCTTTTGATAATCACGACCCAGTTTGTTGTGGACCTGATCGATGACTTCCAAGTAACCCTGAAGATCAGGAACATTTTTGATTTTAATATCTTTGCCTTTGAAGTATTCCGTATTTTGGCTATCCAGGGCGAGGAACTTCAGCGGATTGAGCCAGAAGAAGCCCATCGTCACCTTACCGTATCGGTTGCTCTTAACATCCAGGGTATGTGCGAAGGCCGCTTCCGGCAGTGAGGCGGGTGAGCCCTTGACGACTACCTCGGCCAAATCCCAGAGGTAGGGAATATCCTTTGCATGGCGTTCGTATTCGAAGAGGAAGAAGCGAGCGTTCAGTGCATTGGCTCTCGGAATAGAGATAAAATCGGAAGGGATGTCTGCTCTGAGTTTAAAGCGCTTTTTAAGCACTTCGAGAACCTTGCGGCGATTTTCTTCAGATGTATTACGATTAAAATTGGCGAAGAAGGTGAAAGGATCCATCACCTTCAAGCGGAAAGGCGTTTTGTTCTTTCCCCTTCTGTCTTCCGGAGGGATGGTCGGGATGTCCATCTCTTCGAGTTCATCCAGGATATCAACCAGCTCTTCCTGCCGATCACGATAGGGCAGCAGCTTCTTCGCCAGCTCTTGATAAATGGGTATCCAGGTAAATTGCGCCATGTTGAGGTCCTCGGTAGCTTGGGATTCGATGGTTCACTCGAAGACGGATCCGGTGGATCTACTTCCAGTGTTGATGGTTCCGGGTGCTTGATATTTTAGGTACCACAAGTGGTGGAGATTTAAAAGTTTTTCCCCATCTATGCGATGGGCAATTGATCAAAGTCTATAGCAGTAAAAAGGGTGTCCGGCCCTCTGTGCCACATGGGAAGCTGTTTCAATCCACGCCCCCGCACGGGGGCGACATAGTAGCCTTATGTGTCCAAACTCGTCACTTAGTTTCAATCCACGCCCCCGCACGGGGGGCGACAAGAGCAAACAAAGATATCAGATAGGCATTTCAAATGTTTCAATCCACGCCCCCGCACGGGGGGCGACTACATTTGGGGAAGACCCGACGGCACTTGTGGCGAGGTTTCAATCCACGCCCCCGCACGGGGGGCGACTTATAACCTCGAACTAGAAAGACCAAATTGACCAAAGTTTCAATCCACGCCCCCGCACGGGGGGCGACGTGCAAAATAATGGATGATATCCAGGTTTGGCTAAAGTTTCAATCCACGCCCCCGCACGGGGGGCGACTCAATTGAATATTGAAGATACTTGTCTATCATATATGTTTCAATCCACGCCCCCGCACGGGGGGCGACACTCAATACAAACGACCATTTAGCCGAGTGTTTAGTTTAAATCCACGCCCCCGCACGGGGGGCGACAATCTGCAAAGTTCGCGCTGG
>CAYTHG010000366.1:0-4246 GCA_964437525.1 uncultured Myxococcales bacterium | reverse complement strand
GATTACAAGTCGGATCTGTCGAACCCCGCCGTGCTGTTTTTTGCCGCCTGGATTTTCCTCTTCACCACTCATTGGGGCGCGGAGATGACCTGCTATGGGCTTTTCCTGAGGGAAGATTTCGGATTCAGTTTCAGGGAGATGGGCCTATATATGGGCGGTGAATTCTTCGCAATGATGATGACTTTTTACTTCCTTGGAAGGAAATTCACAGAGACTACGCCACTGCGCAAAATCGCAATCCTGGGTCTTCTTGCTTCCGGTCTTGGGCATATGGGGCAGGTCTTCGAGCCTGTCTGGCTTTCGTTCTGTTTCCGTTTCATGCATGGCATAGGAGATGCGCTTGTCTTTGCGTTGTTCTATATCGGTATCTTCAGGCTCTTCAAAATAGAACGCATGGGCGGCAACGCCGGCTTGATGAGCATGATGTCAATGCTCGGTACGGTTACAGGCGCGTTGATATACAGCCCGCTGGGATCCAGCTACGGCTATGGCATACCCATATTTGCAAGCGGTGTACTCACCCTGCTTCTGATTATCCCCTTTTATACCAAGCGCTACCGCAACACTATCGGCTGAAAGAGTGTATTCAGATTCACTCAGGAAACGATATCTCTTATAGCGTCGGCGACAAGTCTTACCTCATCGGCGCTTATTCCATAATGCATCACAAAGCGGAACTCCCTGGCCTCGGGAGCGTAGGAGAGTATACCCTGCTCCGTCATGCAATTCAGCAATTGCTCGTCGGAGATGGAGTCGGACAGGTTTTTAAAGAACACCATGCTTATCTCAGGCACCCTTGTAACCTCGATAGAGTTTATTTTCCCTAAAAGTTCAACCATCAAGCGGGCGTTTTTGTGATCCTCTTCCAGTCTTTTGGTCATCACCTTCAGTGCAAGCAAACCTGCTGCCGCTAAAAAACCGGCCTGGCGCATTCCGCCGCCGAGGATTTTTCGGTTTTTGCGAGCCTTGAGAATAAAGTCTTTAGTTCCCAAAAGCAGAGAGCCGACGGGCGCGCAGAGTCCCTTGGACAGGCAGATTGAAACGGAATCTCCAAAGGCCGCAAGTTCTCGTGCATCCACTCCAAGAGATGTCGCAGCATTGAAAAGCCTTGCGCCGTCTATGTGTACCGGAATACCGTGTTTATGAGCCAATGCGTAAATCTCCGACATGGTATCAAGAGGATACACATTTCCATAAGCCGTGGCCTGCTCCAGGCATATCAGGCCGGTATCAGGATAATGGATGTCATCGTCGATGCGCATTCTCTTCTCTATCTCTGGCGCAGTAAGAAATTTTCCGTTTAGAGGAGCCACCGTCCGGAACTGGACCCTCGATATCAAAGCGGAAGCGCCCGCTTCGTGCTGGATGATGTGGCATTCCTCTTGGGCAATCACTTCGTCCGACGATTTTGTGTGAGTCATTATTGCGCATTGATTGGCGAAGGTTCCCGAAGGAACAAACAAGGCTGCTTCCTTGCCCAGCAGTTCGGCGGCATAAGCTTCAAGTTCGTTTAGAGTCGGATCTTCCTGCAAAACATCGTCGCCGACTTCACATTTGTACATAGCCTCGCGCATTTCAGCGGTCGGTAACGTGATCGTATCGGAACGTAAATCTATTTTCTTATTGTCGGCCATAATGCACCTCCTGAATAATTCGCGCGACGTGCGTGATGATAGCATTCGAATGGATAATTTAGGAAGTTTTCAAATACTCTTCCGGCGGGAATATTTATCAGAATTCCTCTTCAAACATCTTGTAAGCTGTTTCGCTCATTCCCATCTTCCAGTACACCTTTTGCGCACTTGAGTTTTCTTTTTCGACATAGAGCCTGAGCCCGCAAGCACCAGCTTCTTTGGCAAGTCTTTCAATCGTTTTGTAGAGTTGTTTAAAAACTCCGCTGCCTCTGAATTCTTTTTTGACAAATACCGATTGAATCCACCAGAAATCGGAGTTTCGCCAGTCGCTCCATTCGTAGGTGCACATCATCTGGCCTACAATCTCACCGCCTGCCAAAGCCACAAGGTAAAAACCTCGTCCCGTATTTTCAAATAATCCCCTTACGCCCTTTAATAGAGACTCTTTGTCCAGTTGTTTGTTTTCTGTCTCCAAAGCCATGAGAAAATTGAAATCGGCAATTGTTTGCGAATCTTCGATTGCGGCTTTTCTTATTTCGATTACGGGAAGCGGTCTTTGTTTCATTGGCAAATCTCTTCTTTATTGTCGAGGTATAGTCCAGAGAGAAATATATCTATGCCTTAAATCTTTAATAACTAGAATTGCACAGCTAGTTTGTATAAAATGTTCTCGTTCAAATTATCCAAATCAATCAGGGAAAGCAATGGTAAGCCAGAGAATTTCGAGCGTGTGCTTTAATCGTTCAATACTTTTGTTGCATACCTTACCCATTGCGTTGCTGACAATGATTTTCGCTTCAGGAGATACTGCTTCTGTGACAAGGCCACAGCGCCTTAAGGCTCTGCTTGGCTTATATATTGACGCTGAAAAGCAAGAGGGGAATGAAAAATGAGTAAAGTCCGTTGGGGAATCTTAAGTACAGCCTCGATTTCTTCGTCATTCATCAAAGCGATCAAAAAAAGCGATATGGCCGAAGTCGTCGCCGTCGCCAGCCGCTATAAATCAAGCGCCGATGCCTGGGCGCGACAGTACGACATCCCTCGCTCGTTCCCTTCCTACGAGGGAATGCTTTCTTATAAAGAGATGGATGCTGTTTATATCCCTCTGCCCAACAGCCTGCACGCCCAATGGGCAATCAAGGCGCTCAAGGCCGGTTTCCCTGTGCTGTGTGAAAAACCTATAGCAGTCAATGCGATAGAAGCACAGCAGATATCTGAAGCGGCAAAGGAATGCAATCTGCCCGTTGCCGAAGGCTTCATGTATCGCTTTCACCCGCTATTTGACAAGGTTCAGGAGTTGATTGCGGACGGCCAGATTGGAGATATTACCTCCATACACTCGAAATTCACCTACATGCTGGACAACCCCGGTGAAATACCTGCATCCAAAGAACTTGCTGGCGGATCACTGATGGACATCGGCTGTTACAGCATAAATTTAAGCCGTTTGATTTCAGGCAGCGAACCTTTGAGGGTGACGGCTATCGAACGCAGGAATGACGTGGACGAAACCATGTTCGGCATTCTTGATTTTCCCAGTGGAATCCTGGCCTCATTTGAATGCAGCATCTCAAATTTCGAGCGTCACCGCGCTGAAATCTCAGGGACAAAGGGATCTATCGTTATCGATGACCCCTGGATTCCAGGTTGTCAGAATACAAGCTTTATGGTGTTCCGCGAGGAGCAGGCAGCAGAGCAGATTGTTGTCAATGGAAACGACGCATACCTGCTGGAGATAGAAGACTTCTCGAAAGTCGTCGCAGGACAAAAAGCTCCGCGCTGGCCGATAGAAGACGCAGTCAACAACATGAAGGTCATAGATGCGCTATTCGAATCGGCCAGAACGAATCAGGTAACAGAAGTCAAATAAACCCACAAGCCCTTGCTATTCCGGGTCCTTGGATGTTCGCAAAAGATTATGCAAACATTTTAAGAGACTCTATAAGCTCCGGGTCTTCTTTTTCAATAACTTCAATAACCGATTTGTTGATGACTTTTTTCATCTCGGCAAATGAGTTGCGTTTTTTGTCAAAGGTCTTTGCCAAGGCAATAGCTTCTTCTAAAAGCAGGGTTACGTTGCCGCAGGCTTTCTTGATACAGAAGTTGTCCTCAAGCTCTATAGCCTGAACTCTACGTCCAGTAAGAACGAGATCTTCGGCCATATAGCCCGGCATGGCTTTTTTGGCTATGGCCCACATTCCCGGCAAAAAGCGGAATCCCATATCGATTTCCGGGAAGCTGAAATTTCCCTTGTCCAGTCGCATCAGGCGATAATCGCAGGCGCAGGCCACAACAGCGCCGGTGCCTTCGACATTGCCGTCTATTGCTGCGATAACCGGCATGGGGAATGTCAACAGGCGAACGAAAAGCCTATCGAGTGCGAACATGAATCTTTTCAACTCGTTGTGTTTTTCAGGTTTGGCAAGGACAGCCAGAGCCCAGTTTATGTCTATCCCTAAAGCCCAATGCTTTTCTTTATGGGATTCAATCACGAGAGCTTTTATCTCTTCGTCTTTTTCAATCTCATCAAGTTTTCTCAGAAAGTCAGCGACAAACTCAGGATTGAATCTGTTTTCCCCGTTAGCCAGAGCAAGTCTGGCAACCGATACTTC
>CAYTHG010000365.1:0-4252 GCA_964437525.1 uncultured Myxococcales bacterium | reverse complement strand
CAGGTCCATCCCCAGTATTGTGGCAATATCAATGATCGAACGTGATTGATTCCATGACTTAAGCGCCTGGAGTATGGAATTATCCAATTCCATAGCAGGAATAACGTAGTTGAGATTTGTACGGGGCGAAATAAGTTTGTTGTCGTATTTCTTTTCCTGCTCCTCAAGCTGCTGAGGAGTCTTGAAATACTTGGATATGTAGAAAATCGTTTTTAAAGTGTTTATGCTGGCGGCAAATTCAGGTCTTTCTATGTTGCCCTCATAAAAAACAAAGCTTGCATTATCCGTCATGCAAAGACGACCAAGTCTCTGCATAATCTGCTCTACTAAATACTGCTCTTCAAGTTCTTCCTGCGTTATCACCCCAGCTTCAATCAACAATTGCCCGGTGCATTTATCGCTGTTCTCACGTTCCAGCAAGATCCTGGAATGAAGCTCCCGACTTATCTTGCCACGCTCCAGAAGCATTTCGCCCAGCATTGCATATTCGTAACCAAGCGATATCGCTACCGTGTTGCCTTTGTAGAAATGTATTTTATGAGTAAATGAGTTCTCTTTGACTTCCATCACACCGCTTGTTCCGGCGAGATAGATATTGTAAAGCAATCTTAGTAAAGACGTTTGTCCGAAATTACCTTCTTGCGTAAGCTTAAGCCCTGTAGTTACCTGCATATTCTAACAGCTCATCTTCGCTATGCCTTACCAACCATAGATATTTAGCTCAAAACCCCTCTGACCGACTTATTCGGTGTTTTTGTGACGTGGTAAGACGTCCCCCAAAGTCCACATGATTATAGAGATACATTTTAAAAATGCAACCCTACAATCAAGAATCTTTCTGTAACTTCTATATTCTTTGCCGATCTCCCGACAAAACGGTTTCCCGGCAGGATTTGCATCTCCTGCTCTTTGTTGAACCTCTTGATGCTGTCCACAAGTTTGTTGTTAGCCCTTTTCTTCATGGAGTTGGAACAAAAAAAGCCAATGCCTATAGATGTCACTCCGGCCAGCGTGACGCCAATCCCCGATCCCAGCATAGCTGCGGAATTATTGTCTCCAATACCTATCATTACGACCCCTGCTATCAGGGCCAGACTGCCTCCCAAGCCCGTACCGAGCATTGTGTATTTGGCTTTCCTCCTGAGCTTCAATACCTCCAGAACGGATTGCCTGTAATCCGGCCCCTGTTTTGCCAAAAGCCTCATAATTCCGTATTGATTCAGATCTTGTCCGTTGTAGGAAAAGGGCAAATCTTTTTTCGAGTGAATTTCGGACAATTCAGGCGAGGACGCTTCAACAGGCCTGGAGAAACAGAACACAAAAACAAGTGTAACCAATAATAAAGATTTTACAGCGATGCAGGACATTATGTATTTCTTTATTTATCGCAGCCGTATTCGAGGAGCCATTCTGAGATAGCAGGAAACACTTCTTCGGCGGCACCATAACCCATCAACATATCCACGTGACCGTAATCCCTAAGCATACCGCCCTCAGAACCACAATCACGCCAATGTCGATATTCCTCCGGGGTTTTGTCATAAAAAGCTCTTACCTGATGCCTGGGAACCAACTTGTCTTTGGAACCGGCCATTAAAAATAAAGGGATGGAAACATTTTTGGCGTTTTCCAAGTAGTCGATACCATCATTGGATGTGAAACTTCTGTTTTTCATCCAATCTACGAACTGCAGCAACAACTCTCTCGATTCACGACTGACCGCATTGGCCGTCATCTGGCGCGAAAGCCTGTTGTCTACGTTTTCAGGGTTCAACTCCGCCTTGTGGTGTTTGAGTAGACTCATAAAAGGAATCATGAAGCTGAAATAAAACGAGATGGTGATTCTTTTGAAAGGCTTTAAGATCTTGCTCAGCTTTATTCCCCAGTGATTGCCAAGCTTGGCCGGACTCCCCACAGCAACGGCGGCTTTGATGGGAACATTTTCGTTTGATCCAAGGTATGCATAGAGCAACATACCGCCCATGCTGTGACCGACGTACAGAACTTCTTCCTGTCCGGTCAATTCCTGTATTCGTTTGATAAAAGCCGGCAGATCCAATCGGGCCATATCGTCGAAATCGTATCCGTTCTCCGGCCAATCGCTTTCACCGTGTCCGCGCAATTCGACCAGCCAGCAGTCGAAGCCTTCGTTCTTTAGGTGTTCGGCAAGAGAAAAACCGGGCTTCAAGTGCAGGTTGTATCGGTTGGAACCCATGCCATGACATAGAATTACGGGGCGCTTGTGCTTTATTTCATCGGGCTTGAGCCTGTACATAGCCAAAAAAACGCCATCGTCTGCCTTGGCAAAATGTCTTTCGTCGCAATCGAAATCCAGCTTATACATTTTGCGGAGAAAATGCGAAACAACCAATAGAGATGAAACTATAAAGACGACCCAGACAAGCAACTCAAATAAAAATTCCATGTTCTTCTCTCATTTATAAACGACTATGGGAAAGCCATGTTGCGCTGCGTATGTAAAAACTGCCAAGGCTATATCGCACTGAACCCCGATTTTTTTTGAAGTAGTCAGGTTGATGGCTATTTTGATTCCTTCAGGCGGCGTGATTGGAATCAATGAGGGATTGACACGTTGATCTACTATTTTTCTGGCTAACACTGCGGCCTGCTTGCCAATAGCGGCATAGTCAGGCGAAAGAGATAAAAGCGCCCCGGCTTTAACAAGCTTCGGCGTTAATGAGAAAAACGGAATCTTGTTCCTGATAGCAAAATCCACCATCACTCGATGGGCAGACCTGTTCAATACGACATTATCCGGAATCACCCACAGTGCATCCACCTTGCCCCTGAGCCTGCCAAGACCTTTGGAAACCTCGCCGGTGGAATCTATATTTTCGGCTACTATTGACATTCCAAGTCTTTTGGCAACCTTGCGAGCTTGCCCCAGCAATTTTGAACTATTGGACTCCTTATATATAACACCCACCCTACGGACCTCGTCTGCCATCAACCTTAGTGTACCGAGCTGGGTTCTTAAAGGTATGGTAAGCGAGATTCCGGTAACGTTGGAACCTTTCAACCCATAGCTGTCAGGATTGGGAACCATACAGAACAAGATGGGCACTTTGTCGTTATTCTCGGCGGCCAGCGTTGCAGCCAATGGACCGACTGCAAGTATCAGATCCAGCTTCTCACCCTTCAACTGATGAATTACGGCTTTGCCACGCTGAACGTCGTTGCGCATGTCGTATTCGATTATTTTGTGATGGCTGGCTATTGAAAACGAAGTAATTACAGAATTGTAGCTTTCGAGATTGCGGCTTTTCAATACACCGATTCTGGCGGCCTGAAGATCCGACAGACAAATAAAGATAAATGCCGCTGCCAGAAATATCGTTTTCAATACTTTGCTCATTTGAATAACTGTCATTGCCCTAAATCAAATTCCGACACTTGAAGGTAAAATATCCAGACGATTACGTCAAGAATGCATGGCGAGACTGCAAAGATTAATAATTAATTGAAGCGATTGACTTCTTGCCTGGAATCGTTAATCTTTGCTGCAAATTTTTGATTTCTCGGTTATAATTAATAATTGAATCAATATCCTCGGACATATCGGAGGGAATAAAAGATGAAAAAGATCGCCTTTGTTTTACTGAGTTTACTGGCGGCACTTTCCTTGTTTTGTATTTCGTGCAGCAGCGGTGGCGACAGCACAGGAGACGAAGATCCAGACGGCGATGTGGAAATCGTTCCCGGCAACGATTGCACAGAAGACGAAGATTGCGAAGCTGGACTGGTTTGTGAAAACGGATACTGCATACAATCCAGCGATGGCGACTCGGAATCAGAAGCGTCGGATGGCGACTCGGAACTCATCCCCGGCGATGCAACAATTGCCTTCGATACGAATACCGTCGATTTCGGCGCTCCCATTATCTTCAACCGTGTCGAGCGCACTCTGGTGATTTCCAGCACCGGCGAAGGAACGCTGGAAATAAACTCCATAGACTTCGATGGCTCCACCCCCAGCGATTACACCATGGACAATCGCCCGACGGATACCTTGCTGCTCAATCCGGGTGAAACTTACGAATTGATTCTGACATACACTGCCTCGAACCTCGACTTTGAAAACGGACTTTTAAAAATCTATTCCAACGATAAGGAGCAACCTGTCGTCAGCATCTCCCTGGTCGTACAGTACAAAGGCACTCCCGATATCGAGTTGGATACAGAAGCCATAGATTTCGGACTGGCACGCGTCGGCGGCACATCGGTTCAGGAA
>CAYTHG010000364.1:503-4326 GCA_964437525.1 uncultured Myxococcales bacterium | reverse complement strand
GGCAATAAAGAACACCGCCAACATTACGTGTCCGCTGAAAAGCTGGGCTACGGGATCTGCAAATTCAGGCTTGGCAAGCCCGAACAAAAGCGAACCAATAACCACGCCGACAATAGCGCCGATTGATACGCGCCATTTCGGGTTTCCCAGAAGCAACAAAGGCAGTATGCCGAGGATTGTCAGGTATATCACGGTCGGGTTGATGGCGGCTATCGTGTTCGATCCTACAGGATGAACGTAATGAGGCCATGAAAGCAGTACTATAAGGTAGCCGACCATTGCCGGGTGGAAGGGGTAGCTGCCTATGCCGCCGTAAATTTGTTTTCCGATGAGTATGCCCGTAAATACAGCGATGAACAAAACCCACCACGGGGCGGTGATCGGAAGAATCAAAGCCAGCAGTATACCCATAAAAGCGCCGTGGCCGTCGGTTGCACGATAGGGCTGCCTGAGTACAAGCTGTACCAGGTATTCAATCAACACGCCGCAGCCTGCGCCGAATGCCACAAAGCCGATCAGTTTGGCTGTCATTGCGAACTCGCCTTGCGAGAAAGCAGCCCACAGTATGGCGGGGATGATAGCCAGTATGGTTGCGTAGTTGATAATTGCTACGCTGTTGCCGGTTCTGATGTGCGGCGGTGCGCCGACGTTGAGGAGCAATTTTTTGTCAGGCATTGTCTCCTCCTGTTCCGTCTGTTTCGTTTTCATTTTCGTTCTGCATCTTTTCCAATTCCATTGCTTTTTTCATGCGCAACTCGTGCTTGGCCAGTCTTATCCACTGTAGAAGCGGTCTGTGAGCCGGGCAGACGGTGGCGCAGTATCCGCATTCAATGCAGTATTTGATCGAGAAGTCTTCGGTGGCTTTCATGTCGTTGCGTTCTGCATAACCTCCAAGTAGGTGAGGCTGCAAATTCGCCGGGCAGACCTGCACGCAGGAACCGCAGTATATGCAGGGATCGTTGTCCCAGTTTACTATATTTTCGGCCTTTACAAGCATAACGGCGTTGACGCCGGCATCGATACTGACATCGAGGTCGAACTGGGGAAAGCCTCCCATCGGGCCTCCGATGACAAGCTTGTCGCCTTCTTTGGGGGACAGGCCGACATGCTCAAGAAGTTCTTTAACGCACATGCCTATGGGAACGCGGACGTTCTTTATGGGCTTGCCATCGCCATCTATAATAGTGACGATTTTGGTGTCCTGTACTTTGCCTTCTTGAACAGCATCGAGTGTGCCCAAGGCTGTTTCTATTGCAACTACATTTGTGTGTTCGCCCGAACCCAGAGAATGCGCCAGAACAGGTTTGAGACCGGAGGGGTAGTTTTTGTGAACCTTGAAAACCTCTATGCCGTTGCCGCCGCAGACTTCGCTTGCTTCTGCTGCTACAGCCTCGGGAACGGCGAGAACCAGACGTTTGGCGTCGGCGAGCCTGCCCAGTAGCAGAGTCGCTTCCACAGCGTCTTTCATTCTCTCTCTAAAGAGCTGTAAAGCGGATGATACCAGCGGCTCACGGTCAGCTGCCGATATTACCAGAGTTTCCGAGTTTCTTCCCTTTTTAGGGTCGATGACTTCGGCAAGCGGTCTGGGGAAAAGCGAGTCGGTCATTATTCCGGCTTGCTCTACTCTCTCCCAAAGCTTCTCAACCGTTTCGTTTTTGAAGTCCAGTGCAGAAAAAGCGACCGGGCTTGTGTCGGCTTCCGGCTGCAAAGTGAGGCAGAAAACATTTCTTGCACCACGAATATCGGGGCAAGATCCGTCGTCTACAAACTTCGCTTTGACCGGGCTGACCATGGCCAGGTTTTCTGAGTCGCTTGCAAGCACATCTCCTGCTTTTACCGTGTCACCTTTATTGAGTTCAGTGACGCAAAGCATTTTGTGCTTGCTTCTTAAGATGAGCTTCAAGCTTGTCGGATTAGGGACTTCTTCTATTGGAAGAATCGAAGTCAGGTATGGGTATCGTTTGCGACGGGAACCAAAGAGTTTGTCAGTCTTCATTGTGAATGCCTACTCTTTAAAAAAACATCGTTGGCAACAGGAGTAAAGAAACACTCTTGCGCCAGCTTGGTAATGGATAGTTCATTGCTGCATCTTTTCGCGTTGTCGGTTCAACCTTGTAATTCAAAACGACATGCCCATAAAGGCGCAACTTCTTATGCTGTAAGGTCGGTTGTAAATGTGCTTATCAGCCAGTCATTGGAAGGAAAATAAACTGAAACAATGAATATTGCAAGCAATATTGTTCATTTGTGAAAAAATTATTAACAAATCAGAGCTATTGGTTTAAAGCAGGCTCAGGATACTAAATAGTCGAATACAAAGGCTCAGATGTGTATAAAAATTCGAGAACAACTCTAGGTTCCTATCATCGATTTCTATCATAGGTGTTTATCTGTGTTTACGAAATGCTTGGCAAATTCAAAAAAACTATTGATGTCTTTTTAAAGGCAGATGTAAAAAAATAGGGGTTGTTCTGGCTGGTCTGGTATCTGGAATATATTTTTTCATCCTTCCTGTTGCACATTTGGAGCAAATGTTTTAAAATTCGAAAACGTTGTTTAAATATATTGCCAATTGAACAAAACAAGGTAAGAAAATGAAAATTGCCAAGAATGTTTTTGTCCTGCTGGTGGTTATGTCGCTGTTCGCTGCTTTGACGTATGCCGCTGCCCCTGAAAAAATCAATTTCAAAAGCAAAAAGGGAGATGTCGCTTTTGATCATAAAGCGCATGAAAAGTATAAAGACGTAACCTGCAAAACCTGTCATCACAAAATGACTGCTGCAACTCCCGATAAGAAATGCCGCGACTGCCATAAGGTTAAAGTAGAAGGCAAAACACCCTGCCTGAAGAACGCCATGCACAAACAATGCAAAGATTGTCACAAAAAAGCCAAAAAAGGGCCGACCAAGTGCAAGGAATGCCACGTTAAAAAATAGTTCTGCATGAGTTGATATTGTAAAAAGCCGCCGATGCTGAAGCGTTGGCGGCTTTTTTTATGTAAATTGGAAATTTTCTGCTAAATTTGTAACAATCAATCTGCGGTATAGAGTTTTCAAAGAAATAGAAGCAGAAGCTTATGAATAAGAACAAAATCCTGATAATTGATGACGACAGGGAATTGTGCTCCCTTATGAAGGAGTATCTGGAATCTTATGGCTACCATGTCGAATCTGTACACAATGGTCAGGATGGTCTTGATGTTGCAGTAAAAGGTGATTTCACCGCAGTAATTCTTGATGTGATGCTGCCCGGCATGGATGGTTTTGAAGTACTCAAAGCCTTGCGTCACGTTTCCGATGTTCCAGTATTGATGTTGACATCCAGAGGAGATGAGACGGATCGTATTGTAGGTCTTGAAATCGGAGCCGACGATTATCTGCCTAAGACCTTCTCGACTCGTGAACTTCTCGCCAGACTTCGGGCTGTTACCAGACGCTCATCTTTAGATAAAGGTACTAAGGTGGCCGAATCCGAGCGGCAACTTCTCCCTGTTCGTATGAACGATTTGCTTGTCGATCCTGCTTCGAGAAAAGCGACCTTGAGTGGAGACGAGTTGTTGCTTACTCCTATTGAATTTGATCTGCTGTTTGTTCTGGTCAAATCTTCCGGACGTGTACTGACTCGTGACATTCTCCTTGAGAGAATTTCCGGCAGGGACTATGAAATATTCGACCGTTCTATAGATATGCATATTTCATCTTTGCGTAAAAAGCTTGGGGATGATCCCAAAAAACCTCAATACATAAAGACGGTGCGCACCGCCGGTTATATGTTCGTTTACACTAAAGATTGACCTGTTTTCATGAAACTGCCACTTTTCAGC
>CAYTHG010000364.1:0-493 GCA_964437525.1 uncultured Myxococcales bacterium | reverse complement strand
ATTCTGGCTCTGGTTTTGTTCGGGCTTTTCAAAATTCAATTCAAATTCAATCCTGAGTCGCCTTTTCAAGGGCATTTGGACGACAAGATAACGCTTCTGGCCTGGGAAATCTCACAGGAACTAAGCTATACCCCAAAGCCGCTCTGGGATAATGTACTTGCCGAATATTCAGAAAAATACGGTGTCGAATTCGCCTTGTTCAGCAATGAAGCTGTCAATCTGGCGGGCTTCAAAAGGAAACTGCCTCTTGAAGTTGTCGACAAGATATTAATCAAAAGTCCGCCTTTGGATATCGCTCATAGGGCAGTGAAAAGAGAAGAGCCAATTCAAGTCGGCAGTGTACCTATGGATGTGCCTCCGCAATCTACCGCTACTCCTAAATACATGCCGATTCCGCCCAAGGGAGATCAGCCAGGAGAAACGACTCACCCTACATTTGCTGTTCATTCAAGTAAGCCAAGGCTTTATTGGATGGGTGTTCGTGTTCCGGTAG
>CAYTHG010000363.1:0-4340 GCA_964437525.1 uncultured Myxococcales bacterium | reverse complement strand
CTGTCACCGGTCACTCAAAGTGTACCACTTACGGTCGATTTAAAATGTACCACCCATGTGTTTGATTATTGTCTTTTTTCGTTCTAATTGTCAAGCGATGCGCATCCCTTTTTTGTGATTTATATGGAAAAAGCATTTTGCAGATGATATTTTGACTGCGCGATTCGGAGGATAAGGCTCTGCGGGGACGCAACCTGAGCGCCAAATCGTGAAAATAAGGCATTAGCTTTGAGGCAGGCAGTAATATTTCAAGTAAAGCTGCCTGCCTTTTTTCTAATTGCAGAAAATCCCAGAGGGTTTGGGGGACTGGTTCCCCATGGGTTAAATCACCAATGTTCATTGTAAACCTCATTTGTTTTCTTTGGCGCTACCGGATTCTTTTTTCATGCGATAGCTTCGCCCCTTGAACGGGATAACTTCCGCGTTTGAGAGAAGTCTGTCGAGGATGGCTCCCGCCGTTGGAACATCTCCGATCAAATGCCCCCAGTCTTCGATGGGGCGATTACTTGTCATTATAGTTGAGCGGACTTCGTAGCGCCTCATTATAACCTCGAAGAGATATTCCCCCGCCCGTTTCGGGAGTTGCTTCAACCCCATGTCATCGATTATCAACAGCTCTGGCTTAAGGTATTTGGTCAGCAGTTTGTGGTTGTTAAGAGCCTCTTCTTCCATGAACTCCCGGACGATATCAAAGATCGAGCAGTAACGGACCGTAAGTCCCTGTTTAATTGCTTCGTAACCGATACTTTGCGCCAGATGGGTTTTACCGGTGCCCGGCGGCCCAATGAACAGCAGGTCGACATGCTTGCGAATGAAAGAGCAGGCGGCAAGGTCATAGAACTGACCCCGGTTAAGGTTCGGGTTAAACTGCCAGTCAAAGTGACTAAGTGGTTTCAAATTAACAAAACCGGCGGATTTGAGCATCCGCGCGATTCGACGGTCACCACGGACACCGATTTCATCCTGAACAAGCAGTTCAAGAAATTGTTCGTGGTCAAGCTGATTGGCCCGTGCTTCCTGAAGTCGCATATCAAGAGTGGATATCATGCCGGAGAGGCGGAGTTGTTTCAGAGTGTCAGACAAAGGTGTGTTCATGAAAATAGTTCTTTCGTATTTAAGTTTTGATCATATGTTGCTATGTCCCTGATCAGGGAATGTTTCTTTGTGAATTCAAAGTACATTTGCTCTTGCTTGCCGGCGAGGATAATATGACTCTTAAGTTCCCGGAGGTTGAATACGCCGGCCTTCAAAGCCCGGCGGCAGCCAAGGTTAATATCCTCCTTCGGATATTTGCGGGGAAGGCTCAAAAGTCCGTTTAAGACCCTGCTGCCGGGGATTCCCCTGTTTTTCAGCATAGCCCGGGACCATAAACATGCGTCATCCCCGATCCGGGCGGCTTTTCTGAGCATCCATTCATCACCGCGCTCCGGATTGCTGATTTTCTCTTTCGGAATATGTTCTCCACGGGTACTGAACTGGCCGGGTTCCTTGCGGGCGTGGATGGTGATCTGCTCCATCCGCAGGTTGAAGATCTTCACGGTTCTTCCGTCAAACCGTGCCCAGACCTCACGACGCATATACTCCGGCGGCACTGAGTAATATGCCTTTTCGACTTCAATATGCGCATCACGATGGACTTTACGTTTTTGTTCCCGGAAAGCGGGAAACAGATCGGGAGGCAGTTTTTTGAGACGGGGTTTTTCCTCCTCGAACATCGGACGGACTTGTCTTCTTGTCGTGCCGTGGATACGCTGGTCGGCCACGCCACGCTCCCATTCTGAGAGAAAAATGTTTTGTTCGCCCAAAGATTTGAAACTGCGGCCCTTTATGGCATTGTTCTGCACGTAGTCAACCTGCCGCTCAACCTTGCCTTTGTGACGCGGAGTATAGACTCTGGTCGGCATAATACAGGTACCGTAATGTTTGGCAAACTCCCGCAGTTTAGGGTTCAGCTCCGGATCATAGACATCTGCTTTAATAACTCCCGCTTTGAGATTATCAATCACCACAATCTCGGGCACACCGCCGAATGCACGAAACGCATTCTCCATTGCACGCAGATAACATTCCGTGCTCTGCGTATAGCTCACCTCGCTGTAGCCTTTTCTGCTATAGCTTAATGTGATCCGGAAAAGATGCGTTTTACGACGTTTACCTTGTTCATCCACAACCCAGGCTCCAGCGCCATAGTCAACCTGGCACTCCTCTCCGGGAAGTTTCTCCATCCGTCGAAACGGAATCTCTGATGCCAGATCCAGTTTCCGGACATAGCGCTTAACCGACTCATAGCTACCTTTAAAACCCTTGAGTGAGCACAACTCCTGATAAATGCGCTGGGCACTTAAACTATCAACTAACTGCTCACGGATAAACGAGTCATATATCGTGCATGTGCTTTTCCGCCCGACTTTTCCGGCGGTCGGAATGGTACACTTTGATTCTCCGCTGGCTGAATCCCCGGCGGTCGAAATGGTACATTTTAAATCCTGTTTAAGATATTTCTTAACCGTTTTTCGATGAACACCCAGTTCCCGTGAAATTTGGCGTGCACTCCAGCCTAATTCACCCAGCATCTCTATGTTGTTTTTCATACTCTCCTTAAGGATATTACTCATATTCCCCTCTTTTTACTTTCAGTTTTCAGAAAGTGGGAATATAAGCATTTTCAGCCCTCAAGGTGGTACATTTTAATTCGACCAGGGGTGGTACATTTTAACCGACCGCTGACATACAGAAGCGAAGGCGCTAAAAGCCTATGCATTTGATGGGAAAGGAAATACAAATGAAGCCATTGAAATCCTTGAAGAGATATTGTCTACTGAATCTAACAATCAGGCGTTACAGATATATACTAATATAGCAATTCGGTGCGGTCTTGTTGCAAAAGCTGAAGATGCGTTACTTAAGTTTTTTCCAAAAGCATCTGCAGCACAAAAGCCACGCATTTTGAATCAGCTAATTCAAATGAAACTCGGGCAACAACTTCCCTTAGAAGCGAAAAAGTATATTGAGAAACTCGGAGAGATTGCTGATCCTACGAATGAACAAGAAGAGGCTAATTATCTGCTGACATACATGAGCATAGGGATTCAAGCTGAAGAGCAACCAGTCGAAGAAGAGCTGAAGTCATACCACAAGCGGTGTAATGATTTTTTTAATCGTTTTCCAGATTCTGCATTGTTCCGTAGCGCTGAGTTACCAAAGGATGCTAATGGAGAAGAGCTTATTAAACTAATTGAATCTTTAGCCGGCATAAGTCCAGAACAAAAAGAATACTATCAAAAAAACCAAAGACAACTTAAAGAGGGGAAGCCGTGTCTATTTGCGCTTAAACCCAAATTATTACAAAACATAAGCGACTTATACCGTTTATGGGCCTACTCAAAAATTAATGGACGAAAAACACCTGAAACTCAGCTTGTAATAAATCAACAAATAGAAGGGTGGTCATCAGAAAGCAGTGTTTCTTTCTCTAGTATACCCTTGCTAGATGATTTAACCTTGTTGGTGCTCAATGATTTAAACTTACTGAAAATTCTGTTTATTGTATTCAAAAAAATCGCAATTCCAAAAAACGTCTTCTATAGGCTTCAGTATGGAGGATCGGCCTTTCCTGGAAGTGGATACAAAACATGTACCGATATACTGGAACTGCTCTCGCAGCACATAAATCAGATAGAACAACCCTCTTTAAAGTGTAAGACTCTCCATTCAATCACGCTGGAGGAAATCAAAGCCTGCAACGCACTTCTTGCAAATAATCCAAATTATATCTATTACTCAGACGATGTCTTATGCCGTTTAATTGTCTCTGAAAAAGATGCATCTCGAACCATGTGTACAAATGATTTATTACGGATTCTATTGGAATCCAAAAAGCTAACACCTGTGCAAGTTGCCGAGAAGAGGTCACTCTTGGCTGGTTGGGGAGTTAATGGGATAGATTTTACAGCAAAGGATATTTATGCTCTTGCAATGCGCAATACCAGTGAAGACCAATCCTATACAAAGAACCTCGAAGGGCTCTATCAAGACGAAGGATTCACACAACTTTTCGGGTCTGTATTGACCGAAGACAGGACTTTATTTCAGTTGGTAAATGTACTTGGAATTACTCTAGCGCATCTAATTGGTGAAAATCCATTCTCACAGACTCAAATGTCTATACTCCAGGCGATTTGGCAATTTTGGCTTGAAAAAATATCGATCCTTCCTCAGGCCGGAGATAAATTAATGAACATTTTACTAAGTTATTTATCGATCGCAACTCAATTAATAGCTATGCAAGATAATACCACAACATCTAACATCTTATATTCACTCTATAAAGATATGTTCTC
>CAYTHG010000362.1:0-4356 GCA_964437525.1 uncultured Myxococcales bacterium | reverse complement strand
GACGCCATTTCTCTATATCCAGTTCCTTTGCGTAAATCATGTATTCATCAACCAGACTGGAGAACATCTCCTTCTGCTTGCGCGGGATGGATCTGTCTATGGACTTCTTAAGTTTCTTCAACTCATCCGGGTTGCTATGGAACGCAAACTTAGGATCGTATATCTGAGCTGAAGCGTCGAGAGTCTGCCAGACCTGCTCGTCAGGCATCATCAACGGCCCTAAGAAGCTCGGGCGCGCCATGGTGATGTTAACAGCCATCTGGAATACGATTTCGCGTGTAGAGAGCGTATCCATGCTTTCGGAACCGATTGCAATGGTCGGCGGCTGCAAAGCAAGCGCTGTGATACCGACAGATCCGGGACGATAGTAAGCCTCGGGACGCGGCAAGCCCAAAGTCTTGGCGATGGCATTTATCAAGCTTGAAACACTGAGGTGTTCATCAAGATCGATACGATCCTTTTTGCTCAAGCCCTCACCGCGAATTTCCGAAGGCAGCATCCCGGAATAATTGTGGAACAGCATGTTGAAGATCTGCCCGACATTATGTCGCGCGTTCTCATGCAACAACAAAGCACCCCACAGGTTAGGATCGACACTGTTGATGGTTTCGACCTTCACATCATGCAGGTTTTCTTTGTAGAACTTAGCAGCCTGACTTCCCGATTCACCCAAGTAATCGACTACGCTTGCAAAACAGAAGGCCTGATCGAATTCTTCATTGGCAAAGGCGATTTTCCACAGAGCCTGATAGCTGGACATTCTGGTGGGATTTTCTTTCAGAAGTTCCCTGTGCATTCCAACTGCTTTGTCCATATACTTGGGATCGCGTGCGTACAGATCCGCTATTTTTTCCTTCACCTCAGGATCTTCGGATGCCATTCCGGCCACAACTTCCCATGAGGCAATTGCCTGATCGAGGTTGTTGAGTTTATCAGCCAGCAAATCTTCCAGTTTTTTCCACAACTCAACCTGTTTGGTCTGGTTTTCCACCGGGACACGCTGTAACTGCAATCTGTAGTTGCTATCCAGCTCTTCCCAGTCTTCGATGTTCTTCAGGAATATTTCGATTATCTCAAAGATTCCGGGAGCTTCATTGTTGATGTCCAAAGCGGCGTTGTAATGAACCAAGCACTCCGATTTATCATCGGCGTGTTCGCGTATCAGGTTACCCAGTCTGAAGTGCAACTCGAACAGCTTTTCGTTGTCGGTTTCCATTGAAACCGCTGTGCGATAAACGCCGATGGCGTCTTCAAGGTCGCCCTTGTCGAACAGAATATCGGCAACTCTCGTCAGCAGTTCAACGTCACTGGCGTCGATCTCCAAGGCATAACGATAGGCTTCAAGTCCCTTGTCCACATCCTCGATACGATCCACGTAAATATCACCGACCGCTCTCCACTGCTCGGCAAGCTTTTTGCCTTCCAGCTTCTTGATGAGTCTGCCGCGATATTGGAGGACTTTCTTCCAGTGTCCCAAGGATTCATAGAAGTGAACGATGGCGGATATGGCAACTTCGGAATCAGGCGCGAGCTCCAAGGCCTTCTCGTACATACGAGCGGCCATCTCATCGCGTTTGAGCTTGCCATTGACCTCACCCAAGCGACAGAACAACTCGACCAGTTCCGGCACCGACTTCTTGTCGCGGTAGCGAACCAGAATGGTCTGGTATACACGGAAGGAGCGTTCCCAGTCACCGCGTTTGAACAGCGTTCTAGCCAAGCCTTCCAGGGTCGGCAGGATACTTGCGTCGATTTTGTAGGACGCAGTGTAGTGCTTCAGAGCCTCCGAGTCGTCGCCCGTTTTTTCGTAGCCGTATGCAAGCTTGTAATGCAGGCTGCCCAACTCGGCTTCTTCGATATCGGCGCGGGACAGCTTCAAGAGTCGCTCTAAAGCATCACGTGAGGACTGCCATTCATTACGCTCAAAGTAGACGTTACCAAGAACCTTCAAGGCTCCCAAATGATCCGGATAGGCTTCCAGAGACTGTTGATAATTAATAATTGCAAGGTCGATATCACTCTGAATCTCATGGAAGTAGCGACCTTCCTCGTAAAGCAGTTCAGCTTTATCTTCAGGATCGCTGACATAGCGCTTTTCTTCTTCGACCATCTTTAAGAAGGACTGCCAGTCTTTCACGGCGGCGTGATACTCACGCAGAGCGCGAATGGCAGGCAGGAAGGTGGAATCCTCCTTGTACATCTGCTCAAAGACTCCGCGAGCGCGGTCGGGCTGTCCAAGATGGTCAAGCAATATGCGCCCGATCTGGGAAAGAGCATTGACACGCTGCTTTTTGTCTTCGGCCAGAGAGGACATTTTTTCCAGAGTCGAGACCGCTTCGTCCCACTGCTCGTTGACGGTCTGCAAATCGGCTAGAGCCTGCATAACGTCGATGTTGTTGTCGTCGATCTGAAGTGCTTTCTGGAAGTAAGTGATGGCCTCGTCTGTCTCTTCCAGCTTTTCACCGTAGATGCGCCCCATATCGATGCATATCTTGACGAGTTCTTCGGCGTCTGCGGTCTGGTCCATATGACGCTGATAGGCTTCAACCAGAGCATCCCAATCGCGGGAGTCGCGGTAGATACGCTCAAGGGTGTTGATTGCCTTGATGTCTCCAGAGTCGATCTCGAGGATCTTCTCAAGATAGTTGACTGCCATTTCCACCTGTTCGAACTTGTCGTCCCAGATGCCGGCAATCTTGCGATAGATGATGATCTTTTCATCGTCTGTTTCAACGATATTGACACGGCGGGAGAGAACTTCCAGCAGTTCGTCGAAGTTTTCTTCGGAGAGGTAAATTCTCTCTAAGGAATCCAGCGCAGTCACATTGGCCGGGTTGTCGGCGATAACGGCGCGGTAGTATGTCTTGGCCTGACGCAGATCCTCCAACTTTTCGAGGAACAGCGATGCCAGACGCAGCCTGATTTCTTCAACATCATCGTCATCTGCGACCTGATGCAATTTATGCCGCAGGATATCTGCCAGCTTCTCCCACTCATCACGCTGCTCATGGATTTCGATCAAAGCCTCGATAGCGTCGCGGCTGCTGTCATCCATTTTGAGAATCTGATGGTAAGTCTTGATCGCTCTCTCGGTCTGCTCGAGATGGCTGTGATAGATATCAGCCACACGACAACCGACCTTGACTTTTTCTTCAAGTCCCATGTGCGGCAGCTTGAGCCGATAAGCGTCAACCAATTCTTCCCAGGCGCCGATGATTTCGTAGTGATCTATCAGGTAGCTGACGGCGTCCATATCATGTTCACCGGAATCGACAAGCAGCTTGTAGTATTCGACCGCCTTCTCGACGTTCTGCAACTGCTCACGATACAGAGAAGCGACCTGCTTGGCCAGCTTGCGGTAAACGACCGGACTCGAAACCAACTCAGGCAGAGCGCCTTCAAGCAGATCTGCCAAATCAGCATGACGTCCAGATGCGTTCGCCAAGTCCGTCATGGTCGCCAGTACGCTTTCGTCCGATGAATCCTCTATGAAGATCAATCCGCAGACATCGAAAGCCTTGGAAGCGTCGTTCATCTTGTCGCTGTATATCTCGACCAGCTTGGTGTAAAGCTCGATCTTCTCGTCCTTGGAGGTAGCCTCGGAAACCCTGATGTTGTAAATGCCGACCAGATTGTCCCACTCTCCGAGCGATCGATAAATAGGCTCGACCAGTTCGGCGGCCGGCAGATTGTCAGGTTGCAAATTCAAAACCTTCTCGAAGCACTCAAGCGCTTTACCTGAATCTTCAAGCTTGGCCTGCCAGATATTCGCCATGCGGAAGAACAAGGCAATCAATGTGACCTGATCGTCTGTGGCTTCGGCTTCGAGCTCAAGGATATTCAAGTACAGACGATGCTGTTCGCTGTCGCGGAAGAGCAGTTCCAGACGTGAAAGCTCTTCAGGTTCAGGCTTGTTCTCCAAAACCTCCAGGGCATATTTTTCGCCTTTTTCAATCTCGCCTATCTGCTCGATGTAAATCGAAGCCAGACGCAAGTTGACGGCGCGCAGGTCGTTGCCTTCCAGTTGCTCCTTGAGGCGATCCAGAAGAGCCACCAGTTCACGCCAGGCTTTGTTGGCCAGATAGATTTCCTGGAGAATATCGACGACTTCGATATTCTCGGGAGTCAGGTCCAGAACCTTCAGATAAAGCTGCGTAGCCTGATCTATCTCGTCCAGTTGTCTGTGGTAAAGCTCTGCCATTCTCTTTGTAAGCTCGGCACGTTCTCCGACACTGCGTGCGCGTTGCAGACCGCGCTTGTAATGGCTGATAAGCTCGGTCCACATGCCTTGGCTCAGGTAGATGTTTTCAAGGTTGTCCAAAGCCTCGCTGTTTGTGTCATCGAACTGCAAGACAC
>CAYTHG010000361.1:0-4365 GCA_964437525.1 uncultured Myxococcales bacterium | reverse complement strand
ATGGTGTGTTGCCTGTCTGGTATGCCAGATTGTACCGGCTGATTACTCTTTATACAGATAGTCGTGCAGCAACTCGTATTCGTCTTTACCCAATTCCATAAAGCGTACGCCCATTTCCGGGTGGGGAGCTGGAGAAGACCAGACCACTTCGCCTATCAAGGGCATGGCTTTTTCGCAATTCGGGAGATTTAAGAGCAGTTCGACTTTAGCTCCGTTGACCGCAGGCTCTGGAACGCGAATGCACATGCCGCCCAGTGAAAGATTGACGATCTCGTGGAAGATGTATTTGTCGTCGTCCTTCATATCTGCACTGGCTTTAACATCGAATCTCGGGTATTGGCGGTTGTTACTTGTAGACATCTGTACTCCTTCTAATAATCGCCCAAAAATTTAGGGCGGATCAAAAACACTACCAGATTATTGATTGATTAGGCAATAATTTTACTCTTATTGTTCTGTCTGAGGGATAGCATCCCACTTCTTGTCTTTTATGATTTTCTCGCCTACGTCCGGTACTTTCTCGATCAATCTGATCTTGAAATTCTCGATACGCGGCGCTTTTCTTATCATTGCAATCCTGAATCCAGCGCACCTGGAGCCGGGTTCCTCGTTGCACAACTCGTCGAACATTTCATCGACCAGATCGTTTCTGAGCATACGCACTGCTTCCGGACTGGCCATTTCTACTGCCGTGCGTGTTGCGGCAACTGTGGCTTTGATCTGCACCTTCCGGTTGACAACGACATCCAGAAGCCGTAAGACGTATTCGTCCCTGTCGATTGTAGCGTTGCGCGTGATGTTAAAGTTGTTCACACCTCTGTGGAAGGCCGCTGTCAGGTTGTTGAGTGCGTATGTGAGGTCGCGTACCTGCAGTTGTCTGCAGTCGAAAGAAAGTTCCACCTGTTTTTCCGATTCACGAAACATGGCAATCTCCCCTTGATTCAACGGCATAAGATTGTCCCGATCCTGTATGCCGTATGCGTCTCTATTCGCCCGTTTCTACTTCCAGTTCCTGCTGTTCTTCCTCCAAAGGCTCAATTCCATCCGGACCGATGATAATGTACTTTTCTTTTTCCTCGCCAGTATCAGCATTTTGCTGTTCTTCTATTTCCTTACGAATTCCTTCCACCAGTCCGGTACGATCATGGAGGTCTATATTTATATCGTAATCTTCCTTCTCTTCGCCATACATCTCTTTGACAAATTCACTTCTTTCTTTGATCTTCTTCTTGAAGATGCGTTTTAATTCTTCTGTGCTGGTGATGATATGCGGTGTTATGAAAAGGATAAGAGAGACTTTTTCGGTCGAAGATTTATCTGATTTGAAGATTCTGCCCAGCAGGGGGACGTCGCCTGCGCCGGGGATTTTTTCTGCATCTGCTATTTTTCTGTCGCGTGTCAAGCCACCCAGAGCGACATGGCCTCCGTTGCTGGAAATCACGGTTGTTTTTAAAGAACGCTTGGAAGTCGTCGGTCCCATGGTCTCGCTGATGCCGAGCAGGTCTTCTATGTTGACTTCCAATTCTATTCTGACGTTGTTGTCTTCGTTGATCTCCGGCTTCATTTTAACACTCAGGCCAATATCCTGTCGTTGAATGGAAAGGATCGGCATGTTGTTTCGGTCTCTGGATGTGCCGGTGATGTAAGGAACATTGGAGCCGACGATAATTTCGGCTTCCTCGCCGTCTGCGCCCATCAGGTAGGGGTTTGAGAGCAGGTTGACATTGGCGTCGCTTTGCAGTGCCTGAATCACCGCCCCGAAAGAAGGCAAATCGCTGTCCAGTCCGTAAGCGTCTCCGCTGCCTTCTATGGCTGGCCCTTGAGCGCCTACAGCCATACCCATCAGCGATGCCGGATTGAGCTGAACCGCAGAGAGTCCGGCATAACTGGAGCTGCCCATCAGGATGGCATCTAGGGCGCTGAGCTTTTTACCTCCTGCAAGAGATACTCCCATCTTTTCTGAGTCGGTAAGCGTGACTTCCATCACGATTACTTCGAGCATGACCTGCTGCTGCAGATGATCGAGTTTGGCGATTACCTGTTTGAGTTCACGGATACCTGAGCGCGGCCCTATCAACAGCAGGGCGTTGTATTGTTCGTTGGCAGATATTTTTACTTCGAGATCCTGGTTGAACTTGTGCTTACCCTTTTTCTTGCCGGAGCTTTTCTGGGAAACTATTCCCTGCAATGTGCTGGCTAGATCCTGGGCTTTCTGTGCCTTTAGGTAGACGATTTCCATTTCCTCATCGCGAGTGATGGGCACGTCCAGCTTGGGCAGCAGCTGCAGTACTTTTTTACAACCTTCTTCTGTACCGGCGATTATCAACTGATCGGAGCGTTCGTCGGCCAAAATGCTTTCAATGCCTACAGCACTCGATTTGCGGTCGCTGCCAGCCTTGGTGAAAAGCTTCTCGACTATCTGAGCTACGTCCGTAACATTCGAGTTGGCGGCTTTCCAGATGTAAACCACGGTTTTGTTGTCGCCTACATCCAAGGCATTCAGAATTCCCAAGGTACGCGGGATGTTGTGTTGCCAGTCTATATACAGCAAAGCATCGTCGAACTGAACGACACTGCCTTCTTTGGCTTTGAACTTCTCGACAAGTTTTACCGCCTCTTCGACAGGCAAGTGCTTGGGGCGATATAAAAAGCTTATGTGCGGGTTTTGTTGGTCTACTTTGGGAAATTTGTCGATGAACAAATCGCAGGGAGTGCGCGGCATCTCGGCTTCGGATACGAACTTGTGATATTTGTTGACCTTGTAGTAGGTGATTCCCATCATATCCAGTGCGTAGACAAAAAACTTCCAGGCATCCTTTTTTTCTATGCCGTCCGGGAATAATACGTGCAGTTTGTCTTTGGCTTTGACCTTCTCTCCGAAAATGATGTTGACTTTGTACATCTCGGAGATTGCTTCTGTCAGCGGCAGGAACTCGACCAGTTCTTCGCCGAAGCGCAACTTGCCGCCTTCGAGCGTAACCTGAGCGCTTGCGTTAGTGTGCAACAGGCCCAGGCATACCAGAGCGGTAATAACGGTCAGTTGTATTCGTATAAGCCGGATGTACATCTTTAAAGGCTCCATGCCGATAAGAACAAACTACATGCCCTTGGAGATAAACCAGCGTTCGTCGATAAGTTCTAAAATCATCTCGTTGTCGTCGTTTTTGGAGAACCAGATTTCCTCGTCGTAGTTGTCTTCGGTGGTCTGTTCGTCTCCTTCGTCAACTATCTTGTCTTCAAAAGTAGCTGGAGGCATTTTGTAGTCTGAGGTGTAGTAGTAGGTAACCTCTGCCACGTTGCGTTGTTCGTTGAATTTTATTTTTTTGTAGACGATGGTCATTTTTACTGCGCTGACCTGACGGAACTCCGGGCTGCGAAGGAAGCTTACGACACCTTCATAGTCGTAGTTGTTGGAGCTGTTGGAATCGCCGTTTTTCTCGAAGTAATTCTTTGAGATCAAGGCGACCAGCATATCTGCGTCGCGACTTTCCATTGCTCTACGATATGTCTCGACAATTTTGATGATGTCGTGAGATTCCTCACAATCTTCCATTCTTGTTCCTTCTATGTATTTTGTCGAGCAAGCGGACAGAAGGGTAAAGGATACGACCATTGCAAGTGAGAGAATAATCTTGCTGAATAAATTAATCTTGCCAAACATCACTCTTCCTCCTCTTCGGTTTTATCGTCGCTAGGGGACTCTTCGTCCTCGTTTTCTTCATCCTGTGAACCGGAATCCTCGGCGTTGTCGTCTTGCGATTCCTCTTCCGGTTCGTCTTCTTCCACTGCGCCGTCCTCTTCTTCTGCCGAGTCCTCTTCTTCGAGTTCGTCTTCTTCAGGTTCGGCAGGCTCGTCTTCCTCCGGGGCAGCTTCGTTTCGCTTCTGCATCATGTCACGCAATGTCTTTGCATCTTTGCGGGCTTTTTTCTTTCTGGGTTTGCGCTTGGACTTCTTTCTGATTTTTTTCTTGTCCTTGTCGGCTTTCGAAGGCTTACGACGCGGCTTTTTGAGGCTGGTCTTTTTCTTCTTTTTGTCTTTGCTGATTTTCTTCTTTTTAGGTTTGGAAGCCTTTTTGTCTCCTGCTTTTTTGAAGCTGTGAGATAAGCCTTTGTTCGGTTGCCAGCGCGGGAAACCCATTGTCCCCCGAAGGCTGAAGTAGTAATAGTCGTCGCCTGCGCGGGCGTTCTGTATCATCGAGAGACCCAGCTTGAACACGTCGTTCTTTTTGACAAGTTCAGGCGAGATCTTGAAGCGATAGTTCATGTTGGCGCGGGACATCTCGAACTTGCGATTCAAGGTCAAATCGCCTTGAATGTCCGATTCTATGTCCGGGCTTTGGTGGGTATAGCTGCCCACCTTGAGTTT
>CAYTHG010000360.1:0-4371 GCA_964437525.1 uncultured Myxococcales bacterium | reverse complement strand
AAGTGGCTTTGATGAGGTTTAATCTTCTTACCGTGATTTATTGGTCTCCGTGCTGTACCGTGACTCCAAGTCACGTAAAGAAATGTGGATGGTGCCCCCCCCCCCCGCCACCACCACTTTTATGTCAATGATTTATACATCTTAGCATCCACACCAAAAAGCAGTTCCCAAATAGTGCCTAAGAGGTGTTTCTGATGCTACTGCCCTGCCCCCCTCTAACCGGAAACCAGTAATTATGTTAGGATCCAAGTCGAATTCATTGCAGACTGAGATTTAATGGACATTTGCAGGCACTACACATATATAGTCCAATGCTCCGATGGAACCTACTACACAGGCTGGACCAAAAACCTCGAAAAGCGCTTACAAACCCATAACGCAGGCAAGGGAGCCAAATACACACGCGCTCGCCTCCCGGTGAAGCTCGTTTACCACGAAGAATTCGAGACTGAATCGGAAGCCAGAAGCCGCGAATATCGCATCAAACGCCTGTCCCGAAAATGCAAACAAAACTTGATTGATAAAGGCAATTGAAAATATACTTTAGGTTCTCTATTTCATTTTTGTGAATCGTCAGGAGTTTTAAGTGATTATTCTGGACAAACCCTATGTTTCCGATTTCCTCAAAGACACGGTTTTCGAAAACGCAATATCCGTTCTCGATACACCCATCCTGAAGCACTTCGATCTTCCGCACGGAATCAACCTCATAGATTCGACAGAGGCAATTTGCAGCTTTGAAAACGGCGAAGACAAGCTGATCTTTGCCAACAACGAGAATGCGCTTTCCTGGATCATCAACAACCTTAAGTTCACAGACTTCCCCAGGCAGATAAAGCTCTTCAAAAACAAGTTCAAGCTGAGAAAACTCTTAAAGAAAAGCTTTCCGGAATTCGGCTTTCAAGAAGTCGCACTCAAGGATCTGAACACAATCGACATCAAGGACTTGCAGACTCCTTTTGTTATCAAGCCTTCGGTCGGCTTCTTCAGCATAGGCGTTCATACCGTCTGGGACAAAAACCAGTGGCCAAAGATTATAAAGACCATCGAAGCTGAAGTTGAAAACGCTTTTGATATTTATCCCCAGGAAGTATTGAGTTCGACAAGCTTCATTATCGAAGATTACCTCGAAGGCGACGAGTACGCCATTGATGCCTTCTGGGACGAGGCAGGCAAACCCGTCATTGTAAACATTCTCAAACATGTCTTCTCATCGGAAAACGATGTCAGCGACAGAATGTATTTGACATCCAAAAAGATAATCCAGGAAAATCTAAATCGCTTCGATGATTTTTTGAATATCGTCGGCAAGGCCGCGCAACTCAAGAATTTTCCAGCTCATGTGGAGGTCAGAATCGACGCCGCAGGCAAGGTCATCCCCATAGAGATCAACCCCATGCGCTTTGCCGGATGGTGTACCACCGATATCTCCCAGCACGCTTTCGGGATCAATTCCTATTTGCACTACTTCAGGCAGCAAGCCCCCGACTGGGATTCGATTTTGCAATCCAAGGGAGACGAGATATACGCCGTCTCGATTCTCGCAATTCCTGAAGGTTTAAAGCACGAAGAAATCGATTCTTTCGACTACGACCTGCTATTGGCCAAATTCGAGAAACCGCTTGAACTGCGCAAGATAAATTATTCGGAATACCCTGTGTTCGCCTTTGTGTTCAGCAAAACAAGAGACGATAATTTTGAGGAATTGGAAACGATATTGAAATCGGATCTTAAAGAATTCATCAGGCTGAAATAAAGCGCCCCAGAACTCTTGCCAAAGACAGCAAGGTTGCAATCGACATAATCATTCCTCGCTATTCCGGGTTGTTAGCGTCTAGAGCAGGGATTTTAAACCCCGTGGAGTTGCCTGTAGCCAACAAGGTCTTCTATCGTAACCAACGGCATGCTGTTTGCCTGTGCATATTTTGCAAGTTCCGGCAATCTCGCCATTGTGCCGTCTGGATTTGTCAACTCGCATAAAACGCCACAAGGTTCCATCCCGGCAATACGCATAAGGTCTACCGTAGCTTCAGTATGCCCACGACGATCAAAAACTCCATTTTTACGTGCTTTTAAAGGGAATACATGTCCGGGCTTTCTCAAATCCGTTGGCTTTGCACCAACAGCGGAAGCAGTTCTGACTGTCGCTAATCGGTCAGCGGCAGAAACCCCTGTGGTCACTCCTTCTGCGGCTTCAATCGAAACCGTGTAGGCAGTCTGCAACCAACTGGAGTTGTTTTCCACCATCATCTGCAAACCCAACTCTTTTACCTTATCTTCTGTCAAGCACAAGCAAACAATGCCGCTGCATTCACGAATCAAGGTTGCCATCTGAGATTCGCTTACAGTCTCGGCTGGAAATACCAAGTCCCCTTCATTCTCTCGATTCTCGTCATCCACAACCAGAACGCCTCCACCGTTGTGCAAAGACTTGATTGCATTTTTTACTCTCTCATTAGAATCGACACCGAAACGATCCAATAGACTTTCCTGCATGGGAACGGCTCCAAACATGTTTATAATTGTTTACAAATTCAGGGCGTGGAACTTGGCATGAAAAAACGACCGCAATATTATTCCCGCAGATTTAAAGCTTGCGGAACAGCGGCTTGCCTGATTCTCTTTCGTCCGGACTATAACCGTCGGCTCTGGCTTTAAACCAGATCAGCAGACCTCCATGCCTTGGACATGAAGCCGCTCGCGGGCTCCTCGGAAGATCCGAGATACCGCCGGTGGGGACTTTCACCCCGCCCTGAGAATTACTGCCAGAAACTTAACGGCTTGGGATGTATTTGTCAACTTTGCATTTTCTTACGGCGAAAGCGAAAATCAGAACAATGAGCCATACACCGAAATTTGAGAAAGGCAATCCGGTGGAGTTGCAACCCGAAGAACCACCATCATCAGCTGAAGCACAATTGTCTTTCCCATTATTATCAACAGAGGAATTGTCGTCTGCATCATTGCCGGTCGTCTCCGTATCCTCCTCAACGTCCTCACCCTCTTCCGATGGCTCACGATCTTCTTCCAAAATCAATTCAACTTCAGTTTCAATCTCGCTTTGCACTCTTTCATCATCCGCATCTTGAATGTCCATTTCCGAAATGGCATCATCATCAGACATTTCCTGCATGTCATCGTCGAAAGATTCATCTGCATATTCTACTACATCAAGATCGCCATCTGTCGGCTCATCATCTGGTTCAAGTTCTGATTCTGTTTCTGGTTCTGTTTCAATTTCTTCTTCCAAGACTTCGCCCTCGATAGAATCCAACTCGACATCTCCGTCTTCGACAACAACTTCCACAAGAGAAATAGAATAGGATTTTTCATCAAGGCGTTTATGAGTACCGATATTGACAACCTGAATCATGAATTCGCTCTGCAAATCTACATCCAAGTTTAATTGCTCGACTTCACCGGCAAGGCCATCATTTACATAAGCCATGCAGCTAACACTGCCTGAAGAACAGGCATTCCTTAAAAACAAGGCCAGATCCATATCCCCTGCAGGATTTGCAATCAACTTGAATGAACCAGCGCCTTGAATATCAAGGGCAAAATAGGCATCGGTACCGCTTGTCTCCACACCGTCACAATGATAGACAGCAGCGGATGCATGATTATGCTCCATGCTTTCATTCAAATCGTCGCCCACAGATAAAAGCTTTGCGCCTTCACACAAGTCGTTCCCGGCTGTCTCTTCGCAAACACCGCGAAAACAGAATCCAGAGACATTGCTTTGTGAGCAAGACGACCAATCAAGGGCATGATAACAATAGTCCGTCTCGCACTCGTACCCACCTCCAGTAAATCCTGTATCACACTGACAAGTGTCCACATCTTTACATGTTGCCACCACACTGCACTGAGGATCACAGATTGGAATTCCACAGGCATCTCCGGACCAATGTTCATCGCACTGGCATTCATCAGAAGCAATGCATTGCCCATGTTGGCACTCAGGATTGCATGAGGGAAGTTCGCACAAATCCCCCTGCCAACCGTCTGCACAACTGCATTCAAAGGGGCCGCTGCATACACCTTCGTTCTGACACGGAGGATTGCAATAATATTTATCGCAGAAGACGCCTTTCCAACCCTCATCACAGACACATTCGCCATCTACACCGGAAATACAGACGCCGTTTCCTTCTTCTTCACACAACGAACAAAACAAATAGCAATCATCACCGAACATACCTTCGGCGCATTCAGCACAAGTATCTCCGGCCCAGAACTCATCGCAATCGCATTCATCAGGTGCTACACATCGACCGTTAATACAGGCAGGAACACACAAATCAGGAGCAGCCTCGCCATAATAAACGGCGACAACGCCAGCATTCTCTTCAGATCGGAAGAGCGTCG
>CAYTHG010000359.1:0-4375 GCA_964437525.1 uncultured Myxococcales bacterium | reverse complement strand
CACATTGATATCTATATCATTCACAATCATTCTCCCTAATGAAATGCATCGATGCCGTTCAATTCATTAATGACCCAAATACAAAAAAGCTGGATCTGCATGTTCATCCCAATTCAACTCATATCAAGACCGGAAAGGACTCTTTCCCTGACCGACAAATCCCCCACCCAACGACGTTTTCGCCAGCGGTTCTTTTCCACAAGCGTCGGCGTGACAAACACCTTCTCAAGAGCCGCAGGCCCGGGGTCGACAGAAACATCTATGACAGCAAGATCCCAGGCATTACAGCCCTTCTCGCGACATATACGACGCATATTACGGATCATTTTTTCGTTTGCCGAAGAGCGGCCATAAATAAACAATTTAAATTTCGAACCATTCATATTCACTCTCCTGCAATGCCCTAAAGATCTTTCCTTCAATCTCGCGGAGGCAATTTGACAACATCAAACCAGAAATTTTCCACGACATTGATGAGTTTTGAGAACTGTTTTAACCCCAAGGGCTTTTGTAAATAGCAATTGGCGCCTTTGCAGTAAGCTTCCTTAACATCACGCTCATCGTCGGAAGTCGTCAAAATCACCACAGGAATACAACGCAAATCCGGATCGCTTTTTATCTCTTCCAAAACCTGCCGCCCATCTTTGCGCGGCATATTCAAATCCAAAAGAACAAGGTCCGGCCTCGGGGCATCCACATATGAATCGGATTTTTTTAGGAATTTCATCGCCTTTTCGCCATCGCAGGCAACGCTTACATTCATCCTGTGCCTGCTTTCTGACAAAATCTCCTTCATCAGATCGACATCACCCAAATCATCTTCGACCAGCAATATTTCAAGTCTGCGCAAACGATCATGCAACATCGTCTTCATCCTTCGGCTCTATGGAAATCGAAAAGTAAAAGGTCGAACCACTATTAACATTGGACTCGATCCAGATTTTCCCGCCATGCCTGTCTACAATTTTTTTGCAGATGGCCAAGCCTATACCGGTGCCGGGATACTCCGTGCGACCGTGCAATCTCTGAAAAATAACGAAAATCTTTTCCCTGTGCTCAGGATCTATACCTATGCCGTTATCGGAAACGGAGAATACCCACTCCTTGCGATTGCGTTTCATGCTTATGTGTATTTCAGGCGCTTTATCCCCTCTGAACTTGATTGCATTGCTGATAAGGTTCTGGAACAATTGCTCAACCTGAGTTGGATCGGCCTTTATAGAAGGCATGGCATCGATAGTGATCGATGCACCTGTCTCCTTGATGGCCAACTGCAAACTCGATTGAACTCTTTCGAGCATTTCTTTCACATCTACCTGGCTGAAAGGCTTGCCCCTGGTGCCGACGCGTGAATATGAAAGCAGGTCCATAATGAGGTTCTGCATACGCTCCGCACCATCGACTGCATAGGCGATATACTTTTCCGCCCTTTCGTCCAACTGGTCTTTATATTTTCTCTCGAGCAGTTCCGTGTAGCTTTTGATCTTTCGCAAGGGCTCCTGCAGATCGTGAGAGGCGACATAGGCAAACTGTTCCAACTCGGAGTTGGAACGGGCCAGATCGCGCATGGTAGAGATAAGACGCTGTTCGGCCTGCTTCTGGCTGGTGACATCCACGGCCAGGCCGACCTTGACCTTGCGGCCATCCGGCCATATAGTCATGCCATCCGACGCCATGAAACAACGGTTCAGAAACTTGTTGTGGTATTCGTATTTGACAGACTGGGCTTCGCTTCCTTCCAGTCTGGCAAAAGAACAGAACGAACATGGCGAAGACTCGCCCATCAATGCTTCATAGCACTTCTCGCCGGTTATATCCCGTCCGTATTTTTGTTTGAGATTGCGATTTACAAAAATTCTCTCGTATTTTTCAGGGTCTACAGCATAGATCATCTCTTCTATATTGTTCAGAAGAGAGATCAGCTTTTCATGCTCAAGCTCTATCTGCTTCTGCATGGCAAGACGCTCGGTAACATCACGTGAAATCGCCAGAAGGGTCTTCGCTGCTTTCCCGTTTTCTTTCTCAAGCAAAATCGCGCTTGTCTCGCCTATAAAATTTCCTTTTCCATTTCCGTTAAAACGAATCAGGCAATGTTTTTCGTCTGCTCCCTGTTCCGCCAGTCCGAAAAGCTCATCTACCACGGTTCCGACCTGAGATTTATCTACGAATTCATGCAGATTCAATACCCCAAGGTTGTCTTCGACAAGACCCAGTGATTTTCGTGCCACCTGGTTTGCGTAGCTGATACGGCCATCGGTTCCTATTTCGCAAATGACATCAGGGAGGGCATCGAGAATTCTGGCCTGATGTCTTTCTTTCAACTCCAGTTGCTGCGTTTTGTATTCTACCTGCCCCTCCAGACGGGCTCTATAAGCGCGGTTATCATCCTCCACCTGCTTCATCTTGATAGCAGATTCTACGGTCTTGGTTATGTCACGTCTGGAAATAGGTTTGGAGAGGTAGTCGAAGGCTCCGGCTCTGACTGCCTGAGATGCAGTATCGACTGTCGGTTCTCCGGTGATGAGAATGACTTTTGTAAAAGGAGAGGCTTTGCGGATAATGTTGAGAAGCTCCACACCGCTGACTCTGGGCAGGATGATGTCAGTGATTACAACATCATATTCATCTTCATCCTGACCCAAAATCTGGACTGCCAGATCCGCATTCGGGGCCGTTTTTACCCTATGCCCCTCTTTTTTGAGGAATTGTCCGAGAGTATCTCGAATCCCCTGTTCGTCGTCTACTACTAAAACCAAAGCCACTTTACGGATCTCCTTCTCCAAGTGTGGCGAAACTCCTTTCCGCCATCATGGGTAAGATCCTAAAACGTCTTAACATTCTTTTAAATCGGGGAGATCCTGATAATAGGCTACAAAATGCCTTAAAGTGGGATTGTTCTATTGTTTCAAAGACTTACATTGGAATCAAGGCAGATTCAGGTGTCCAGGGAAGTGATTCCTTCCCGAATTGCATACTTTACAAGGTCTGCCAGATTGAAAATATTGAGTTTCTTCATGATATTCTGGCGGTGAGTTTCTACGGTTTTAACACTTACATGTATATGAGATGCAACCTCCTTGGTGCTTCTTCCTTCAGCCAGTAGCTGCAAGACTTCCCTTTCCCGGGCAGTCAGAGAAGGCAATCCCGAGGGTTCGTCCTGGTTGCGATTGTGCAGATATTCATCTACCACCACTCCGGCCACCTTGGGGTTGAGATAAATCTGGCCGGACACAACGGTCCTGATGGCGGAAGCCAACTCATTGAAAGCACTGTCTTTCAATAAATACCCGGACGCGCCGGATTTCAACATGCGCGTCACAAAACGCCTGTCGGTATGCATGGACAAGGCAATGACTTTACTGTTGGGGCAAGATGAAACTATTTGCTGAGTGGCTTCTATACCGTTTAAATCGGGCATGACGATATCCATAACCACAACATCAGGCAAATGTTTTTCACACAGACGCACGGCCTGCCTTCCGTCTTCGGCTTCTGCCACCACCCGAAAATCAGGTTCTTTGTCCAACATGGATATCAAGCCATCACGAACGATTTTGTGGTCATCGGCAACAATTATTTTTACTGACATGTTTCCCCGTTATCAATTTGCTTCACGCTTGTTCGGCAGGGCAATCGAAATCCTGGTGCCTTGTCCTCTGACGGATTTTAGCTTGAATTCGCCTCCCAGATAGTTTATCCGTTCCTGTATATTAAACAAGCCGAACTTCCAATCTCCGCCTTTTTCTATTTTGCTAGTATTCGGATCGAAACCGATACCGTTGTCGATTACTTCTATTTTAACATGTGTACCGTCCGGGCGAACCTTCACCTCGGCCTTGTCGGCCCGAGCATGTTTTACAATGTTCATTAAGAGTTCTCTGACAGCTTTAAAAAGCACTCCGGCAATATCGTTGTCAAGCGATACAAGCTCGTTTTCATCGAAATCACAGGATATTTCCAGATCATATTCAGCAGACAGCTTTTCGCTCAACCATTCTAAAGCGGGCTCAAAGCCAAGTTCGTAAAGGATGGGAGGACTTAATTCAAAGGTCAGAGTCCTGACCGATTTTATGGACTCATCTATCAGACCGCCAATTTCCTGCATACTTTCCAAGCGGAATGAATCTTCTGCAGACTGCTTTAAAGACTCGAACTTGATCTTGGTGATTGCAAGCAACTGCCCGATGCTGTCGTGCAGATCCGATGCAATCGCCCTGCGCTCCCTTTCTTCAATAAGGGAAAGTTCGCTTGAAAGTGTCTGCAACTGACGTTGGTATTCCTGTATCTGCAACTCGGCATGTTCGCGTTCGGTTATGTCGTGGAAGGAAACCTGCAAAGCTTGCCTGCCGTGGTAGGTTCGCAGAACCACCAAGAT
>CAYTHG010000358.1:0-4402 GCA_964437525.1 uncultured Myxococcales bacterium | reverse complement strand
GAAACCTGATCGCGGCTGGTATCGGCTACCCAGCACCATCCGGCATATTCGCCTTCGGTGTAGCAATACTTATCTGAATCCGGGTACAAAGTGTCGTACAAGCCGTCTTCCATAGGATCGTCGGCACGGGCGAAGCTGCGGCCTATCAAACCTTTGACGCCTGTCAATCCCTGGAAGAATCGCCAACCCTCGACCTGCTCGCGCACAACATCGAAGATTTTCGGCGATTTTCCAACCGAGTATTGGTAGGCCATGGCCATATTGCACTGACCTGATGCAAAGGCAGCGTCGCCGCAACATGAAAGCTGGTAGTCGCCGTTTGGATCGTCGGGAGCCTTGGCACTGTAACTGACTCCGTGCCAGAGGTGACGCGCTTCATAGACATCCTGATAACCTTTGGCGCGCTCGGCCAGTGCGCCATCGCTTGCAGGATCGCCTATCCTGATACCGAACAACTCCTTGGCCGTCTCGCCTGTGCTGTCGTCAACCGCAACTACAAAGTAGGCCAGCCCTTCTTCGCCGGCTACGGTTCCTGTCCATGCACCGGTCTCGACACTCAAAGTCGTTCCTTCCGGCAAATCGCCCAGAATGACGCTCCAGTTGCTATAGGGCTCCTGACCGCCCAAGACCTCAAAGGTTTCCAAGATTTCACCACCAATTTTCGTCGTCGGCGGGAAATACTTGTTAATCTTGAAAGGACCGTCGTAGACTTCCGGCTCGGCTTCAAGCTCAACATCGTCAACGTCTCCATCGGAGCCACTTGTATCCTGCTCTCCAGAAGACTCGGCAGCATCGCCATCAGTTTGATCCAGTTCCACATCTCCGTCTGCCTGCGTCTGTTCTTCATCGTCGGAAGAACACGCCCAGATCATAGTTGACAAAATTAGTAGCAGAACAAAACTCCAATACTTCATTGAATTTCTCCTGTAAATTCCCATGGCAATTTGCAGCCGGGATTTCAACCACAGTTCGGAAACTTTTATTAAGCTGACCAAACCCACCTTAATCCAAAAGATAGTATCAAGACTACTATTGTCCCGTCTTTTTTTCAAAATATGTAGCCATAATTCAACATCAGCCTAAAACGACACAGGTTTTCATCATGGATCAGATCGAGAAAACAGTTAAGGTTGTTAGTATATTTGACTAAATCTTTCTCTGGACATAATATGCCCCTGTCATTGTTGATAGCCATAGACTGGAAGTTATTTATTCCCATGAACAGCGACAATAAAACATACGACCTTTGCGTATTGGGTTACGTCTTTTTTGAGATGTTTCTACCCAAAGGCGATATAAAACCCAATCCCGGAGAAGAAATCTACTCCGACGATATTCATGTTGGACTTGGCGGAGCGCTCAATACCACTTCGGTGGCAAAGGCATTGGGACTCGATGTCGTTCTGCTCTACCCGCACGGCAAGGGATTCACCGACTTCGCTATCTCGGCTTTTTTGGAATCTCGCGGCATTGCCTCGAAAGCCTGGAAAGCCAAAAACAACCCCGGAATCACGATGGTCTTTCCCTACGATAATGACCGTGCCTTTTTGAGCCGTGAAGACAAGGACGCGCTAAACGCCTGTCCTGATTTTCCGAAGGCAAAATGGATTCACCTTGCCGGCCTGAATGAAGCCAACGTTCTTGAAAAACAAATCGAAAAAGCACGCGCTGACGGCTCTAATATCTGCGTCTCGGGTTGTTGGAGACCGGAAGAATTCGAACGCGTTCAAAAACTCGAAAACTGCCCCTGGGATCTTCTGATTCTCAACGACAAGGAAGCCGAAGCGATATCAGGCGGTATTCCGCAGGCTTTCGACACTCTTCCCGGACGAGCAGCAAAGGATTTAGTCGTCACCAAAGGCAAGGACGGAGCCGAAGCGTTTATAGGCGGCAAACATGTATCGGTTAAAACCGAAACAGTCGAAGCTCTCGACTTTACGGGCGCGGGCGATGCCTTTTGCGGCGGGTTGTTATCGGCCTTGATAAAAGGCAAAAAAGCTGAAGAAGCACTTAGAATTGCAAATAAGACAGCCGCGAGAATCCTTAGACTTCGCGGCGGTGTAGTGGAAGATTTCGATATTTTATCTGATCTGGAGGAATTGCTGTGAAAAACACATTAACAATTGTCGGCGGCGCAAGTGCCTATATGCCCGGCCTGATGCAGGCCATCATTCACCATGCAAAAACAATCGATTTAGGCGAGTTGCGCCTGATGGACATAGATGAAGAACACCTTGAAATAGTGCATCCGCTCTGCGCCAAAATGGCAGCTAACAAAGGTGCCGAGTTTAAAGTAAACGCCACGATGGACTTGGTAGAGGCCGTCAAAGGCACCGATTTCGTTTTGAACACATCAAGGCCCGGCCTGTTAGACTGTCGTCAGATTGACGAAACCCTGCCGCTGGAATTCGATATTCCCGGACAGGAAACAGTCGGCCCCGGCGGATTTTTCTTTGCCCTGCGCTCGGTTCCCGAAGCCTTCAAGCTGGCAGACGCAATGGAAGCCCACGCACCAAAGGCCATGCTGCTGAACTACACCAACCCCACCAATATCGTCACGCAGGCGCTTTTAGACAGAGGTTTCAAAAATGTCATCGGCCTGTGCGACCAGTTCGACGGCGATTTGGCTGCTCTGGGTATGGCCCTGGGAGTCGAAAACCCGCGCGACTTCGACTTTGAAACAAGCGGTTTGAACCACGCCACCTGGCATTCCAACATAAGCTATTCCGGCGTTCCCATCGGCGAATTGCCCAAGGAATTCCCGGCCTCCGCCAACAAGCACGGCGGCGAATACATGCTGCGCTACAACGAGTCCCTACGCCTGGCACATAAATACCCCGGCTTTTACCCGAACTCCTACATGGCCTATTACACCAAAGCACCCGCGTTCGTGGACTACTTCAGAAAGAACGGCACCCGCACCGAGGACATTTTAAAGAAAATGCCTTTATACTACGATCACTTCAAAGAAGAGGGAGCCAAGGAAGTTCCGGAACTCAAGCACCATCGCGGCGGCAAGGATTTCGGCGACTTCGCAGTAATGACGCTTCTGGCTCTTTTGTCGGATGAACCGAAAAAGCTGGTCCATAACACGCGCAACGGCAAAGCCACACCCTACTTCGACGAAAACACGGTAGCCGAAGTTCGCACGTTGGTCAGCAAAGATTCCATCACCACCCTGCCCGCCGGTCCTATCCCTGAAGAACAGCAGGGACTCTTAAAATTCCTGGAAGATTACCAACGTCTGGCAGCCGAAGCTGCTGCATCGCAGGATATCAGAAAAGTATTGAAGGCTTTAGCCGCCAACCCACTGGTTCACAACATGCATACATCCGAGTGTATGCTCAACCGCGCCCGTGATGTCTATCAATGCAAAGTACCGATGTTTGCTTGATACACCTAAAAACAAGACACAAAAAAGCGGGGCAAATGCCCCGCTTTTTTTTATTAGTAAAAGACATTAAGGTTTCATGCTGTAGCCCATCAAAGCTCCGTCTCTGTAGAACACCGTCGCACCACTGACGCGGACTTCGCGGCCCGAGCCTATACTTGAATATTGTTCGGGAGCTGCCAGATCCGAAAGATCCCATGTCTGACCGACTGGCGTGAACAGGAAATTGCCGTACCACTCAAAGTTGTGGTAATCGTTTGCATACGGGAAGAATGAAGAAATCTGGTTCCAGCCGACATCTCCCTGATAAATCCTTATAGAGTCGCCACTTGATCCAGTGCGGTCCTTACTCGACAGAATATAGTCGGCGTATACCACAACGTCGGCACCTTTCCATCCACTCAAATGAGTTGTAGAGTCAATCGGGGTCGCACCTGAAAGGGGATCGGCAGACAAGAATCTATATGTTTCAACTCTGGTAGGACTTGAGAGAGGATTGCGCCTGGTAGCATAAATATACCCGCCGTTTGTATCTACCGAGCCGCAGGCAGCGCCATCGCCATAATTTCCAACATGCGTTAGCTGCGAGAGATCGCGCAAATCGTAAATGCTCATGCAGTCGAGGCCATCGTACACATTGGCGACAATCAGGCTATCTCCATAGACCACAGCGTCGTTTACCGCTCTATAGGTGTATGACTCCCAATTGTTGCTGGAATAAGCGATGTTCGAATACGCAACCTGCTCTTCTCCTTGCAGAACATCTACGTAATTCACAAACCCACCGAATCCTCCCGACAAGCGGGAACCGACAAACAGGTAGTTGGCACCGAAGGGAATCACAGTATTTCTGTAAGAACTGCGGAAATCTCCACCGAAATCGCTTTCAAGGATCTTTTCCGGGCTCTCCTTGTCCCAGACTCTATAGATAGCAAGCTCTGAACCGGAAGTCGCGCCGTAGATCATGTCTTTGTTGACAGCAAAACCTCTGAAGTCATTACCTGTACCCGA
>CAYTHG010000357.1:0-4418 GCA_964437525.1 uncultured Myxococcales bacterium | reverse complement strand
CGGCAAGCGTGAGATGCGCTTCATCAAGGGGCCGGTCTTTTGCAATATCCTGCTTGCCGACGAGATAAACCGCGCAGCTCCAAAGACTCAGGCAGCTCTTTTGCAGGCCATGCAGGAATACAAGGTCACGGCTTCCGGCCAGACCTATAAACTGGAACCGCCTTTTCTGGTATTTGCGACCCAGAACCCCATCGAGCAGGAGGGCACTTACCCGTTGCCGGAAGCGCAGCTCGACCGCTTTATGTTTATGGTTGATGTAAACTACCCGAGCGAAGACGAGGAAAGACAGATCGTCGCCAATACCACATCGACATACAGCCCGGAACTTTCGCGCCTTTTGTCGCCTGAGGAAATCATATCTTTGCAAAATCTGGTTCTGCGCGTGCCGGTGGCCGACAACGTGATAGATTACGCGGTCGCATTAACCCGAGCCACGCGCCCGGATAAAGAGGCGGGACTTGATTTTGTGAGTCAATGGCTGCAATGGGGAGCCGGGCCGCGCGCCTCTCAATACCTGATACTGGGCGCCAAAGCCCGCGCCGTTCTTAAAGGGCGCTTTGCCGCCACTATAGAGGATATCCGCGCTCTGGCCGTTCCGGTACTGCAACATCGCATCGTGCGCAACTTCCACGCCGAAGCCGAAGGCATATCTTCCGGCGATATTGTCAGACGCATACTCGACACGCTGCCCGATCCCAAGGCCAGATGAAAAAAGCATCCGACATACTCTCTCCGAAACTGATAACCAGACTGGGCAATTTGCAATTGAAAGCCCGCATGGTTGCAGAAGGAGCGATGACGGGACTGCACCGCAGTCCCCACCACGGCTCTTCAATAGAGTTTGCCGAACACCGCGAATACACGCCCGGCGACGAAATCCGCCATATCGACTGGAAAGCCTACGCCAGACTGGATCGCTATTACATAAAGAAATTCGAGGACGAAACCAACCTGAGAGCATGGCTGCTGATAGACAGCTCCGGCTCCATGGCTTATGCATCGGGCGAAGAATCCAAGCTCGAATACGCCTCGGTTCTGGCGGCTGCCTGCGCTTATCTTTTGATACGTCAGCAGGACGCAGCCGGTCTTCTGGATTATTCGGCAAAAACCGGAACGGTTATTCCGCCACGCTCCACATGGCAGCATTACCGCGAGATTCTGGAATCTCTGGTGCGCTTAGAAGCCGAGGGCGAAACCGACGCGGTTTCGGCGCTCGAATGGCTGGCCACCAACATGCGGGGCCGCCACATGCTGATAATGATTTCCGACATGCTGGATGTGCGCCCGGAAGTGCTGGGGTTACTCAAAAGCATAAGATCGCATCGTAACGATGTGGCGCTTTTGCATGTACTCGACCCGCATGAAATAGAATTCCCCTTCGACAGACTGACAGAATTCGTGGACATGGAGGGCGAAGCGCTGGTCTTTGCAGACCCGGACGGAATCCGTCAGGAATACTTGAAGGTTTTCGACGAATACTGCAAAGGCCTAGAAAATGAATGCCTGAATAATGGCATCATATACCGTCGCATCAGCACCGCCACCCCTCAGGATGAGGCTCTTTTGTCATTCCTGCACGCACGGGAGCACAAATAATGAGTTGGGGTTTTGTCAATCCGGCTTTTTTATGGGGGCTTCTTCTGGCAAGTCTGCCGGTTATCATTCATTTGACAAACCGTCGCCGCGCCATCAGGCAACCCTTTTCAGCCATACACTTCGTTATTCTTTCAAACAAAAAATTGGCGCGTCATTTAAAGCTGAAACAGTTTCTGCTGCTTCTTCTGCGAACGCTCTTCATCGCTTTTCTGGCTTTGCTTCTATCCCGACCATACACAATCCCCGAATCTTCGGGGCTTGCCGATGGCAAGGACAAGGGCAATGCCGCCCGTGTCATCGTGATAGACAGATCGGCTTCCATGCGCGCGGAATACGAAGACAAAGCTCTTTTTAAACAAGCCATAAAAAAAGCCCGGGAACTTATTGCAGGGTTTGCGGACAGCGATTCTTTCGCCATTGTCGCCTCGCCAGCTTCGACCCAAGGCAACCTGGAGTTGACATACAACCGTAGCGACGCCCTGAGATTTCTTGACAGATTGAAAGTCGGCTGGGCGGCGGATGATTTGCCGCGAGCGCTTGAAGCGGCTGATGTCATGCTGCGCACTGCGACGCAATCCGGGAAATACGTGTATCTGGTCGGAGACTTTACGAAAAGCGGCTACGAGTTGGAGGCGCTGCCGTGGAGCGGAGAAGAAGAAAGCCCGCAGGCGGTGCTTGTAGATATGCGCCAGAAAAGTCTTCTGGGTAATTTGGCGATTACCGGAATAGAAGCCGAGCGCTCTTATTTCACAGGCTCAAGCGACTGGAACATCAAAATCGGCGTGGCCAATTTTTCGACTCAGAAGGCAAGCCGCGTTCCCATCTCGCTTTTCATCAACGAAGAAAACGTAGCCAACGGTTTTTTTGATATCGAAGCCGGAGCCGAAGCGCAAAAGGAATTCGTTCACAGCATAGGCAAAACCGGCTCGTTGAGAATCGAAGCACGCTTGATGAAGGATCGTCTGTCAGACGACAACTTCAGATACGCAGCACTGGATATTTCAAGGACAGTTAGGATACTGGTAGTCAACGGCGAATCGTCCGAGATCGACTACCGCGACGAAGTTTTCTACCTCAAGCGGGCGCTCGATCCCGGCGGTCTCAATCGTGCGAGAATAGAAGTCGAAATCATCACCCCGGACCAGTTTGCAGCCTCAAGCCTTGTCGAACAGGACGTGGTGTTTCTTGCTCATCTGGCGGTCCTCAAAAAAGATGCTGCGCAAGCGTTGGTGGAATTTGTCGGAGGCGGCGGAGGTTTGTTTGTATCGGTGGGAGAAAACACCGATCCCGACAGCTACAACAGCTATCTCTCTCCCCTGCTGCCGGGAATGCTGCGCGGTCCCAAGCAGGCAGGAGAAGCCACGGCTGAAACACCTGCAGGCGTGACACTGCACCTGGCAGGTCTTGATTACAACAACCCGCTTTTCAGGATCTTCGACGATCAAAACGCCACCAGCCTTTATAATGCGGCTATCGATAAATACTACACGCTTTCCCCCCAGGCCAAGCCGGGCAAGACTGTTCTTCTGAGATACACCAACAACGCACCGGCTTTGATTTCCGTGGAGTACGGCAAAGGCCGCAGCATGTTCTTCACTTCCAGCATAGACCGCGCCTGGAACGACATTTCGATTCAACCGGGATTTTTGCCCTTGATACAGGAGGCGGTTTTTTATCTGGCGGGATTTTCCATAGAGAACCTGTCACCTTCCATACTTGTCGGCGAGAGCCTGCCCCTGGATAAACTTGACGCACAGGAACGAATGCTTGCAAGCACCGTAGCAGGAGAGAAAAAGCGTATAGTCAAAACAGAAAAGGGCTATGGATTCGAAGGGGGCGGTGAACCGGGGTTTTATCTTCTGGACTCCGGTGATGAGCAAAAGACAATCGCCGTCAATTTCAATACCCGCGAATCCGACTTGAGCGCGGCGAACCCTGCGAAAATCGAAAAGTTGTTCGGTGAAGGCAGCACGTCATCGACTTTATCGGGAGCGGTACCGACTCACAGGAAAGAACAGACTGGCTGGCTGTCGTGGCTGTTGATTCTGGTTTTTCTCTCGGAACTGCTCGTCATCCGCTGGCTGGACTAACCTTTCCGTACTCGGAAAATCACGAATCCGGCGACGCCCAGAATCAAGAGGAGAAAAGCAAGGGACAGGATCATTCCCATACCGGAGCCCTGGCTGGCTGCTTTTATGGGACCGAGAGTATTGGACAGGTTGAACAACTTCCCCTTAGAAACCTTTACCCGATAGTATGCGGCCTTTTCACCGATTTCATCTTGAGCCAGATCGTCTTCTTTCAAGGACAACTCGGCGATGGTTGCAAATTCACCATCTTTGTCAAAACTCCGCTGCAACTCGACCATTTTTATCAGCTTACCAAGCTGTGTAAATTGCTTCTGGATATACGCTCTCCCGGCAGAAAGCCATAGACATTCCACAAGCACTTCCCCGGCTCCCAAAGGTTTGTCGGGGACTCTCAACAGAGGAACAGGCAGGCTTTTATCCAGACCGGACTTCTCCGGCAGTACCTTATTATTGTCGAGTTTGTATGCTGGCGGCATGAGCAAGCCTTCCTGCACGGGCGGAGTGCCTGTGGCCTGAGCGCCGGTTCTGACTTCAGCATCCTGCGGTTTTTCGTTCGCAGAGGGAATATCAGGCGGCGGGGCGGCACCGTCTTCTTGGGCCGATACCGACAACATATATGAAAATGACATCAGGCTGATTAGAAGAAGCATCACAGAATATTTTTTCATGATTATTTCCATTTTTATTCAACTTGAGTTCATATTTTACTCGAAATTCTCTAAAAGCGTAAGA
>CAYTHG010000356.1:0-4419 GCA_964437525.1 uncultured Myxococcales bacterium | reverse complement strand
GTGGCCGATTCCGTACATCCCGGATTTGAACAAGGCAACACTATTCTCGTCAAAGAACGCGTTGCCGTCTATGTCCTTGAAAAAGGATCGCCTGAAATAAAGAACGAGAAAGAGCTATCAGTGACTACTGATGGTGTAGCTCCAATCGAGCGAATCGATTCATCAGAAAAGGACGATGGTCCAGTAGATCAATAAAACCGAAGTATAGCCCCCCACTTTTGGTGTGGACAGAAGGAGGAAAAAATGGCAGGCAACGTATATGGCATAGATCTTGGGACAACCTATTCCTGCATCGCGCATGTCGACGAACACGGTAAGCCCGTTGTTTTACCCAATAGCTTGGGTAAACTTACAACACCATCCGTGGTTTACTTCGAAAGCAAGGACAATGTCGTTGTGGGCGAGTCGGCAAAGGAAGAACTCCCCATCAACCCGGGGATGGTCGAATCGACCGTCAAAAGAGTAATGGGCAAGGAGAATTGGACCTGTGAGCATCATGGTCAAACCTACTCGCCGCAGCAGGTATCTGCCTACATACTAAAAAAACTAGTCACTGATGCTCAGGCGATGACAATTGATAAAATAACGGATGTAGTGATTACCGTTCCTGCCTATTTCGGAACCTCACAGAAGGAAGCCACCAAACAAGCCGGTGAATTAGCAGGTTTGAACGTTCTGTATGTAATTCCAGAACCAACTGCTGCAGCGATCGATTACGGTATAGAAGCCGATGACAATCAGACAATTCTGGTCTACGACCTTGGTGGCGGCACTTTCGACATCACAGTGATTCGAACAGAGAAAGGTGTAATAAAAGGGTTAGCTACCGGGGGTGATGATCAACTCGGTGGCAAGAATTGGGACGAACTTATTTGTGACTATATAGTGTTAGAAGTTTCTGAGGAAATCGGGGTTTCCGTTGACGATATCAACGAAAACAAAGAAGCAATTATGGATTTCATGGGAATTGCCGAAGAAATCAAACAAGGCCTATCGACGAAAAACACCGTTTCCAAGCGCGTGGTATACGATGGAGAGCGCATAACCATCGAACTGACTCGTGAGAAATTTGACAATCTTACCGAAGGTCCCTTGGCCAGTTCTTTCTCGCTGACAGACCAGTTGCTTGAACGAATCAAAGAAAAAGGCTTCGATTCTGTGGATAAAATACTGCTTGTCGGCGGCTCCACGTATATGCCTCAGGTCATTGAGGGAATTAAGAAACGCTATCCCTACGAAGTTATACAATTCGACCCTAATCAAGCGGTCGCCAAAGGTGCGGCGCTTTTTGGTCATATGTGTAACCTGGATCGGGAGATAAAACTTGAAGTACAAGATATCCTTGGCGAGAAGGTTGAAAACATCGACGATGTACCGGAAGATGAATTGAACCGCGCCCGAGAAAAAGTCGCCGAAAAGCGTGGGATGAGCCTTCCGGACCTGAACGATCTCGCAAATAAAAAAGTAATAAACGTTACCTCCAGATCCTTCGGTGTTGTGGTCATCGATTCAAATGATAAGCACGAGAAGGTCTCGAACCTTATCTTCGTCGATGATAGCCTGCCTGCTGATGTGACTCAAACATTCAGTGTGTATCGTGATGGACAGGAAGGCGTGACCATCCGATGCATCGAAAACACCTTGAGGGAAGAAAATATCGAATTGAACCCGGAAGAGGAGATCGGGCAGGCCGAGTTGCGTTTCACCAAACCCCTGCCAGCTGGCTCCGAGGTGGAAATCAGTTTCCATTTGAGTGACGATGGACTTCTGAAGGTTCACGCTAGAGATATGACGACGAACAGCGAAATCGATTCGCAGTTCAATACATTGTGCATTATGAAAGACGAAGAAATGGAAGAAGCCAAATCTCAGATGCTTACCCAAACCATCTCGGATTAGGGAGTGCATGATCCCTTGAATTGGCATTGACGTTGAGTTTCGGGCTTGAAATTAGATATTCAGGCTGTCGCTTACATGGAAATGCTATGAAGAAAGGCCGTTAAATGGGAGTTACCGTTGGTATCGATTTGGGCACGACAAATTCCGCCATTGCATATATCGGTCCCCATGGCAGGCCGGAAATCATCAAGGTGGATCAGGGGAAGAGCATTCTCCCCTCCGTGATCTGCTTCAAGGAAGGCGAAATCCTTATCGGAGAAGAGGCGAAAGAGTATCAGGAACTGGGCATCTATCCAATCGCCGCTTTCTTTAAGCGACAGATGGGGAGCTCGTTTTTCTTTCTTGAAGTCGACGGTAAACACTACAGCGCTCTCGATTTGTCTGCCATGATACTTAAAAAGTTGAAGCAGGACGCTGAGAAAGAACTTGGAGAGACTATAACCGATGCCGTTATAACCGTACCGGCTTATTTCAAAGCACCTGAGCGTAATGCCACCATCAAAGCTGGTGAAATGGCTGGTTTGAACATCCTGCAAATCATCAACGAGCCCACTGCAGCAGCCGTTGCATATGGCATGAAGGGAAATATCGATCCTTGTACTTTGCTTGTCTATGATCTAGGCGGCGGCACATTCGATGTTGCCCTCCTTTCGTTGGATGCAGATGGCATTGAGGTGATCAGTTCAGTAGGTGACCACAATCTGGGCGGAAAAGATTGGGATGAGCGCATCATTGAATTTCTCGCATCGAGCTTCAAGGAGGAATATGGAACGGACCCCTTTGAAGATGCAGAGAGCTTGGCCGATCTATATGTTCAAGCAGAAAAAACAAAGAAAAAGTTGTCGGACACACAAAGTGTAGCCGTTTCCATCAACCATCAGGGTGAGCGAGCCAGATACTCAATTGATCGGGACACCTTCAATCGATTGACTCGGGATTTGATGGAATGCACCGTATCCATGACTACCAGCATTTTGGAAGATATGGGCAAGTCGCCAGCCGACCTGAAAGGGATTTTACTTGTCGGAGGTTCAACTCGAATGCCCATGGTGACAGACTTTGTAACGTGCCTGTCCGGCAAGGCACCCATTAGGGGCATCAATGTCGATGAAGCGGTCGCCCTGGGTGCGGCGGCTGTAGCGCATAATCGGATCGTTGAGAGCGGCGGGGAAAAAAATGAATTGTTTCTAGGCGGAATCACGAAAATCAGAGATGTTACGAATCATGGCCTAGGCATGATCGCTATCAACGCCGACAAGTCAGCTTATGTAAACAGTGTTATTCTGCCCAAAAACAAGTCCATTCCTTGCGAAATGCAGCGGCCCTTCAAGCATTTCTCAACCAAATCTAAGAGTGACAATACTGTTGAAATCTTCATGACGCAGGGTGATTCAGAGCAGCCAGGAGACGTTACCTATCTTGGACGCTATGTGGTCCACCAGGTTCCAGCGGAAAAAGATGGGACCGTTATAGATATCACTTATCGCTATGATATTAACGAAACGGTCGATGTTTCTGCCAAGACTCAGAGCGGTGGTATAGATTTGCCCGTTACCGTTGAAGAACTGCCGACAGATATTCCTGATCGTTTTCTTCAAGCACCATCGTTGCAGCCAGAAATGGAACACATCACCGCCTATCTTGCCTTTGATATGTCCGGCTCCATGTCGGGTCAACCGATATGCGATGCTAAAAAAGCTGCCAAAGGATTTCTTGAAAATCTGGATTTGGCCAGCAGTTCTCTTGGAGTGATTGCATTCTCGAACGATGTGCGTGTGAAGTTGGAGGCTTCTCAGAATGCAGCCAAAATCGAGAATGCTATCGAAGGCTTGGAAAGCTGTGAGACAGGAGTCGGTAACAGTGGCCACCCATTTGATGAAGGGCTTAGCCTACTTAAGGATGTTGAAGGAAGACGTTTTCTCATCGTCCTTGCAGACGGCATGTGGTCCTATCAAGACAAGGCAATCAACCAGGCAAAGAAATGTCATAAGGAGAGCATAGAAGTAATTGCCATCGGATTTGGTGGAGCAGATGAAGCCTTTTTAAAGGATATCGCTTCGATGGAGGAGGCAGGGATCTTTACCTCACAAGATCATCTGACGGAAACCTTTTCAACCATAGCCCAAGTAATTACCGAAACTGGTGGAAACCTGCGCGCCCAAGGCGGGCGGCTAAGCTTATTAAAGAAGTAAATTATGGAAAAAAGAGAAAATTATTTTATGATTCTTGGGCTGGACTTGGAGGTCACTGATGAATCTGTGATCGAGGCGGCAATTTCAAAAAAAAAGATCGAATGGAATAGAAATTTTTCAATGGGGCGATTGCAAGATAGGATGAATGCCGAGCGCTACCTCAAAAGCATTTCAGATATGCAACGGGTTATGTTGGATGCTGAATTGAGGAAGGCAGAGTCCGAAGCTGCAAAAGATCAACAGCGATCTGACACTAAAAAGAACATCGCAGAATTACTGGATAGCATCAATCTCTTTCAGGCAACAAAGGGAAAGAAGATTAGCAAGT